>JAJCZO010000085.1 GCA_029262355.1 Deltaproteobacteria bacterium
GATGGTCGGCGGCGCCGCGATTTCGGTCGGGCTGCCGCTGTTCGACTACTTCTTGAACGACAACGGAACGGCGCTCGCGCAGGGGGCGCCCTTGCCCATTCGGTTCGGGACTTGGTTCTGGGGATGCGGCATGAACCCCGACCGCTGGGTGCCGACCATCGAGGGCGCCGACTACGACCTCCCGCCGGAACTCGAGACGCTCGGTGAGCTCAAGAGCGAGATCAGCATCTTGAGCGGCTTCAACACCATCCTCGACGGACGCGCGAACTGGCCGCACTCGACGGGGGTCGGCTCCATGCTCACCGGCATCGTGCCGGAGCAGGACGGGCAGTTCCTCGGCCCCACACTCGACGTTCTGATTTCCCGAGAGGTTGGCGGGGCAACCCGCTTCCGATCTCTCGAGATGGCGGCCACGGGCCGCCCCACGCAGAGCTACAGCCGAGAAGGCGCGACGAGCACCAACACGAGTACGGTTTCGCCGCTCGAAATGTACTCGCGGATCTTTGGGAGCGGCTTCGTCGACCCCGGCGACAACCAGCAGGCGCCCGACCCGCGCACTTTGCTGCGACAGAGCGCCCTGTCTGCCGTGCACGACGATGCACTTCGTCTCGAAAAGCTCCTCGGAAGCCACGACAAGCAACGGCTCGATCAGTACTTCACGTCGCTCCGCCAGCTCGAGCAGCAGATCGAGCTTTCGCTGAGTCCGCCGGACCTGGAAGCTTGCGTACGCCCGTCGGAGCCCGGAGCGGAGGATCTCGGAACGGACTTGCCACAGACGGCAGGAACCCACCAAATGTTGACGGACCTCCTCGTCTTCGCGCTGCTCTGCGACCAGACACGGGTCTTCAACATGCTGTTCTCGTGGGGGCTTTCCGCGCTGCGGCTCCCCGGCGCGAGCACCTCGCACCACCAGCTCACACATGACGAGATCGTCGATCCCGACCTGGGATACCAGCCGGAGGCGACGAACTTCGCGATGGCCTCGATGGATGCGTGGAGTGGGTTCGTCCGGGCGCTCGCGACGACACCAGAAGGGGCCGGCTCGCTTCTCGACAACTGTCTGGTCCTGGCCCACTCGGAAAGCTCCTTCGCGAAATCCCACGATGTGGCCGGACTCCCGGCGATGGTCGCCGGCCGGGCCGGCGGCACCGTACAGCCTGGCATACACGTCGTCGGCAACGGCGAACCGGTAACGCGCATCGGGCTCACCATGCAACAGGTCATGGGCCTCGCCGTGAGCGAGTGGGGCACGCGCTCCATGCAGGTGAGCCAGCCGATCAATGAGATCCTCGCATAGAGGCCCGAGCATCCGGCCGCACGGTGTGCGAATCTCATGGCCGTGCCTGCGAACGAAGGGACGGAACCGTCGAATTCCGCCGAACCGCTCTCACGGTCGCTGCTGTGGTGGTACTCCCTAGGCGCCCTCCCCGGCGGGATGGGACTCTCGGCCGGAACGTTCCTTGTCTTCTACTACAATCAGGTGCTTGGCGTGCCCGCGGCGAGCATCGGGCTCGCGATCCTCCTGGCCTCGATCTTCGATGCGGTCACCGACCCCATCGCCGGTGCGATCTCCGATCGCACCCGAGGCCGACTCGGGCGCCGGCATCCCTACCTCCTCGCATGTTCGATCCCCCTCGGGATCGTCTTCTACCTGGTCTGGGTGCCTCCTCGTGGCCTCGACGCAACCGGGCTGCTCGAGTGGCTCATCGCGTGGCTTCTGATCCAACGCCTGCTCGCGACGTTCTACACCGTGCCCTACCTCGCGCTCGGAGCTGAGCTCACGCACGACTACATCGAGCGCACCCGGCTCACGACGTTTCGATCGTACGTATCCAACATCGGGCGCTCGGCGACCGGCGCCCTACTCCTGCTCTACTTCCTCAGCCCAACCGAGCAGTACCCAAACGGGCAGCTCAATCCGGCGGGGTATCCACCGTTCGCGGTCCTCTGCGGCGTCGTCACGGCTACGCTTCTGTGGCTGAGCGCGTGGAAGACGCGGGACGAAATCCCGAGCCTCGCACAGGCTACCGGCTCGCAATCCTGGAGGGCGGCAATGGCCGCACCGCTTCGGGATGTTCGGGAAGCGCTTCGCTACCCGTCGTTCCGGGCGCTGACGCTCGGGGTACTGCTGCAGTACACCGCGTTCGGCGTTTCCGACGCGCTCGGGCTCTACATGACGACGTACTTCTGGGGCGTCTCCACCGACATCTTGTTCCTATGGGGTGTCGGCATGTTCACAGGCCTGTACATGGGTTTCGATCTCTGGCGACGCCTGGGCGCGCAACTGGAGAAGCGGACCATCTACCTCCTCGGAAGCGTCGGCTACCTCGTGTCCTTCATCACACCTTACGTATTGAAGGTCCTGGGCTGGTGGCCCGACACCGACAGCGTGCTCTACCTACCGATGTACATCGGCCTCACCGGTTTCACCGCGCACGTCTTCGCGGCCGGACCGACGATCATGACGGGATCGATGCTCGGCGACATCACCGACCTCGACGAACTCGAGATGGGCCATCGCCGCGAGGGCGTGATCTTCGGGGCCGAATCGCTCGCGTACAAAATGTTCGTCGGACTGGGGCCCGTTCTCGCGGGCTTGGTCGTCGACTTCTCCGGTATCGTTCCCGACATGCCGCCAGGCGATGTACCCCAGAGTACCGTCATCGCCTTGGGGCTCGGCCAGGGCGTAACGTCCTTCGTGTTGTTCGCGCTCAGCCTCGTATTCCTGCGGCGATACGACCTCTCGCGTGAGAAACACACGCACGTCCTGCACCAGCTGCATGAACGTCGCGCCCAGGGGACCTGAGCGCCCGAATCGGCTCTCGTTCAAGCGGCCGCGGCTGGCCCGCGCCACTCTACGGCGTCCTCGCCGAAGACGGTCTTCTCCGCCACTGCGATGCCCGTCGGGTGAGCCTCCTCGACCGGAGGGATCCCCAGATGCCGACGGGCCTCCTCCAGGGGCCGCGCCAACAGCTCTTCGTAGGGAGCCGTTCCCAAAAAGGGCGTCGCTCGCCCGCGCCGCCAGGCCGCTACCAGGTAGCGAGGCCACGTGAACTTTGCGTCCTTGGGCCCCACGACGGCGGCCGCGCCCAGCAACAGGAACATCCCGAGGTTCGGAATCTGCGCGACGCTGAAGGCGAGATTCGCCGATTCGCCCGCCTCATCCATCCCGTAGCCCGTCAGCACATGCCACAGGTCGTGCATGTCGCGCATCCGGTCGCCGACATACTGCCGGTCGGGATCGACCGTCGGCGGGCGGTCCATGTTCTCGGCCGCGGTGACCTCGGCCTCGACCAGTCCCTGCGGGCTCAGGTCGCGGCGATCCATGCATTCCAGATACGCACGCCCGAAAGACCCCTCGGGGAGCGCCCCCAAGGCACTTCGATCCGACAGGGTCGCCAGCAGCGACGGTCGGTCACGCAGCAGGCGCTGGCCGGCCCGATCCGCGATGAAGCGCCGGTGGCTCCGGTCGAACGAATCGCCGGCGAGCCCGTCGATGATCTCGAACGCGAGATCCGTGCGCTCGGGGTCGTCGATGATGGCTCTGAGGGCGGTCCAGGCGCGACGCCAGTCGCGACGCACAGCGGGCGGCGGGACAACGGATTCATTCATGGCTTTCCCCTGCTGCACGCTCTGTGCCAGGCGCGGGGTCTGGAAAATTCGAGCGACATCGGCCCCCACCGCGCAGAACGCAACTGGAAGAGTGCACCAAGCGCATGACGCCGAGGGCACTCCGCCGTCGACATAGCGTCAACGCCTTGCCGTCTATCGGCGTTCGTCGCAAGGAACGGCGACGCAGGAATATGGGCAATCTTCGCAAGGAGACGCGGCGACGAACGTCGAGGGCGGCAAGGCGTTGACGCTATGTCGACGGCGGTGACTAGACGTCCGTAAAGCGCCACCAGCGCGCAGGCTCCGAACCCTCCGCGTATTCCTGCACCTGAACGTCGAACCACAGAGGCAGCAGGAACCGCACGTAAAATGCGTGCGTCGTCACGCCGCCGACGACGAGATCGGTGTACTCCTTGATCTGGATGCGATCGTCGTTGGCCTGACGCTGCTTACACTGCTCGAGGTACACGTCGACGTCGGTCCGCGACTCGCAGAGGAAACCCAGATGGTCGTAGCCAGGATTCGAGAGGTGGTTGCGCTGCTCGGTGACGAGCAGGAACTGGCTCGTGTCCGCGTCCGTGCGCAAGAGCAGAGCCTGCTGCTCGAAGATCGGAACATCGAGCGACTCGAAGCCAAAGAGCTCGCCGTAGAACTCACGAATCTCGTCGCGGTGTGCGTCGAGATGCCCCCGCGGGACCGTGATCTCCATGTGATTGAATCGCAGCATGCGTCCCTCCAAGACGTCGAGCGGCCGGACGTCAAGCGAGCCCGTCCGCTCGGCCCCTCGAACGTCCCCCGCCCAGCCGTCGACGAGGCCGTAGAACTTGCGCTATGAGTCCAGCTGGAGGTCAAAGAATGAACCCACTCAGGAGCGGACGGATCACCATCGCAGCTGCGGCATCATTTCTTTTCGCGTGCGAGTCGACGCCACCGACTGGGCCGGCCACAGCCCCGCCGGCGGCTCCCGAGCCCATCGCGGCAGAGGCCGCCGCCGTGGCCGAGCCGGCGAAGCCCGTAGCTGCCGGGACTGCAGACAGCGGCACACTCGGCTTCGTCATTTCGCAGTGGTACGATGCGCTCCCCGAAGTCGAACCAGCCCAGTGCCCGGGTGGCATGAACCTGCCCGAGAGCGAGCACTTCGAGATCGACATGGAAGCCTTCAAGGCCGGAGTCAAAGAGCTCGGGTACAGGGAAGCACAAGAAAAATTCTTCCCGCCCGACGCATGCTCCAACCCCACTGCGCAGAAAGACCCAGGCTTCGAGACGTTCGACGGGGATGTGATCCTGGCCGGGCTCGACCTCGACGGCGTCGACTCCAAGAAGGGCGACGGCAGCAAGTGTGCGCACGACGACTTCCGCGGGCCCAACGGAGAGAGCGGCATCGACAGCCAACACTGGCGCCTTCTTGGATGTACCAAGGCGTATCAGCCCGACGGTCAGATCGACCGACTCTACAAAGGCGGGAACTTCATCAAGGAAGGCTACCCGATGCTCATCGAGTTGGAGGGCGTCGACGACCCGAAGAACGACGACGACGTGAAGGTACGGATCTACTCCGGCGCCGATCCGGTCACGCTCGGTTCCTCGGGTGAGGTACTGCGCGACTTGAGCATGCCTGTTCACGAGGAGCCCAAGTATTGGAGCGAGCCCGCCCCAGGCCGCATCGAGAACGGGATCCTCACGACCGACCCCGTCGACCTCAGACTCCGGTTCAAACAACAGGTCATCGACGGCGAGTTCTACTACCGCGATGCTCGGATGCGCGCCGAGCTACTACCCGACGGACGTCTCAAGGGAGTGCTGGGCTTCTACTGGGACGCCGACAACTTCTACACGGTCAACAACGACCACAAGATCGGCGAGTACCATTCCGGACGCATCGCCGCCGAGACGCGCGGCTACATGTGTGCGGGGATCTACAACGCGATTCCCAAGATCGCAGACGGTCACCCCGACCCCGAAACCGGCGAGTGCACGTCGATCTCGGCGCAGATGCACTTCGAGGGCACACCTGCGTTCGTCATCCGACAAGACTCGTGAGCAGCGCAGGGCGCCCGGAACGAAGCGGTACGAAGTCGCGTAGAGCGGATCGCGGCTCGCCCGCCTGAGAGCCTGCGCGCCCTCGCTGTCGCGTCATGCACCTCGGGCGACGCCCCGCCTCGTCACATGTGCGCGACGCCCGGTCTCGTCACATGCGCCCGACGCCCCGCCTCGTCACATGTGCGCGACGCACTTGATCTCGCACAGCAGCGCGGGGTCGGCCAACGCCGCGACCTGAACCATGGTCTGCGTGACCTGCGGCTCCCCACCGTACGCCTCGGCGCGAACCTTTCCGTATCCGCCAAGGTTCGCCATCACTTCCGCAACGTCGGTCACGAAGACCGTTTCGTCGACGATGTCAGCCATTGAGGCCCCGAACTTCTCGAGCACCTCCGCAATGTTCGCGTAGGCCTGTCGGAACTGGGCGACGACATCCCCCGCCCCCACGACCTGCCCCTGCCCGTCCATGCTCACCTGGCCCGACAGGTGGATCACGTCGCCCGTCTTCACCCCGTTGGCGATGAAACCACCAAACGGCCCAAATCGCACGACCTCTCTGTTCGCCATCAGCCGCTCCTCCTCGTCGGGACCTTCGTTACACCGTTCCGAGGAGACTCCTTCGGCAAGGGCAAAGTTGCAACAAGTGGGAAATGTGCAGCCAACCCCTCCTCAAGCCAGTTGGGCAGACCGCCGATCTGTCCCACAGGCCGTAGCGAGAGCGGCTCTGGACCACAGGAGCGTCATGATCAAGGTTTTGCTGATCGAGGATCGCGAGGCGGATGCCACGCAAATCGTAGGGCTGCTGCGCGATGCCGAACGCGCGAGCTTCGAGGTCAGCCAGGCGGCGACCGTCGCGGCCGGCGTCGAGCAAATCTCCTACGAGTCCTTCGACGCGGTCCTCTTGTCGCTCGGCGCGGCCGGAGACGAGACCTTCTGCGAGCTCACTCACCTGAAGGATCTGGCACCCATGCTGCCGGTCGTCGTATTGTGTTCCCGCGACGAGCGAACCCGCGCGACGGCCGCGCTGGAGTGTGGAGCAGAAGACGCGATCGAGGACGAGCACCGCTCGAGCGAGGTCCTTACACGCTCGATCCAGTATGCGATCGAGCGGGTCGACGCGGCGGCGCGGCTCGCGTTTCTATCGCGAAACGATCCCCTCACCGGGCTCGTGAATCGGTCCGTGTTTCGCGACCGCGTGTCACAGGCGCTGTCGCGAAGCGAGCGGAGTCAAAAACCGGGTGGCCTGCTGCTCGTCGACCTCGACTCATTCAAAGCGGTCAACGACACGTACGGAAGCGACAGCGGTGACACGCTTCTCCAGCACGTTGCGAAGCAGCTCGAGAACGCGGTCCGTCCATACGACGTCGTGGCACGGCTCGGCGGCGACGACTTCGGAATCCTCCTCGAGGACGTCGATGAGGCTGCGGACATAGGGAGCATCACCGAACGCGTGCTCGAGTCGGTCGCGGAGGCGCTGCTGGTCGGCGAGCGGGAGATCGTGACCACGGCCAGCATCGGAGCCGCGATCTTCCCGTCGGACGGAAGAGACCCGTCCGCACTCCTGCGCAACGCGGGCTTCGCGCTCGACCGCGCGAAACGCCAGGGTGGAGACGCCGCGGCGTTCTACATGGACGTGTTTGGTGGCGGCCGCGGACAGAGAGCCCTCGCCATCTCCTGAGCGAGCACGGCGACGTCGTCGCGAACCCACAGAGGACATCGTCGCGAGCCCAGCACTCGCACCCGGCGTCGTGGTAGCCGGCCGCCCCCCCTTACGAGGAGTGGCCCGACAGCTCCGGGCGAGGCGAGGCGCGGCAGGGTGCGGGTGGATGACGAATGTCGGCACGGCATCGAAGCCAACCGCGGACGAGACCGAGGTGCACCGGCCCGTCTCCGGATCGGGATGTCCATCGGCAATGCGAGCCAACGCGTAGTACATGCCCGCGCACATGTACCCGCGCGCATCGGCCGCACTCCGGCCCGTGTGGCGCCGCTCCGCTATCTCGTGATCGTTCATGATCGAGTACAGGTTCCCGGTGTCCCAGTAGTAGCCAAGAACGCCCCGAAGGCCGCCATCCGCCAAGATCTCTGCACGAACACGCGCATCGCGGTAGTACGTCTCCCCGTCGATGACCTGCTGCTTGTAACGCAGCCGCAGATCGAACGGCTCGGTCGTGAGCACCCCATCGACGATCCGGCCCCGCGCGACCTCGCTCCAGTACCGCGGGTCGTCATGGACCCGTAGGCTCGTGCCCGAGGTCACGCCTCCCACCATGTTCAGATCAACCGGGTCCTGGCTCGAGAAGAGCCGAACCTCGACTTCATCGTCGTTCGTCCGGTCGTCCACACCAGCGATCTCGAGCAGGGTCGGGAATCCCTCCTTCACGTACGTATTGCTCTGATAGCTCCGATCGATGAGCCCGCCCGGCTGATAGCCGCGGATGCAACCGACGAGGCGCCAGAACTGGTTGTCGACACCCTTCTCCCCGTTCGGACCCGCGAAGTCCTCATGAGCGCACCCCCCTGGGGCGTCGTTACGGGAGTCGGTTTCGTCGAGATCGAGCCCGATCAGCGCGGCCGAGCCGTGGAACGTACGGAAGCCCGGATCCGGCTGGGCCTCGGGAGTGCGGCACGCATCGGCGGGGAACATCAGATCCTCCGCTGCCTGCATCCCAACCTCTTCGATCTTGGCGCGGAAGGCTTGGCGGTCGACACCGTAGTAGTCGAACTCGGTCACGTTGAGCCCGTCGGGACAACCACCCTCGACGTCTTGCGGGATTGCGCCCCGCTTGCGCGACAGCACGAAGCCAAGCGTCTCGCCCTGCTTCGTCGGCACCGGCGCGAGCCCCACTGCCGGCGCGGCGTTCGGCGCCACATCCTCGTCCGAAGGACCCGGACAGCCAAGGAAAGCACCCATCACGAGCAGGCTCGACACGATCGGAGCTCGGCGCCTCATCGCCTCGATCCTGCCAGATCGCGGCAGGGTTGGTCCATCCCGCAGACCGAGCGTGACACGGGCTCGCCCCCTGGCGAGCCCGCGCCCGAGATCCGGCTCGGCGTCAGCGGGGCCGGAAGCGGGGCACCATCAGCTCGTCACTCATCTTCTCGAAGACGACCTCGACCTCCATGCCCACACGCACTTTCGACGGGTCGATGTCCACCACGTTGCTCACGATGCGGAGCCCGTCCGTGCCGTCGAGCTCGATCGAGGCCACGACGTAGGGCTCCGGCATGCCCGGGATGAGCTTCTGGTGGACGACCGTGTACGTATAGACGACGCCGGTGCCGGCGGTGTCACGTACGTCGAGTTCGTGCGAGCCGCAGCTCTTGCAGCACGGGGCGGGGGGATGCCGCTCCGCGTGGCACTTGGTGCAGCGCTGCACCACGAGACGGCCTTCCAGGGCAGCCTCCCACCACGGCAGCGACTCCCGGCTGATTCCCGGGCTCGGCATGAGGTCTGGAAAGTATCGTTCCGACATGGCTCAATCCCGCACCAGCAACGCCGCGCTCGACGGCACTCCTGCTGCACTCGTGACGAGACAGGTGCGCGCACCGTCGACCTGACAGGTCGAATCACCGCGCAGCTGGCGGACACCTTCGTTAATGTGATTCATGCCGTGCATGTACGCCTCCGAGAGGCTGCCTCCGTGCGTGTTGTTCGGCAGCTTTCCGTGCGGCCACGCCAGGGCGCCCGACGCGGCGAACGTGCCGCCCTCCCCTCGCTCGCAAAAGCCGAACGCTTCGAGCACGAGAAGTACGAGTCCCGTGAAGTGATCGTATATCTGCGCCACATCGACGTCGCCCGGCCCCATGCCCGACTTCTTCCAAACGTCGCGCGCGATGACATCGGTACCACCCCCCGCGTACAGCGCGTCGCTACCGTTCGTATCGAGAAACGGGCCCCAGCCGTACTCGCCGGGAGCACCTTCGGCGTGCGCGGCGATGCGAATGACGGGGCGCTTCAAGTCACGTGCACGCTCCGCCGTGCTGACGATCACCGCACACGCGCCGTCATTCTCGAGACAACAGTCGAAGAGGTGAAACGGCTCCGCCACCATGCGAGACGCCTGATGGTCCTCGAGCGTCATCGGGCGACCGTGCATCACTGCACGCGGGTTGCGCTGGGCATGCGCGCGGGTCGCCACGGCGACCGCACCCATCTGTTCACTCGTCGTCCCATAGAGGTGCATGTGGCGCTGCATGACCATCGCGTACGCGATCGGTGCGCTGAACATCCCGAATGGAAGCGAGAACGCCATCTCCGCCTCGAGCAGGTTCGACGCCTGGTGAAACCCGGGCGTCGGAAGCTGACCGTACGAAGCGGCGGCACTGCCAAAACGAAAGTGCTGCCCCTGACAGAGGCTTCGGTACACGACGATCGCCTCGGCCTGCCCTGCCTCGACGGCGAGCGCCGCCGACCCGAGAGCTCCGCACGCCCCGCCGCCGCCCGGCAGCCACGACATCCCGGCGTAGCGTAGTTCGCGCATGCCCACGTCGCGCGCGATCAGCACGCCGAGATTCCGGTCGTCGGCGAAGGACCCCACTCCGTCGATGTCGCCGACGTCGAGACCGGCATCCGCCGCGGCGTTCTGAACAGCTTCACAGGCGAGACCACGCTCGCTTGCATCGGTGATGCCGCCCCACTTCGCATAGCGCGTCTCGCCGATGCCAACGATGCACGCTTGCCGTGCCGAATCGGTCATCGGCGCCGCCTCCTCTTGCCTCTGGCTCCGGAACTCATGTGAACCGGAGCCTACGAGAACGCGCCGCGAGTGCAACGGAACAGCGCGTCAGCCAGTGCTCACCCACAGACCAACGCGCCCTGCAGGCACCTCGCCGCCACGGCCCATCCGGGGAGATTGCCGAGGAGGACCTCAATTGGTTCTAGAAGAGAGTGACAAAGAGCCGCAAGCGAGACCTCCGCATTGCCATCATCGGTGCCGGCCCGGGCGGCCTGTGCATGGGCATTCAGCTAAAGGAAGCTGGCTTCCACGACTTCGTCCTGCTCGAGAAGGCCCCGGGCCTTGGCGGCACCTGGTACCACAACCGCTACCCCGGCTGCGCGTGCGACATCCCCTCCCACCTCTACTCGTACAGCTTCGAGGTGAAGGGCGATTGGTCGCGCCCCTACGCGCCCCAGCCCGAGATTCTCGAGTACCTCGAACACTGCGCGGACAAGTACGATGTGCAGCGCCATTGCCGCTTCGATTGCACGGTCGAGCACGCGCGGTGGAACGACGAGACCGCTCGCTGGGCGGTCGAGCTCGGCTCCGGTGAGAAAGTCGAGGCCGACGTCCTCGTAAGCGCCATCGGCATGTTCAACGACCTCAACTTCCCCCAGATCGAGGGGCTCGACTCGTTTGGCGGCACTTCGTTCCACTCGGCGCGCTGGAACTGGGAACACGACCTGGCCGGACGGACCGTCGGCGTGATCGGCAGCGCGGCGAGTGCCATCCAGTTCGTGCCGGAGATCGTGAAGGAGGCGGGCCAGGTCCACTACTTCCAGCGTACGCCCAACTGGGTGCTTCCGAAGGAAGACCGGCCGTACACCGAGGCGGTGCTGGAGGAACGCCGCGCCGACCCCAGCATCGGTCGGGCAATGCGCGACCAGATCTTCAACCAGTTGAACGCCGGCGGCCCGGGCATCTTCGGAATGATCCAACCGGAGATGGAGAAGGCCGGCCTGCAGAACATCGGGCTCGTCGAAGACGCCGACGTCCGCGCCAAGCTGGTCCCTTCGCACCCATGGGGCTGCAAACGCCCGCTATTCTCGAGCGAATACTACCAGGCCTTCAACCGCCCCAATCTCGAGCTCGTGACCGACGGGATCGAACGCATCACCCCGCGGGGGATCGCCACGGTCGACGGCAAGGAACGCGAAATCGATACGCTCGTCCTCGCCACGGGCTTCAAGACCACGAAGTACCTCTCGGCGATCGACGTCCGCGGGCGAGGCGGCATCGACATCCAGGACGCGTGGAGCGATGGCGCGATCGCCTACAAGGGAGTAACGACCGCCGGCTTTCCGAACCTCTTCATGCTGTACGGACCGAATACCAACAGCGACTCCCTCATCACGATGCTCGAGTACCACGTAGACCACGCGATGCTGCACATCCAGCGACTCGCCAACGAGGGGCTTGCCTGGGTCGACCCAAAGCCCGAAGCGATGGCCGAGTACAACGAACAGCTCCAACGCGACATCGCGGCGATCACGGTCTGGGCCGCCGGCTGCACCGATTACTACCGCGCCCCAAGTGGGCGCATCGTAACCCAGTGGCCGCACACGATGGGCCAGCATCAAGAGATGCTCTCGACCCTCGACCGCGACGCGTACGACGTGGGCTGAGCGCAGCCCCGCACGACCTCAACCACCATGCCCAACGGTAGCGTTCGACACGACACAGTGACGAACGGATCGCCGTCGAATCGCATCCGAGCACTACCGAACGCAAGACCTGCCGCCGGCAGCGACTTCAGCTCATCGGACGCAGGGGTCCGAGCTGGCGAACAAGACCCCTGCCGCGTCCACGCACGCGTAGGCGGTCTCGCCCGTCCCCAACTCGTCGGACTGAATCTCCCCCGTCGGCCCGACCCGAAACCCGGGCGATGCGATCGCCGGCCCCTCGAACTCCGCTTCCACTAGATCGATCCCGGTCCGCACCCGCCCAAACCCCGGCTGCACTCGCATCAACGCATCGGTGACCGCGATGCCACCGGGCGCGGAACGGAACGCGATACCCTGCCGAAACCCACCCGCCCCGGACGACGTCCCGTTCAGAATCCCGAGTGCCACGTCGGACGGCTTCGGACCGATCGCGAAGATGTTGATCCCCGCCACCGGCACGTGCTCGTCCGTTCCCAGGTTCCCGACGTCCACCTCGAGCCCCGTTGCGGTGCCGCCCCTCATGTTGCTGTGGGCGAACGCGAGGATGTTTCCGCCCCAGATCGGCCCGATGTCGCCGTAACCGTCGACCTCGGCGTACAGGGCCGCGACGTCACTCTTCGCCTCGCGGTTCTCCGTGGCGACCGCCAGGGTGAAGTGCCGCGTCCCGTCTTCAGGGACGGTCTCGGCGATGCCCACCGGCGCCGTGATCGACGGCGGGCCAGCCTGCTCGAGCAACTGGTTGAGCCGGGCCCCTCCGAATTCGAAGAGCTTCATCGTGTCCGCCATCGCGGCACCTCCGCCTCCGCCTCCGCCTCCGCCGCACGCGTAGCCGAAGAGGAAAACCGCCAATCCGGTAGCCACGCGTGCCCCGCCCAGGTGTCGCTTCAGTCCACTCATCTCAGGAGCGCTCCTTTCTCCTTGAAGAACCGACGCCCCACGAATGCAGAGCTTTCTGACCCTGGAGGGGGGACGCTGGATAATCTTCGCCGTTTCTCGACTCGCCGAGTCCGCGACGCTGAGACGGTGCCGAAACCAGCGACGAAGTACCCCCTCGAGAGATGGCGGAAACGTACCAAGTCCCCCAAAGACCTAGGTAAGGATGAGTAAAGGGGTCTTCCTTAGGGTCTCTCTCAACGACGACGTAGGAACGCCCCGGCATCCGAGGATCCGGGCCGAAATAGGAGAGAAAACCGATGGCAACGACGAGCGAGCAGGGCCCGCGCAGCATGGTGATCATGATCTCCCACGGTATCGAGGACGAGCGCTCGACCATCGGGCTCACGATCGCAAACGGCAGCATCACGTCGGGGCTGAACGTCGCGATTTTCCTCACGAGCAACGGCGTCGACCTGGCCCGTAAGGCCGCCGCCGACACGACTCACGTCCATCCGTTCGAGCCGCTGCAGAGCCTTCTGCACGACTTCCTCGAACGGGGCGGGATGCTCTGGGCGTGCGCGCCCTGCTGCAAGAGCCGTGGTTACCAGCAAGAGAACCTCATCGACGGCTCGGTCATCACGGGCGCGAGCCCGATGCTTGCGGAGATCCAGGGTGGTGCTGCTACGCTGAGCTTCTGAATCGAATCCGGGTGAGCCCCGACACCACCGATGGTGCCGGGGCGGCGCCCCCGTCCAGACAGCGCGATGAACAAGCAAAAGCCACAGCCGGTGCGCATCTACATGCTCGGGCAGTTCGCAGTGGAGCGCGGTGGCGAGGTCATACCGAGCACCGCCTGGAAGCGTCGTCGACCGGTCGAGCTGCTTGCCATGATCGCGCTGTCGGCCGGGAGAATCCGACACCGCGAAGAAGTCATCGACCGGCTGTGGCCCGATAAGGACCTGGAGGCGGGCGCCAATAACCTCTACCGCGCGGTGCACGACCTGCGGCGCATCGTGGGCGAGGAGACCGTGACCTTCGACCGCGGCGTGGTCGGGCTGGCAAGCGATGCCTTCGTCGACGTCGAAGCCTTCGAACAGGCGGTTGCGAGCGGCGACCCGGCTTCGCTCGAAGAGGCGGTCGGCCTATACCGCGGCGAGCTGCTCTCGGACGATCCGTACGCGAGTGATCTCGTCGTGCGCCGCGAATCACTCCGTCAGAGGTTCGTCGATGCGGGCCTCCAGCTGGCGCAACACCACCGCGAATCCGACACCACGAAACAGATCTCCATGCTTCGTCGGGTGTTGGAGGTCGACCCTACGATCCAACACGCCCACCGGAGCCTGATGCAGGCACTCGTTGCTTCGGGCCGACGATCCGATGCTCTTCGGCAGTTCCGCGAATGCGTCAAGGCGCTCCGCGAGCATCTCGACGCCGAGCCCTCCCCGGAAACACTCGACCTGCACGCGAAGATCAAGGCCACGCCGGACGAACCTGCGCCCGCGCCCCGCGACGACTCGGCCGCTTGGAACCAACTCGCCCGCCGAATGCTCGGAACCGACGAGCCGGCGCCACTTCGAGGTCGGAGCGAGGCACTCGATCACGTTCGCACCCTGGCCGAGAAGCGCAGAGGCGTTCTGTTGATCATCGGCGAAGCGGGCGTCGGCAAGACTCGCCTCGCCGTCGAGACCTCTCGCTTCGCCTCACAAGCCGGGTCCCGCCTGCTCGCCGGCGCCGGGTACGACTTCGAAGGCACCGCGCCGTACACCCCATTCGTCGACGCGTGGTCGGATTATCTGCGACGCAACGACCTTTCTCTCCAGGGCAGCCCGTTTGCAACCTTCGAGCCTACCCAGGGGGCCTCGGCCCAAGAAGATCGGCTGCGCCTCTTTCAAACCGTGGAGCGCTCGCTCGCCGAGCTCGCGGCAGGGCAGTCGGCGTGTCTCCTTCTGGAAGACGTCCACCTCGCAGACGAATCGAGTCTGCAGCTCGTCCATCATCTGGCACGCACCGCGACCCACCTACCGCTCCTGCTGGTGCTCACGATGCGCGAGGAAGAGATACGGGTGGGGCAGCCTCTGCACCGGCTCATCTCGGGCCTGGGCCGCGAGCGCCTCGCGAGTCGAGTCGAGCTTCGGCGCCTCGAGCGCACGGAGACGCGCGAGCTGATTTCCGACCTACTCGATACGGAACCGAACGAAGCCATGCTCGACGAAGTTTACCGCCTCTCCGAAGGAAATCCCTTCTATACGGAGGAATTGGTCCGGGCGATGCGCGAAGGCGGCGGTGAAACCGTGGCGCTGCCCGGCGACGTGCTGGCAACGGTCCGCCACCGCGTGTCACGGCTCGGACGTGGGGTGGAGCGGCTTCTGCTCTCGGCAGCCGTCGTCGGACAGCACTTCGACTTTGAGCTGGTCTGCCGCGCCGCCGGCATCGAGGTCGAACAAGCCCTCGAGGCACTCGAGCTCGGGATCGAAAATCGTCTGATCGCCGAGGAGGACCATCAGTATCGTTTTCGCCACGCGCTGACCCGTGAGGCGCTCTACGGAGGACTCACACACGCCCGTCGAGTCTACCTCCACCGCGCCGTTGCCGACGCGCTCGAGAAGGCCGTCGATCAAGACACCCACGCCGAGAACCTCGCCTTCCACCACCAGGCGGCGGGCCAGATCGATCGCGCCCTCCCCTTCCTCCTCGCCGCGGCGAAACGTGCGATGTCGCGCCTCGGGTACGGGGAGGCCGTCGGGTTCTTCGAACAGGCCCTCGAGCTGATGGACGCGTTGGGCCAGGATCCGGGGGCCGAGCGTCTGGAGGCGCTCTTGGCGCTGGGCTCGATGCGCGTGGCGCTCGGCGATCTGGACGATGCGCTCCGAGACCTGCGCACGGCCGCGGAGCTCGAATCGAGCGACGGATGGCGGCCGTCGGTCATGCAGCGAGCCGGCGCATTGCGATTGTGCGCGCTCGCCTTGATCGAGGCGGGCGATCTCGAGCATGCGGAGTCTACGCTGGAGGAGGCGCTGGCGCTGCTCACCAAAGAAGCGACACCAGACTCCGAGCCGGCGGAGATGGGCAATGTCCTCTACCTCTTCGCGCAGCTTCGTTGGCACCAGAACCGACACGACGAGGCCTACGACTACGCCGAGCAGTGCCTGGCCCAAGCCGAGAAACTCGACGAAGCCGTCGCGATCGCGCGCGGCTACGAAATGTTGGCGCTTGCCTGTCACTCGCTCGGCGAATGGCGCAAAGGCACCGAATTCGAAGAACGAAGACAAGGAGTGTCAAACGGAGCCCTCGATGTCGCGGGCGCCTTCGACGCTCATTTATGACTGTGGGAATATCACCTGTATGGTGATCAAGAATCTGTAGACATCCGCCAGACCGTTCAGCAGACGTACGAGCAGGCCGAGCGCATGCAGGCGCCGCGTGCGCTCGCGCTGTGCCACTGCTTCACCGGCGCGCTCGATTTTCAAGCCGGCGATTGGGCGAACGCCGAGATCGTCCTCGGTAAGGCGATCGAGCTCTATCGCCAGGTCGGGAGCGCGTCGGGAGAGGCTTTGTCGCTCCAACGCCTCGGCGTACTCGTCGGGGCACTCGGCCGGTTCGAAGAAGCTCGCGACCTGTTGAGTCTCGGACTCGTGGTCGCCGAGCGCGCGTCGATGCGTGCCCACTGCCTCACGCGCCTGCATGCGTCGATGACCCGCACGCGCCTCGCCGCGGGGGATCTGAAAGAAGCCTCGCTCTCGCTCGAAGAGGGGCTCTACGCGGCCAAGCGACATGGTCACTGCGTCACCTGCAACGCGCTCCTGCTGCCCGAGGCCGTTCGCGTCTCGCTCGCGCACGAGGATGTCGCCGCGGCCGCCGCGTACGCAACGGAGCTCGAGAAGATCGCTTCCGGTTTCAGCAGCGCACTGTGGAGTGCGATGGCGGGCCACGCCCGCGGCCGGGTTCTCCTCGCGCAGCGCAAGCACAAGCAGGCCGCCGACTGCCTCGAAACGGCGCGACGCTCCTACGAGGCGCTAGGGCAGGACTACGAGAGAGCCCGCTGCCAACGTGATCTCGCCGACGCGCTTTCACGTCGAAAAGGTGAGCAATTTCGGGCACGTGCGAACGATCTCGAGGCCGACACACGGGCGATTCTGACCACGCTGGGAGCGGTCGACGAGGACGCGCCGATCGGCCCGGGGCCCCTCAGGGCCGGGTAAGACTCGGGGAAGGGGCGTTTGTCATCTTCTGACCCGAGGCCCACGGCGGGGCGGGCCTCGACCTACCCTCCAAACCCCGAGAAAAGAGGATCCAAGCGATGGCCACCTCCTGTCCGATCGGTTTCGATGCGAAGGCGCTGCGCAAGGAAGTCAGCGAGATCTACAGCCGCGTAGCGACCGACCCGCAGTCTGGCTTCCACTTTCACCGCGGTCCCGACTACGCTGCGCGAATGCTGGGCTACGACCGCGACCGCCTCGCCGCCCTCCCCGATCGGAGCACCGCCGCGTTCGCCGGCGTCGCGAACCCGCTCTCGATCGACCCCGTCGTCGAAGGTCAGACCGTCCTCGACGTCGGCTGCGGCGCGGGCATGGACCTGCTGCTCGCCGCACAGCAGGTCGGGCGAACGGGACAAGCGATCGGCGTCGACATGACGCAAGCGATGTTGGAGCGCATGTCGGAGTCCGTCGAAGAACTCGGCAATCTCGACGTCTCGCTGCGATCGGGAGATGCGGAGGACCTGCCCGTCGAGTCGGGAACGGTCGATGCGGTGATCTCGAACGGCGTCTTGAACCTCACCACGGACAAGCACCGCGCCTTCTCCGAGATCTTCCGCGTCCTGAAGCCCGGAGGTCGGCTGCTGCTTGGAGACATCGCCGTCGCCGAGGAGCTCTCCCTCGGAATTCGCAACGACATCGATCTCTGGACCAGTTGAATTGGCGGCGCTCTGCCGGAGGCAGAGCTCACGACCCTTCTGACCCACCTCCGTTTCGAGAACGTCCACGTCGCGAAACGCTTCGATTGCTTCAGTGGTACCGAAAAAGAAGCCGTTGCGATCAAATTCGGCGTGCGCGGCGTAAACGTCTTCGCGGTGAAGGGGAGCGTCGCCTAATCTCGCCGCTTTCCGTCATCCACGACCCCGTCGCCCCCCGCCTAAAGACTCTCCGCCACCCACCCGAGAAAATGGACGGGGCCTCCCTATAGGGCCACCGCTCCCATTGCCGAGGGGAAGAGGATGAATGAGTCCAAGGCCAACAGCACCAGCAGCGTCCGGGTACGGTTGGCCGCGCTCACCACC
>JAJCZO010000086.1 GCA_029262355.1 Deltaproteobacteria bacterium
GCCTCGTGGATGGCTTCTGAATCGTACCCGGTCGGTGGTCAACGTCTTCGCGACCGCCGATGCCAGTGTTGCTCACGGTCGGGCGTGTTAGGGGGTGCCCGTCGTTTGATAGTCGTTCGCCCCACCACAGGGGCGGCGTAGCGAATCCCTACTCTCGCTGGAGCACCCACGCGCAGCGAAGTCCACAGATGGAGAGACCGATGAGCAGATTCCCAGCGTCCTTGAGTGCGGCGGCCCTCGTGAGCCTTTCCCTGAGTGGAGCATCTTCGTGCAGCTTGGAAACGGCGACGACTTCGTGTTCGACCTCGGCATCGGCTCCCTTCGCAATTACAACTCATTCAGTATTCCGTTGAACTCGATCGACCATGTGTTCTTCACCCACCTGCACATGGACCATATGAGCGATCTGGCGTACTTCCTCATGTTTCGAGGTTTCATGGGGGGCTGGGAGCCGCTTCACATATACGGCCCCAGCGGTTCCGAACCGCAGTACGGGACCTCGCACATGGTCAAGCACATGCTGGAGATGACCGCTTGGCACAGGGATAGCTTCAACGGCTTCCCGATCGGCAAGGGCTACGACCCGGTGGTCCACGAGTTCGACTTCATGGAGGAAGGCGGAGTCGTCTACGACGCCAACGGTGTGAAGATCACCCATTGGCCGACTTCCCACACCAAAGACGGGGCCAGCAGTTACAGGTTGGACTGGAATGGGCGTAGCGTCTGCATGACCGGGGACAATCGCCCCAACAGCCTGACGATCACCCACTGCAAGGGTGTGGATATGCTGATCAGTGAAGTTCAGAACGCGGCGATCTCATTGTCGTCTCAGGCGTTGGGTATGCCCGCCGCGATGACCGCGAATACGATCGACACATCGCACACACCGGCGTACGGCCTCGGCTACATCTGCAAAGAAGCGAAGCCAAAGGTCTGTGTTGGGACGCACTACAGCTACGATGACGTGTTCAACAACGAGACCGTGGCGCAGGTGCGGCACCACTGGAAGGGCGCATTCGCCTTCGGGGCTCCTGATCTCGTGACCTTCAACATCTCGGGTGACGGGAAAGTTTGGTGGCGCGAGGGAGTGGCGGGTGATTCCTCGCAGACGCCGAGGCCCACGTTCAAGACCCCAACGATCAAATTCCCTGCGCCACGCCATCCGGTCTACGACGTGATCAATGACAAGATCGAGGCTAACGAAATCCCGCCTGAGAAATGGTATCCGAAGGGCCACATGCCGGAGCTAGTGCGGGAGTGGCCGCTCAGCAAGGACATCGAGATCCCCAACCCGTTTGCGACCCCGCCTGAATAGCTGCCGTACGAGGCAGCTCGTGAGGTTGATAACTTGACCCTTCGACCTTTGATCATTTGATCCCGAGGAGCGATCGGGGGTGAGACCTGGCCGCTCGCCGTGCGTAGCAGCACTCTGGCAAAGCGGGTGTCCGGCGTGTGCCGGATTTTGTGCCGACCCTCTGCGCCTACTCACGCCCTTCCACGACCGAACCGAACAAGAAACCCGAGCCAGAATGGGCGTGGAGGGTCGTGGAAGGTCGCCCAGATCGTCATGCAAAGGTAGAATCCTTCCATGCACGCCACGGCAGATCTTCCGATCGTCGATCTCGGCCCTGACCTGGTCAGTGAGCCGCTTCGGCGGGGGCTCCTCGAAACCGGTTTCTTCTATCTGCGGGATCACGACATCCCGCCGGGCTTGCTCGAAGCCGTCCGGACGGAGGCGCGCCGGTTCTTCGCGCTCCCCGCAGAAGAGAAGGAGAAGTACCAGGGCTTTCTCCGGGGATTCGCTGCCCTCCGGGCGGAGGATACGGAGTCTGGCTTCGGCACAGGTGAGTACGGCGGCGGCGACCTCTGTGAGAAGTACACCATGGGCTACGAGCCTACGGCGTCCGATCGGTCCGAGGCAGCCGCGTACTATGACGCGCCAGAAGCGGAGACCTTCTTCGGGCCGAACGTTTTCCCGAACGAGGACTTTGGCCGGGCGTGGCTCTCCTACTTCGAGCACATGCAGGCACTCTCCCGCCGGTTGATGGCCGCCGTCCGCGCCACGTTGGGCCTTCCGCTCGATGCGTGGAAGCAGTGGCTCGACCGCCCCGCCGACGTCTTGCGGTTCCTCCACTACCCAGAGGTGGTCTCGGGCGGGGTCCGGATGGCCGCCCACTACGACGACAACCTCCTCACGCTCCTCCATCAGAGCACACCGGAGAACGGCTTTTCGGCTTTGCAGGTCATGCTGCCCGGAGAAGACGAGTGGCGCTCGGTCGAGCCGGATGACCGCTACTTCGTCGTGAACGTGGGCGAGTCGCTGATGTACTTGACGGAGGGCCGGGCGCTCGCAACGAAACATCGCGTGGTGAACCCTCCTCCGGAGAAGATTGCGGGAGGCGGGCGGACCAGCACGGTCTTCGCTCATCTGCCGAACTGGAACTGCCCCCTGCGGCCGCTCGTGCCCGAAGTCGTCGATCACTCCCTCGGGCAGGCGCGGGGCGACTTCGAGTTCGACGACCTGCGCGACCCTGATGGAACGATCCCGTACTACCGCCTCCTTCAGCGGGAATCCGAGCGCGGGTTCAACGAGTAGCTCACGGACCAGTGCGCGAGCCTTCGCTCATGGGGGTAGGCGGCGGGACGCGGGCGCGGCGGCCCGATCGCGGTCGGCGGGTAGGTCGGAGTGTGGCCGTGGGACGCGGCCGTGCACGCGAGGCGTACGCGGCCTGCGAGACAGCGCGATTGGCCGATGGGGGGTTCGGAGTGTCGTTCAGATGAGACCGGCAACCCCAGCTGGGCGCGATCTCACTGAGTTAGCGGCGCCTTGTCCTTGAGCCACACTTTCTCAGTGAACCGAAAATCACAAACGGGTGCACCCTTGGCGATGGTGCTCGTGACGTCCACGCTCAGTGTTGAAAGGGCGTCGTACATCTCGTGATCCATTGCGCACATCAACGGCGCGGCCTCCGGCGTGCCCAGCGCCGAGAAGATCTGCGCGTTCATGCAGCGCGTAATGTTGAAGGCGTAAGTTTCATCAGCATCTTCCACCGGCGCGGTATCAATCAGATCTTCCATGGCTTGGAAGCCCCATTTGAAATAGCTGACGAACTGCGGAAACGGCATATCGCGATTAGGTGAGATCGCGTCGATGATATGCCTCGACAGTGGCGCAATGAGTAC
>JAJCZO010000087.1 GCA_029262355.1 Deltaproteobacteria bacterium
GCCGACCTCGATGGCGACGGTGAGCCGGAGATCGCGACGTTCGTCCGTCGGTGGTTCGAGTTGGAAGACCACATCGTCGCGTTCGAGACCGACGGAACCTTCATGTGGTCGACCGAGGCGAGCGATCCGGGTGGCACGCCTCCCGGAGTCTCCTCGGCCGACTTGAACGGCGACGGCAGGGCCGAAGTGCTGTGGAACGGCTGGTGCGATGGCTTCACGATTCTCGACGGAGCGACCGGTGCGATTCTCTATCGCGATCCTCGCGCCGCCTCCGCCAGTGGTGGCGACAACCCGACGGCGGGTGACGTCGACAACGACGGTCACATCGAGATCGCCACGGGCGGAGTCGACGGGATGTACATCTTCGGCGCCGACCTCGACTGGGGTCCGGGCCGAGCCGTCTGGAACCACCTCGACTACCAGGTGACGAACGTCGAGGACGATCTCACGATCCCAACGAGTAAGCCGCCCCACTGGCTCGCGAACAACACCTATCGGTCGCAAACCGCCGTCGGCTTCGGTGGAGGGTCGGCGTCCGTCCTCGTGACGCACGACCTCGGCGCATCGTTCTCATTCGATCCAGGCGACATCACGCCGGCGCCTTCGCAGGTGAGCGGTGTCGTCGAGTGGGACGCGGCTCTCTCCGGCCTCGCCTCTTTCGCCGTGCCCGGTATGGTGCCGCCGCTCGCGCCGGGCGAGTCGGTCGTCGTGAGCGATTCGTCGAGCGTCGTGGGCACTCTCACGCTCGAGGGCGGTCAGGTGATCAATCTGTCCATTCCGCTCGGCGCGACCACGGTCGCGGCGCCTCACATCATCGATCTGACTCCCGAGGTTCAGACGGCGAGCGCCGGCACCACGGCCGACTTCGTCGTGCACCTCGAGAACCTGCGAGCGTCCTCCGAGACGTTCTCGTTGTCGGTCGTCGGGTTCGATCCCGGCGACGTGTCGATTGCGCCATCGGTGATCGTCGGAGCGGGCGATTCGGCCGACATCCCGCTGGCGCTTTCCACGGCACCGACGTCGCCGAGCGGTCTCATGGACTTCCTCGTGATCGCAACCGGCGATCAGGGAACGAGCGATCAAGTCTGGGGGTCCGTCGACGTGAGCCCGAACGCGCTCCTGCCTGCCGCGACGGGCGGAGTTCTCGTCGAGGTCGATCCTCCCATCCAGGGCGTCGGAAAGGGATCCCGGGCCACCGTCAACGTAACGCTCATCAATACCGGCAGCAGTACGGAGACCTTCGACCTGACGGCGATCCTCCCCAACGCGACGGGCACGTTCGCCGACGCGGCGCTCACCGTCGCGCCTGGCCTCAATGCGGGTCGTACGACGCAGCTCATCCTGGATGTCGCCGCGGGATCGTCGAGCGGATCCGTCGACTACGAAGTCGTCGCCACGGCGCAAAGCAACTCTGCGCTCACCGGCACGACCACCGCGACGATCGACGTGCCGCCCTACGGCGTCCGCGTCGAACTCTCTCCCGACAGTGCCTCGATCACCCCGAGCGTCGGAACCACGCTTACCGCAACCATCACGAATCCGGGCACCGGAAGTGCGGGCATCGACCTCGAATTCCTCGGGCCGCTCGCCCCGTACGCCTGCTTCGATACGGCTTCTCCGTGCGCCGCGACGCGTCGGGTGAGTCTCATCGGGGGTCGGACGACCACGGTGCCCGTCATCATCACGAACGGCCTGCCGAACTTCCCGCAGCAGAGAACTGTCCTTGGAGTCCGGGCGACTGCTGAAAACATCATCAACCGGATCAAGGTCACCGACATGGACTACACGCTGATCGACATTCTCGGCGAGCGCGGTGTCGGGCTCGAAGTCGAGCCCATCAGCATCACCGATGACTCGCTCTCACCGATCCCGTTCCACCTGCGTGTGAGCAACACGGGCAACTTGTGTGACGAGCGTTACACGATGACGTTCGCATCCGACCCGGTCGGCGTAGTCGTCACGCCCGAGACGACGAGCTTCCTCGTGCCGGGCGGAAGAACCGCGCTGGTCGGCGCCTATGCGGCTGCACCTGCCTTCGGAACGTACACGATCCATGTGAACGTCGAGACCGAGGTGGCAAACCCGCTTTGTCCGAGCGCCGGGAGCCAGAGTGCGGCTGCCGACCTGACGCTCATCCTGGACGGCACCAACGTGGGGCCGGTCGCCAACGCCGGTGCGGACCAAGGGGCCGACGTGGGCTCCTCGGTCAGCCTCGACGGCACGCAGTCGTTCGATCCGGACGGAGGTGGCTTGTCCTACGTCTGGACGTTCCAGAGCGTGCCGGCGGGGAGCCCGCTTACCTCGGCCGACATCGTCGGCGCGAACACGGCCGCACCATCGTTCACTCCGGACGTGCCTGGAGCCTACGTGCTCGCGCTGGATGTGAGTGACGGCGAGCTCAACGACGGAGACACGACAACCGTAACGGCAGTGGCGGCGGGTATTTCACCGATCGCGGATGCCGGCCCGGATCAACAGGTCGTGACCGGCGATCTCGTGAAGCACGACGGCAGCGGTAGCGTCGACCCCGACGGCGATCTCATCACCTTCGCCTGGACCGTGGTTGCGGTGCCACCGGGAAGCTCGGTGATCGACGCCTCCTTGTCGGATCCGAGCGACGCGAAGCCAACGTTCACAGCGGACGTGGACGGTGACTATACCTTCGAGGTCACCGTGTCCGACGGAACCGTCACGGATACGGACACGGTCTTCATCACGGCCGGCCCGACGAACGCCGCGCCTGTCGCAGCGGCGGGTCCCGATCTGGGCGTCTTGAGCGGATCCACGACGGTGCTCGACGGGCGAGCAAGCTTGGACCCCGATGCCGGGCCGGGCCCGCTCTCGTACCTCTGGGCTTTCCTGGAGCTTCCCGCGGGAAGCTCGCTCACCGACGCCGATATCGTCGACCGCGATCAGGAGATGGCCTCGTTCACGCCGGATGTGATCGGGCGCTTCGTGATCGGCTTGGCAGTGAACGATGGCGACCGTACCTCGACCGACGAGACAGATGTTCAGGCCGGGGCCAACAACGTACCACCGGTCGCCGACGCCGGTGACGACCTCGTGAGCGTTCTGGGCGGCATCCCGACTTTCGACGGAAGCCGTAGTGACGATGCAGACAACGCGCCGAGTCCGCCCACGTTCTCGTGGCGCTTCGTCGCGATTCCGCCCGGCAGCACGCTCGGGAATGGGGATCTGCGCGACGCCGAAACCGAGGCACCTTCGTTCACACCAGATGCGAGCGGGACGTTCGTCCTGCGCGTGACCGTGTTCGACGGGATCGACACGGACGAGGACAATGTCGCGGTCGTGGTCGAACGACGTCCGGGGCTATTCCCGGAGGCCGACGTGTTCCTGCGACGCGGCAGCCGCGCGGTCAACGAGGGGGCTTCGGCCCACATCTTGATCCGCGGTGACTCCGCTCGCGTCCTGGTCAGGTTCGCCGTGGCCGACGTCGTGGCCGACCTGGGTGGGCGTGAGCTCGGGTCGGCGCACCTCGAGTTCACGATCAACGGACCCGCGGCCCAGGGCTGGGGCAACGACGAACCGCTGCATGTGTACCGGATGGACGCGCCGTGGACCGAGGGCAACGGGCACCACTACCGGGTGCGCCCGCTTCGACGCCGGACCCGCGGAGCCGGTGCAGGCGCGACCTGGTGGTGCGGAACCGATACCGCCATCGAGAACCGCGACCGCGATTGCGCAGGGAGCGACTGGTACGTGAAGCCGCTGCCGCGGAACAACCGAAAAGGCCTCATGAACCCATGGCAGTCCGGGCCGACGGACGCGGTGACGATCACGAACGGCCAGACCGGAACCGTCGCGCTCGATGTGACGGCCGACGTTGAAGCCTTCCTCTCTGGTGTCCCGAACTACGGCTGGGCGCTCCTGAAGGCTCCGAAGACCGGCGGGGGAACCCTGTGGCTCGATTCAAAGGAGGGCCCCGCACCGCCGCGGCTGGTGATTACGCCGAGATAGGTAGGAAGGGCGGCTCAGGCGATGAGCTACTCGTAGTCCGCGAAAACCCGTCCTGTCCGCCACCCCGTCGTGTCCGGAAGCGTGGCCGAGGCAGTTCGTCGCGGTGAAGACCTCCTGTCGGCGAGGATACAGCCGAGGACTCGGCGCGCCGAGGTTGCGAGAGTGCCGAGTCTCGGGGATCCTGCCGTCCGATGCCGCCGACCGCACTGCACTTCCTTCTCCTGACTCTCGCCGGATGGGTGAACAAGCGGCAGCAGGAAGTCGTCGATTGCCTCGTGGTGGAGAACCGCGTCCTGCGCGAGCAACTCGACCGTCAGCTCGGCGGTCGGCGTATCCGCTTCACCGACGCGCAGCGTCGGCGTCTGGCCGCCAAGGGGAAGCTCCTCGGCCGGAAGCTGCTGCACGAGTATGCGGGCCTCGTCACGCCGGGCACGATCCTTCGCTGGTATCGTAAGTTGATCGCCAAGAAGTACGGCGGCAGCACACGCCGTGGGCCGGGTCGGCCTCGGAAGCCCGTGGAGACGGTCGCTCTGGTCGTTCAACTTGCTCGTGAAAACCCTGGGTGGGGCTACACGCGCCTTCGCGACGTGATGCGCAGTTTGGGACATGAGATTGGCCGGACTACCGTCGCGTCGATCCTGGCCGACCACGGCATCGAACCGTCGCCGGAGCGGGGCAAGAAGACGTCGTGGAACACCTTCCTGAAGTCTCATTGGGACGTGCTCGCAGCGATGGATTTCTTCACGGTCGAGGTTGTCACACTCCACGGGCTGGTCCGGTACTCCGTCCTGTTCGTGATCGAGCTGAGCACACGCAAC
>JAJCZO010000088.1 GCA_029262355.1 Deltaproteobacteria bacterium
GTCTCCGACCGCGCATAGCCCCACCACCTCCGCCTTGAACTCAGGCGTAAACGCTCGCCGCTTCCTCTTGGTCTTCGTCATGGATCACTCCCAGCGCTTTCTCGCGCTTTATTGAGTGTCCATCAAACCGGGGGAGGGCTACTTCACCGATACTTCATCTCCCTCCCGGACGGGTGTGTAGAGGACGCGCCGGTGATCACGGGGCCGACTGGTTTCAGCATCACATTCGAGCACGTCGGAGACCCGCTGCCGGGTGACGACATCCTGCTGTTGGCGCAGCCGGGTTGGGTGGTGACGCAAGTTCGGACCAAGCCTCAGACCTACTTGTTTCTCTCAGACGTCACCTTTGAAGTCTTTGCTCCCGCTTCCCTAGATTCGGACGGCGATGGCGAACCAGACGCTACTGACAACTGCCCGCAAGATCCGAACTCGGATCAGTCGGATGCTGACGCCGACGGGATCGGTAATGCGTGCAACGATCATGGCGATCTCGATGGGGACGAGTGGTCTGATGTTCTCGACAACTGCCCCGGCGACCCGAATCCGAACCAGGAAGACGCCGACCTCGACCTGCTGGGCGACATCTGCGACCCGTTCCCGAACCACGGCGACAACGAGCAGGCGCAGTGCGAGGCTGACCTCGCCGTGTGCGAGGCAGGTTTCACCGACAGCGATGGCGATGGCGTGACAGATCTCGCGGACCAGTGTCCAGGCAGCACGCCTGCCGATGTGGATGCCGCCGGGTGCACGATCGCGCAATTCTGCTCGCCGATCGACGTCACCACATCGGCTGGCAGGAAGGTCTGTAAACGAAGTGACTGGAAAAACGACGAGCCGGTGATGAAGAGCAAGGACCGCGACTGCAACATCCAGAAGAACGGGGCTGGTCGGGACGACGACGAGTGCGTTCCGGCTGCAGGCCTGTGAGTTTGAACTGCTGTGGACAAGAAGACCTTGGGGGGTCCGCCATGAGAAATGTTATTGCCGTCACCGTCTGTGGACTCCTCGCAGCGTCGGTTGTGATTCCTGTCACTGCCGATGCGGTCGTGATGTGCGCGAAGGTCAAGAGTTCCACGGGCGAGATTCGGGAAGGGACACCAATCAAGCTGCGAACGGTGTGTAGGCCGAACGAGGAGCAGCTGGACCCCGATGCGCTGGGGCTGCAGGGGCCGCCGGGAGACGACGGTGTCGATGGGCTGGACGGGGGACCTGGGCAGTCTGCAGATTTCGGTTCCTGCGTGCGACGTGACGTCTCGGTTGCGTCATGGGCGCCGACCGGATCATGCGAACCCGGCGAAGTGGCGGTTTCGTGGGGCATGGGCTCCACTGGGTGTGACGATTCACCGATCAAAGCCGAGCCCAGTTCAGACCTGAATAGTTGGACGTTCATCAAGCTCTGCTCCGGGTTGATCCCGGTCAACCTGGTCTGCTGCGCCAACTCCGGGTCCTGATGCGGCGCGTGGGTCAGAAGCCATGTCAGTGCATCCGATCCAATGAGAATCCGATCTCGGAGAGGAGCCCGTCCTCTCGGACGGTCGATTCCTCGATGACGATGCCGTCCAGGTTATCGAGCGGTGTGTACGGCACGCCGTCGAACCACAAGGCCTCGTCGGTCACCTGAACCTCTCCGCACCAAGGTGAGTGTGGGCCGTAGACGATGCGAATTCTCATAACCGCCGAGATCGCAGTGGAAAGCTCGTCGAGCAATGAGTCCTGCCGACCGGAACCCCTGATGGGTTCGCCTGATCGAATGCTGTTCTCGTGGTCGTTGTGGATCGTTGCGACCCTTCTTGCGCTCCTGGTCGCGGTCGATGCCCAGGCTGCCGAGAGCTTCACCGGCAAGGCCGTAGGTGTCACGGACGGAGACACGATCTCCGTCCTCCGCGACGGCAAGGCGGTGAAGATCCGCCTCGACGGCATCGACTGCCCCGAGCGTGGAGACGACTTCAGCAGCAAGGCGAAGAAGTTTACGTCCGCGCTCGTCTTCGGAAAGAGCGTCGAGGTCCGTGGCAAGGACAACGATCGGTATGGTCGTCTCGTCGCGAGGATCGTCGTCGATGGCCAGGACGTCTCGGTCGCGCTCGTCCAGGCCGGTCTTGCCTGGCACTACCTGAAGTACTCGTCCGACCCGGTGCTGCGCCGTGCAGAGACGACCGCGAAGGCGGCAGAGATCGGTGTGTGGTCACTTCCGAACCCGTTGCCGCCGTGGGAGGTTCGAAGCCTCCGCAAGAGCGGGGCGTCGCCCAAGCAGGCCGTGGCGACATCGAAGGACGCGCCCCCATCGGGGGACTCCGGTGTAGTGTTTCACGGGAACCGTCGGAGCCGCGTCTTCCATGCGCCGTGGTGCCGCTACTACACGTGCAAGAACTGCGTGGTGGAGTTTACGTCGAAACAAGAAGCCATCGAGGCCGGGTATCGGCCAGGAGGGCACTGCAGACCGTGACCAGAGTCTCTTCCTTGCTCGGCACGTGGCGAGAGATGGGAAGCTCGGAGGCTTTCAACTTGAGAGATCTGCCTCACTAGCCCCAGGGTCAGCCGCGTCCCAGGAGCGGCCTGGCGCACGTGCGGGCGGGGCAGTCACAGCGTGTGCGGGCGGGCTCACGTGGGGCACGCGGGGTAGATGCTTGCCCAGACGGCGGGGCACCTGTTGTCTGGATGCGCGTTGCCGCCCGAGCCGAAGGAGCAAGTTCCGGTAGCCCGCGCCTTGGCGATCACCGATGTGTCTTCGCCCAGAAGAGCCGCTAGTGGCACGACCCCGTCGCCATCGGGGCGACCGACACATAGGCGGATCTGCGGAGTGATGAGCCGTTGAGTGCGCAACCAGGATTCTACGAACGGCTGACAGCCGCATTGCGCCGGGCCGACGGGGGCGAATGCCACCGTGAAGTCGTCGGTCTGTTCAAGCGCCCAGCCGATGACCGCCTCGGCGGTGAGCGAGCGGCACTCGTCAGCATGGTCCCCTGCCGCGAACCGACGGCGCACGGCGTCGGTCGCACGCTGGACGCAACTGTCGAAGTCGCCATCGGCGCGAAGCGTACATCGAGCAACTCGGGAGTAGGCGTTGATGGTAGCGCGTACTTTCCGCGCTCGGCAGGCCTCGCTCGACGCAAGCGCCGCAGGCGGGTTCGCGTAGAACTGAAGGTACGCGAAGGCAATAAGCAGGACGAGGCACTTTGGGCCCGAGCGGCTACGCATGCTGCAGAACCTAGACGCGTTGCGGCTGGCCGGTCAACTGCAGGTCGGGAGGGTCTCATGATGGGCGCGACTCTCGGTCAGAGTTCCTGGCGCATTTTTCTCCTTCGTTGACGGCGGGCCGTGCGGTCAGCGGGATCGATGCATGGAAAGCAGGCGACGGCACCCGTGCGCTCCACCACCAGTCGGCTCCCAACGCAGGCCATGAAGGAACTCTTGCCTTCGAGCTAGAAAGTGCCGTTTGGGGAGAGTCGAGGCCGACTCCTGGATCGTGCGACGGAACCGTGAGGTAGATCGGACATGGCGAGGTCAGCGACAGCATACTGGGTCGGGCGGGGTGGGCGTTTCGCGACGTCGGTAGGTCTGGCGGCGCTCTTGGCGGCGCCAGTCGCAGCGGTCGCGGGGGCTAGGATCCACGTGGTTCCGGGGCCTGTCGGCGGTCACAAGGTCATCACTCCATGGGGCGATTTCGTAGTTATCGACGAGGGGTCGAGTGTGTGGGTCGGTACGG
>JAJCZO010000089.1 GCA_029262355.1 Deltaproteobacteria bacterium
GCGTGAAGTTCCTCGTCGACATGCGCGCCGACCTGCTTTCAATCGCCTCGCAGAGTCCCGATCTCGGGGGACTCGACGACGATCTGAAGAGACTGTTGGTGTCGTGGTTGGACTTCGGATTCCTCGAACTGACGCGCCTCACCTGGCGCTCGCCAGCGGTGCTCCTCGAGAAACTCATCGCCTACGAGGCTGTGCACGCAATTCGCGACTGGGAGGATCTGCGAAATCGCCTCGACTCCGACCGACGCTGCTATGCACTCTTCCATCCATCGATGCCGGCCGAACCGTTGGCCTTCGTCGAAGTTGCGCTCTGCGTCGGCACGGCCCGCAGCGTACAGACGCTGCTCGACGAGAGGGCTCCGCCGGGAGACCCGCGCCGCGCCGACACCGCCGTGTTCTATTCCATCTCGAGCCCACAGAAGGGACTTCGGGGGATCAGTTTCGGAGAGTATCTGATCAAGCGCGCCGTCGATGCCCTGAGCCATGACCTGCCTCGACTCACCCAGTACGCCACACTGTCCCCGATTCCTGGCTTCCGCATATGGCTCGACACCCGCCTCGCCCGCCAACCCAAGACGCTCCACGTCGACGGAGCGCCAACCCAGCTCGAGCCGGGATCGGTACGCCGCATGCTGGACGACCGCGGCTGGGCATCGCCCGATGCCGCACGGCCCGTGATCGCCGAGACACTGCTCGCGCTCTGCGCCCGCTACTTCGCCGAACGTCGGGCCGATGGCCAACCGATCGACCCGGTCGCGCGTTTCCACCTTCGCAACGGCGCCCGGATCGACCGCATCAACTGGCTCGGCGACGTCTCCCACAAGGGCCTTCGCCAATCCCTCGGCCTGATGGTCAACTACCGCTATGACCTCGACGACATCGACGAGAACCACGAGGCATACGCGAACGACCGCGCGATCGCAGTGTCGCCGCCGGTGCACTCCCTGATGGGGCGAAGCGGAGCCTCCACGGAGCGCGTTCGCGCGACCGAAGATCCTCGAAGAGAGCGGAACGACTGAGTGCCAGAAACGCGATATACCACGACCAACGGGGCCTCGATCGCCTATCAGGTGCTCGGCGACGGCCCGACGGACCTGGTGTTCGCCGGAGGCCTCGTCACGCACCTCGACCTGCAATGGGACTTCCCAGAAGCGGAGCGTTATCTGCGGCGCCTCGCCAGCTTCTGCCGGCTCATCCTGTTCGATCGGCGGGGGACCGGCCTCTCCGATCCGACGCCCCCGGACCACCCGGACTCGTGTGACGTCTGGGCCGAAGATCTCACCTCGGTGCTCGACGCGGTAGACTCCCCGAGCGCAGCAATCTTCGCCGAACGAGACGCCGGCCCAGCCGCGATACTGTTTGCCGCCGCTCAGCCACGACGCGTATCGGCGCTCGTGCTCGCCAACACGACGGCGCGCTACGTGGCCGCCGACGACTATCCGGCCGGAGAACCGGCGGAGTCGGCCGCGCTGGCCCACCAGACGATTCTCGACCAATGGGGGACCGAGGAGTTGGTGAAGACCACTCTGCCCAGCCATGCAGACGACGCCAACTTCCTGCGACTCGCGACTCGCCTCCAGCGCTCCGCGACCACCCCGAGAACTGCGGCGGCACAATACCGCATCTACCTCGAGTGCGACGTCCGCCATGCGCTCGGCGAAGTTCAGTGCCCCACCCTCGTTCTGCACCGAGCCAATCTGCCGTTCTTCTCGGCCGCAAAGCACGCCGAGTACCTCGATCAGCACATTGCGAACAGCCGACGGCACGAGATCCCCGGCACCGATCTCTTCTTCTTCTACGAGGGTGCGAACAGCTCCCTGGGACACATCGAAGAGTTCTTGACCGGCACGCGGGCCCAGAGCTCCGCCGACCGGGTGCTTGCGACGGTGATGTTCGCCGACATTGCTGGCTCGACTCAGCTTGCGTCGAAGCAGGGCGACGCCGCGTGGCGAGATCTTGCGACACGGTTCCAGCAAATGCTCCGAAGTCAGGTGGCGCGCTTCTGGGGCCGTCTCGTAGACACTGCCGGGGACGGTGCCTTTGCGGTATTCGACAGCCCAACCCGCGCCCTCGAATGCGCGCGGGCGATCCGGGACGAGTCCGCGACGCTCGATCTGAGCGTGCGCATCGGGCTGCACGCCGGCGAGTGCGAGGTCGGGGACGATGCGGTCCGCGGCGTCGCGGTACACATCGGAGCGCGTGTGGTCGATCAGGCTCGGCCGGACGAGATCCTGGTCTCCCGCACCCTGCGCGACGTCGTGTTCGGATCTGGGCTCGAGTTCGACCGACGCGGCCGGCACAGCTTCAAAGGCGTTCCGGGAAAGTGGTCGCTCTACGCGCTGCAGGAACCCAAGGACAAACCCCGCTGAGCGATTGCGACGCCGGAACCCAGGACGGGCCCGGCACGGGCGACGGGCCAACTACGGCGCGCTCTCTCGGCAGCGCCGCTGGGCGACGGCCCGAGCACCTACCAATCCCGGCGACTCCTGCGCGACCCCCGGTCGCGGCAGAGCACGGTCCAATCTCTCGACGGCTTCACATCCGCGGCCGAGAGTCGTGAGTGCCGTCGCCTCTGCCGCGAGCAGAGCCGGCGTCACTGGCCCCTCGCGCAGCCCCGCCTCCGCCGCCGCGAGCGCCTCTTCCGGCCGCTTCTGGGCCAGCAGGCTCCGGGCGAGACCGGGTCGCACCACCCGCGAGTCCGCTCCGTTCTCGAGGGCTCGTCGATACGCTTCGACCGCGCCCTGCGCGCCCGGGCGGCGAGCGGCGGCGCGAGCAAACGCCAGCCAGGCGGCACCCGAATCAGGATTCAGCTCGGCGGTTCGCTCGAAACGGCCGAGGCGGGCCACCGGGCTCGGCGCGCGCGTCGGGAGCATGAGCATCGCCAGCACGACGACGAGCGCAGTCCAGATCGCCGCAGCACTCCGCCAACCAGCCTGACGCACCACCGAAGAGTCCGCGTCGGCCCATTGGAAGCCGTAGGCGATCAACGCGACCGTCGCCGGCAGCAGCATCTGGATCAAATCGATCGTGCCGAGTGCCGACGCCAGGAACGCGCGCTCCGCTGCGGACAGGAGGGCGAGCCGCTCCGCACCGAAAGCGAACGTCGCCGAGACCGTCAGCACTTCGACCGCAGATATCCCGACCATCATGAGGAAGCACACCAGAAGAGTGCCTCCGACCAGCCCCACACGGTCCGCCAGGTCCCGCACCGGTACCGCGACGGCGAGACCGAGCGCCGCAATGATGAAGATCGGGAGATTCCCCGCCGCCCAACGGCCCATCCACTGGTTGGGGTGATCGAGAAGACCGCGAAGATCGATCGTCGTGCCGGAGACCTCGAGAGTGGTGATCAACGGAGGCGACCACAACCACGAGAGTGTGGATTGGGTCGCACGTGCCACCACGACGAGCGTCGGCTCCGCGAGTGGAATCCACAGCACATAGACCGCCGTGACACCGACGACGGCCCGCAACAGGAAACTAAGTGCTCGTGCCAAGCCGTGCCGTCGGCCGGACGAAATACTCCGCCCAGAAGATCCAGATCCCCATCGAAAGGGCGACAACGAGGGTCTGCCAGACATAGATGTGGACCTGCTCGAACACGCTCGGCCAGTGGGCGCCAAGCACCAGCAGGCTCGCGACGCGAATCAGGTTCAGGGCGAAGATCGCGGGAATTCCGATCGCTCCACCCCAAAGCCGCGCCGTCCAGGTCGTCGGGAAGGCGAATACGGCAGCCAAGTAGATGAGGGTCGGCAGAACGCCGTTGCAGGCTTCGACGACGACCACCCAGAAGCCGTCGAACGCGAGGCGGTTTCCCTGCACCAGAACCGCCCCGAACGGGGTAAGCAGCGCGCCCGAAAGCCGCGCGATGAGCGTGCACAGCGGATCGTGCAACACCCGCTCGATCGGACCGAGCGACGCGACCCACCGGAATACAAAGACCAGCACGAGAAACGTGCCGGCGAATCGCAACACGTCGCGGCGGGGGTTGGTCGTCTCCGGCACTCCTTCAGGTGTACTCGGCCCCGGCTCCCGTGGCCAGCCACCACACCGAGCCGCGGGCCATCGGCCGGGGGCTACCCTCGCCGGAGAGCGCCGTCAGATCCCCGTCTGCCTCGTAGTAGATCTTCGTCATTCGACGAATCTCGCGGAGGTCGCGGCCGGCGTCAAATCTCAGCTGATCAGACGCGCCCCGACCGCCCGGCGCGCCCAACCGAAGAGCGCAAACGACACTCCTACGATGTACGCCACGTCCCAGAGCGAGATCCATCCCAATGTCCCCGAGAAACAGCTCCGGGCGAGCCGTACGGGATGCAACAGCGGCAATACCTCGGCGACGAGAAGCCACACCCCACCGAGACGCTCTTCGATCGGGAAGAACACATCCGAAAACAGGAACAGAGGGGTCAGGAACAAGGTGAAGTAGAAGCTGAAGAAGTCCATTGTCGGCACACGCAGGGTGTACGTCACACCGATCATCGCAAAGAGAAGCCCGGTCAGCGGGACCACGGGCAGCGCGAGAAGAGCGCCCGGCATCGGAGCGAGCCCGTACAGCGCGATCACGAGGAAGAATACCCCGCCGTAAATCGTCGCTCGCGTCACTGCCCAGAGGACCTCGCCTGTCAGCACGTCATCAGGTTGCACCGGGGTCGTGAGCATCGCTTCGTAGACGTTCTCGAAGCTCATGCGCACGTAGATATTGTACGTCACCTCGAAGCTTGCGCCGTTCATCGCCGCGACACAGATCAAACCCGGCGCAAGGAACTGCACGTAACTTACGCCGCCCATCTCCTCGATGTAGGCACCCACCCCGACGCCAATCGCCATTAGGTAGAACACCGGCTCGAAGAAGTTCGGCAGGAGGTTCAGCTTCCACGTCCGCGCGTACATCGACGCGTTCCGCTTCCAGACCGAAAGTGCGTGCGGCGCCGAGATAGTCACTCTTCGGCCTCCTCGATTCGGGTTCCGGTGATCGCGAGGAACACGTCCTCGAGGTTCGTCGGGCGCACCACCGGGCGGGCGGTCCCCCCGAGGCCGTGCACACGCTCGAGCAGTGAGGCTGCGTCGTCGACGTACACCATCAAGCGATTGCCTGCGCGCATCTTCCGTAGCTCGCCGCTATCGGAAAGCAGCGCGGCTTCGGTCGCCTCGTCGCACTCGAGTTCGAGCGTCTCTGCTGCGAGATGGCGTGCGATCAGGTCGCGCGGGGACCCCTCGCTCTCGACCCTCCCCTCGGCGAACACCGCAACGCGATCGCAGAGCCGCTCTGCCTCGTCCATGTAGTGCGTCGTGAGCAAGATCGTCGTCCCTTCCGCCTGCAGCTCTCGAATACGCGCCCACAGGGCCTGGCGCACCGCTGGATCGAGACCGGTCGTCGGCTCGTCGAGGATCAACAGCTCGGGCCGATTCATGAGCGACATCGCGATGGACAGCCGCCGCTGAAATCCGCCGGACAGGTTCCGAACGGGCACGCCTGCGTGAGAACGGAGCTCGAGAAAGTCCATCAGCTCTTCGACCCGCCGGCTCAACTCTGGCTCGGCGAGGAGATGATATCGGCCGAAGATCCTCAGGTTGTCTTCGGGCGACAACGGCTCGATCAACGAGTTCTCCTGCAACGTCACGCCCAGACGCGAACGAACGGCCCGGGCGTCTCGCGCGACATCGACGCCGAACACTCGGATCTCGCCGGCCGACGGCTGCGTAACGCCGTAGACCATGCGAAGCGTGGTCGTCTTGCCGGCCCCATTGGGGCCGAGCAACCCAAAGCACGACCCCGCCGGAACGTCGAGGTTCACGCCATCGACGGCGAGCCTCCCATCGAAGCACTTCGCCACGCCCCGCAGGGTCACCACCGATGCCGTCACTCCGCCCCTCTAACCAGAGGTCCCGTCGTCCGCCACCACGCTAGGCATCCCCTCGGGGGTCACCGGCTACAGCCGGGCTTCTTGCCCTGCGCGCGCGCCTGCTCGTAGAGCTCCATTGCGTGTGGCATGCGCGCGTTCAGGTCCGCTTTGCGAGTCGCCGACCCCGGATGCGTCGACAGAATCTCTGGCGGCGATTGACCGCCCGACGCGGCAGCCGCTTTATCCATGTTGTCCCAGAACACCACGGCTTGGCGCGGATCGAAGCCCGCGCGGGCAATCAGGTCGAGCCCCATCAGGTCCGCTTCGGATTCGTGCGTTCGGCTGTACGGCAGGATCAGGCCGTATTGGGCACCCATGCCGAAAACGTTCATCAGCTGAGGGTCGACGTAGCCAGATTGCCGCGCCCCCGCGAGCACGAGGCCGGTCGCTTGGCTGGCCGACGCCCGCTCGTTCGAGTGCCGGGCGAGCACGTGCGAGACCTCGTGGCCGAGGACGGCGGCAAGCTGATCCTGGCTCTCGGAGACGTCGAGAAGGCCCGTGTGGACGCCGATCTTTCCGCCCGGGATCGCGAACGCATTGGGCGAGTCGTCCTTGAAGGTATTGACTTCCCAGCTCTCTGGGATGTCACCTTCGACGACCTCCGCGGCGACGGCCTCCGCGACACACGCGACGTACTGCTGGTCCCTCTTGCTCTGCGAGATCGGTACGTCGCGCTTGTACTGGTCGTAGAGGACGAGCCCTTGCTGGTCCACCGCACCGTCCGACATCAAGAGAAGTTGCCGACGGCCCATCGGCGAGACGCCGCACGCGGCAGTCGTCGCAAGAAGAATTGCAGCGATGACGAGAGTCCGCTCCATCTCAGACGTGAACGTCTAACCCACTGCGCGGCAGTCGCCAAGACGAGTCGGACCGTTGCACCAACACGCGACCGCGCCCCTCGGCTCCATCTCGTTCGCCGGAGCCAAGGATCAGACGACACCCTCCCCCACGAGCCGAACGAGCCCGCGGTTACGACCCGTCCCCAGCAACCCCGAGATGCAGGAGCGGCACCGCTTCCGCCGCCTGCGGGGCCACGACCACCGTCACGCGATCCCCCACCTGCAGTGCGAACTCGGCCGTCGGGACCTCGGCCGTCACTCCGCGCTGAACCGTGATGAGAATGCACCCCGGCGGCAGTCCGAGCTCGCGCACCTTCTTCCCCTCGAAGGGGGCACCGGGTGCGATCGTCAGTTCGAGCAGCAGCGTTTCGGCGAGCTGCGGCTTCTCCTGCCAACGATCGAGGTCGCGACGAAGCAGGACCTCGTAGATCGGCTTGTCGTTCAAGTAGTCGGCGAGGCCGCCGGCGGTCAGCACCGCGACGAGCAAGGGGAGAACGAGTGAGTAATCGCCCGTCATCTCCACCATCAGGACAATGGCCGTGAGCGGAGCACGAACGACAGCCGCAAAGATGGCGGCCATCCCGACCACCGCGAACGTTCCCGGATGGGAGCCCGCCCCGGGGAAACTCGAACTCGCGAGGTCGCCGGTGATCATCCCGAGCGCCGCGCCGAGAACCAGCATTGGTGCGAAGATCCCTCCCGGCGCACCCGTTCCGTAGGAGACCATGGTCAATGCAAAACGCAGAAGGAAGAACCCGACGAGAAGCTCGAGAGGGAGCTCTCCGGCCAAGGTGGCTTCGACGAGGCCGTGTCCGCCGGCCAGCGTCCCCGGGAAAAACCAGCCGACGGTCGCGAGCAGGATCCCAACCAAACTTCCCGTCACCCAGAAGGGCCAGTCTTTGATCTTCTTGAAGAAATCCAGGCTCGCGATCAGCGCTCGGTTGAACGCGATGCCAACCAGCCCCGCCAATGCGCCGAGCAGGAAGAAGAACGGGAGAGACGCGAGCGACGGGATCGGATAACTCCCGACGTGGAAGACCGGCAGGTGGCCGTAAAGGGAGCGCGCGGTCACGTCGGCCGTCACCGAGGCGATCAACGTGACGGTGAAGACCGCCGGCGCGAAGTCCTTCTGAACTTCCTCGAGAACGAAGACGAGTCCCGCGAGCGGCGCGTTGAACGCGGCGGACAACCCGGCACCCGACCCGGCCGCGATCAGGGTCTGGCGTTCGCGCGGGGTCGACGGGAACCAGCGGCTCACCATCTGACCGATCGCCGCACCCATCTGGATCGTTGGACCTTCGCGACCGAGCGCGAGGCCGGCACCGATACCGGAGACACCACCGATGAATTTCACCGGCAGGACGCTCGTCCAGTTGAACGCACGCAAGTGGTACAGGGCCGCCTTTACGTGGGGGATGCCGCTGCCCGACGCGTCGGGCTCGACCCGACGGACCAACAAGAGCGCCAGCGATACGCCCGCCGCCGAGAACGCCATCACGGCGAAGATGCCGTACCACCCAACGTCATGCGCGTGTTCCAAGACGAGGTCGCGCGCGTGACTCGCCGCCTCGAGCGACCACTGGAAGCCTACGGCAACCAGGCCGGCGAGAACTCCGACCAGCAGTGCGCGGGGGAGCTGGCGCCGACGCTGCTCGTGCGTCCGCAGGAAGTCCCGCATCTGTCGCCGAACCGCCCGCGACGACGGCGCGCCGTCCGCCGGTGTATCCGGACTCAGCTCGGCTTTGTCGCGACTCTCGGCCATCGGGCGTCCCCTCCTCTACCGAGCGAGAGGGAACGGCGAAAGGCCGCGCAACGAAACCGCGCGCCGCCGGCCGCACCACCGTCGACGAATGGTGGAACGGGTTGCCGTGGATCGGCGTTCGTTCGCCGAGCAACGGCGACGAAGGGAGTCGGCAATCTCCCGAGAAGACGACACGCCGCGACAAGGGACGGCGAGACGACTACCCGATGTCGACCGCGGCGAACTACCCGATCACGGGATCGCGCGGCCTGCGCAAGAGCACGTAGAGTGCGCCGTCGCCCCCGTGGCGCCCGTCGGCCGGTCCGATGCCGATCAATCGCTCGCGGTGTGCTCCGTCGGTGATCCACCCCGGAACGGCCGAACGCAGAACCCCGCCTCCGTCGCGAGCGGTGCCCTTGCCCGTGATGACCAGGAGACAGCGCCGCCCTTCGAACCAGGCCTCATCGAGGAACTTGTTCACCGCGACGAACGCTTCCTCCTGGGTGCAGCCGTGGAGGTCGACCTGGCCCTCGATCGGGATTCGCCCCTCTTTGAGACGCTCGTACGTCCGACGGTCGAAGGCGAACGTGGTGTCCCCTGTGACGGTCGGTGTGGCATCTTGCCGCTGACGGAAATGCTCGGCGAGGCCATTCTCCGACCCTGGCCCTGCGTCGGGTTCGTCCGGATCTTCGATTTTTTCGCCGAGGGGCTCCACGTCAGCCATCGCCTGTTCCCAGGCGCCCTCGTCGTCCAAACCTACCTCTTCCTCTTCTGGATCCCCGTCCACGCGACCATCTGGGGCCATTCACACCTCCTCCCACCCGAGTGGGAGCCTTTCTTCGCCCATACGTAACACATCGAACGGAAGGAACCGACCGACCGCCGGGGGAAACCAGCCCCGAATCGGGCCCAAAGGCGCAGATGCGCTAGAGTTTGGCGGCTTCGAGCCGCGCACGACGTGCAGGCCGCGGCTCAGGCGCCCTTGCCAAAACGGGCGAACGTCTCCTCGTTCTCGAAATACTGGACCTTCCCGTCAGGGCCCGCGCCGATCACGGCCGTCGCCTTGTCGACCTGTTTGCCGCTTACCGGGTCGATCGCCATTCGAATCGCCTCATCCTTGGCCAACCGGCCCTTACACATCTCGCAGCAGCCGAAGTACGTCTTCCCCTCCACTTCGACCGGGATCTGGTCGCGGGGGAACACGGTGTCGTTGACCATGCAGACACGAACGGGGTCGACCCGCTCTAGGGGCTCGGCCTGGGCGACCGGAGCCACCAAAACCAAAGCGAGCACGGCCCAAACCATCACCAGAGTGCCCATCCACTGCATTCGCATCTTCATGTCCAATCTCCCTCTCGCGCCACCAAGGGGCGCGTTCGTCTCGAACCACCCTCTCTCTTGTTTGCGGAAGTCGCCAACATCGCGCAAGCGGCGGCCGGCGACAGGTCCCTCATCCGCGGGGCGGGTTGTAGAGAACCACCATCTCATAGACGAGCGCGGGAGTCGGGGACCCCTCGATACCGACCTCGATCTCGTTGGTGATCATGGTCCCCTTGGGCTTCGCCTCCACGGCCTTCAGGCGCGAGCGCGACTTGATCTGGGCGCCCGACGGCACCGGTGCGAGAAAGCGGAGCTTATTTGCTCCGTAGTTCACGGCGTTTCCATGGCCTACGATCCGGTAGCCGTCGGCGGAGCGCAGCGCGGGCAACATGCTCAAAGTGAGAAATCCGTGCGCGATGGGCCCGCCGAATGGGCTTTCCTTCGTGGCCCTTTCCACGTCCACGTGGATCCACTGGCGATCCCCGGTGAGCTCCGCAAACTGGTTGATCATGTCCTGCGTCAGGGTCTTCGCTGGCCCAAAGTCCCCGTACTCGCCGGTAATCATGCCGTTCAGCGTGTCGAGGTCGTCGAAACGGATCTCCTTCATGATACTCACTCCTGTGCGGTCTGCGCCCGGGTCCGATTGGCCGGGTCGTGCGGTCTTGCGAGAGGAGCTTGCTGGTTGAGACATGCGGCGGCAAGCCAGCCCGGAGCCTCGGTCTGAGTCGCTCCGTGAGACGCTTTTTGGAGAAGCCCTTTGCTTGGGCGCGATGGCGCGGCTAGGCTTGACGGTTCAGTGTCGGTCGCCGAAACCCATGTTCCGCTTCAGCCGCTCGCGGCCTGGCTTCCGACGCTCGCCGCCGCGCGAATCCTCGAACTCACAGGCTCGGGCGCCTGGGCACGGGCGCACGGTCACGCGGCGCAGATCGATGGCCAGCCCCGCGCGATGAGCGCGAAGCTCGTCCGCGCGACCATGACCGACGAGGAAGGTGAGGTCTGTTCCGTCAACGTCGGCATGGGTCTGGAAGGCGCGCTGGCATGCTTTTGCGACTGCGAGGGCTTCGTGACGGATCCGCCCTGCGGGCACGTCGCGGGCCTGCTTCTCGCCCTCGCGAACGATCCGCCTCTGCGAGACACCCTCTCGGGCGGCATCCGAAACGAGCAGGAAGACCCCGCGCGCGAGGCGAAGAGACGCTCCGACGTACGCGAGCACGTTCGGCGGCGCTCCATCGACCTCGAGATGGTGCAGCGCAGCTTCGGCACGCCGCAGCTCCTCGACCTCACGTTCGAAGGCTGGCGTCGGCGCGGTACGGTTCGACCGATCGGCCCCGCGACATACGCACTCGACATCGAGTTCGACCCTAGGCAGCCCGAGGACCCACCGCGGCTTCTCGTCCGCGTGCTGCCTGAGGATTCGCGAAAACCATTCGGCCCGGACGAACTCGAGTCGCGCCGGCTACCCGCAACGGAATGGAGGCTCCTCGAGCCGCTCGCCCACTCCCCGTCGGGCGCCCGCGAGTTCACGGCGTCGCGCGTCTCGGCTTGCACGTTCCTCGACCGGGCGGCCGAAGCCGGGATCACGCTGAAGGGCGATGGGCCGTCGTCCGCCTCGGCGATCACGACCGCCCCCCTGCGGCCATCATTGGCTCTGCGCGACGCACGGCGGGGAGAGCCCAACACCAACCGCATCGTCGCCGAGGACCACGCCGAACGACGCGAGCACGAGCGCGAACTCCACGACTCATGGGTCGCCTACACCTCCGAGGTCGAGCCGCTCGATGAGAAGCGCTTTCTCGAGCTCCTCGGCGTCACATCGCCGGACGCCCCACCGCAGGCCGGGGAATTGAAGGTTCTCGAAGCGTGGTGGGTTGCGGCCGATACCGAGGGGGCGCCGAGCTACGTGCCCCTGCCCGCCGCCCTGGCCGACAGCGTCGTGTTCCGAGGCGGGTCGAGCACGTGGGTGTTCCTATGCCAGAGCCGCACCTTCGCCCGCGTCGCACCCGACGTCGGGCCGATCGCTCTGGCTCGCCTGCTCGAGCACCCGTCGATCCTGCTCTCGAGAGACGACGTCAGCCGCCTCCCGGCGATGCTGTCGGAGCACTTTCTGCGCGAGGGAATTGGCCTCCCCCGCCGAGAAGCACTCGCCCTTCCACCACTTCCGAAGCCGCAGATCGTGCTGCAGGTCGGAGGCTCGGTCTTTGCCGTCGAGGCGAGGCTCGAGGCTCGTTACGAGACCGAACGCTTCGAACTCGAGCCCGATTCGTGCGCAAACGTGTGGAACGACAAGCGTGATGGCGAAGCCGAGCGCGCGGCCGTCGAGGCGCTCGCCGCAACCTCCGTCCGCCTGAGCGCGCGACGGGGCAAACGTCGGGGCCGCGCTCCGGCCGAGGCGAACCAAGGGCCGGTGTACCGCGCAGACGGCGAACGTGCTGTCACATTCTGGACCCACGAACTCCCAGAGATCGTCGCCCGCGCCGGACGCGGCGGGCCGGTGGACGAGGTCGTGGTGCCCTCCCAGCTACGCAACGTGACGGTTCGAGAACCCGTTCGGTCTCACCTCGAGGCTCGCTCCAACAAGAGCGGCCTGATGGATGTTGCGCTCGCGTTCGGCGCCGAGGGCGTGCGGGCCGACGTGGAAGAGATTCGCGCCGCGATGGCGGCGAAGCGCCGATGGGTGAAGCTCACGGACGGCAGCATCGCGTCGCTGTCCGGGCGCGTTGCCGAGCTCGCCGCTGCCTCGAGCGGCACGCTGGGCGACGATGGCCAAGCGGAATTGCCCCGCCACGCGCTCGGTGAAACTCGGCTCTGGGGCGAGCTGGCCGACGAGGTCTCGATCGACGCAACCGTAGCCGGCTGGACCGAACGCCTGCATGCACTCGACGTCGCCGCCACACCACACCCCGTCGCCGGACTGCAGGCCGAACTCCGCAGCTACCAGGAAGCCGGCCTCGCATGGCTGCAGTTCCTGGCCGACCTCGGCGTCGGCGGCATCCTCGCCGACGACATGGGCCTCGGCAAGACGATTCAGGCCCTCGCCGCGCTGGCCTGGCGGCGGGAGCGCGACGGCCCCGCGCCCTCGCTCGTGGTCGCGCCGACCTCTGTTGCGCCCAATTGGATCCGCGAGGCGAAGCGGTTCGTTCCGAACCTGAAGACCTTGCTCCTGCATGGAACCGACCGGCACGAACGCCGCGAGGCGGTGCCCGAGAGCGACATCGTCGTGACGACGTACGCGCTTCTCCGACGCGACATCGGGCAACTGCGTGACGTGCGCTTCCGGTACGTCATCCTCGACGAGGCGCAGCACATCAAGAACCACACTGCCGCCACCACCGCCGCCGCACGGGCGCTCAATGCGGAATCCCGCTTGGCACTCACGGGCACGCCTCTAGAGAACCGACTGCTCGAGCTGTGGTCGATCGTCGACTTCGTCAACCCGGGCATGCTCGGAACCTGGCGCGAGTTCAGCCGGCGCTGGGAACGACCCGTCGAAGAAGCGATCGGGGACCGCGCCGCGGCAACCGAGGCGGGGGCAGCGGTCCCCGACCAACTGCCCGCCGCGAGCGGTGGAGCCGAGGCCGAAAGCTTGCGCGCGAGGATTCGCCCTTTCCTCCTTCGGCGTACGAAGGCAGAGGTCCAACGCGATCTCCCGCCCAAGATCGAGAGCGACGTCGTCGTCGAGCTCACCCCGGCCCAGCGACGGGCCTACGCTGCGCTCGCCGCTGCGACGCGCGAGGACCTCGGCAAGCGCGTAGCGTCCGAGGGCTTCGAGAAGAGCCGCATGGTGATCCTCACCGCGCTTCTGCGGCTGCGGCAGATGGCGTGCGACCCACGCCTCGTCGACCCGCGGTACGAGGCGGATGACTCCGCCAAGCTCGGGGCCTTCCGCGAGCTCGTGTCCGAAGTCATCGCGAGTGGGCGGCGCGCACTCGTGTTCAGCCAGTTCGTGCAGCTGCTCACGCTCCTGCGCGAGGACCTCGACGCCCAAGACATCCCCTACGCCTACCTCGACGGCCGTACCCGCGACCGCGAAGCCGCGATCGACGAGTTCGTCGAGGGCACGATGCCGGTCTTCCTGCTCAGCCTGCGTGCCGGAGGCACCGGAATCAATCTAGCAGCGGCCGACGTCGTGATTCACCTCGACCCATGGTGGAACCCTGCCGTCGAGGAGCAGGCGACCGACCGCGCCCATCGCATCGGGCAGGAGAAGACCGTTTCGGTCTACCGGATCATCGCATCCGGAACGATCGAAGAGGGAATCCTCCGGTTGAAGGAACGCAAACGCGCGCTGGCTCGCGCCGTGATCGGCGACGGCGACACGGGTCTACCTCGGGGACTGTCCGAGGAAGACATCGACGAGCTTCTGAGCTTTTGAGGGGGCTCGAAGGAGCCGGCCCGGGGGGGGGGGGGGCGCCGGGGCCCCCCGCCCGCGGCCCGGGGGGGCCCCCCCCGCGGGGGGGGCGCCCGCGGAA
>JAJCZO010000090.1 GCA_029262355.1 Deltaproteobacteria bacterium
GGTGAGAATCTCGTCCACCTCGGCGGGGTTCGGGGAGAGCACCGGGCGCGTGGGAACGAGGGCGACATAGGAAACCAGCAGGCTTTCCGACCCGCTCCACGCGTCGTCCAAGCGCCCGACGACCTCCACCAACGTGGGATCGAGCCCGACCTCTTCGTGCGCCTCGCGAACCGCCGCCGCCTCGAACGACTCGCCCTCCTCGACCAGGCCTCCGGCGAAGGCGATCTCGCCGGGATGCCGCGACATGTGGCTCGCGCGCTTGGTCAGCAGTGTCCGCAGCGTCTCCCCCTCATTCCAGAAGAGGATCAGGACGGCCGACTTCCTGAAGTGCGACGGGACCGCGTCGACTGGGAAGAGCAGCGGTTGGCGATTGCCCAGTTCGCGCAAACGCGCCAGCCAAGCGGCAACATCGAGGGGCCGCAGTTCAACCGACACGCTGAGGGCTCCGTTCGAAACGTGCTACGGTGGCCTGCGTGCGCCGCAACACGCGACTCGTCGTCACACTCGCCGTGGTGCTCGCCTGCGCGGGGTGCGACCAGGCGACGAAACACCTCGCGTCCACGGCTCTGGCCGGCAACGATCCCATCTCGCTGCTCGGTGACATGGTGCGCTTCGAGCTGACCGCGAACCCCGGCGCGTTTCTCAGCCTCGGCGCCCAGCTGCCGCCCCACGTCCGCGGGCCGCTCTTTCTCTTCGTCCCGCCCGCGCTGCTCGGGTTCTTGCTCGTTTGGCAGATGCTCGGCCAGGACCTCGCCCGGACACAGGTGCTGGGCTTCGCGATGATCATGGGCGGAGGGGTCGGGAACCTGATCGATCGAATCGCCAACCAGGGCGCAGTGGTCGACTTCATGAGCGTCGGCCTGGGACCGATTCGAACGGGCATCTTCAACGTCGCGGATGTTGCAGTGATGGCGGGGAGCGCGCTGGTTCTGTGGACGGTGCGCCAGGGCTCCAAACGCTCCCGTTAGGGCAGGCGACGAGCCCGCTTGGGCATCCGCCGCCCGCCTAAGGGGCTTGAAAAGGGGTGAGTGACGGGGCTTGAACCCGCGACCTCCGGAGCCACAATCCAGCGCTCTGCCAACTGAGCTACACCCACCACCGGACGCGATTCGTGATAGCGAGCGCGGCCACCCGGTTCCAGTGCCCGGGTCGGGTGCTGCGCCACTCCATATCTATCTGTACCGCGTTGCCGAGCACCGGCCTGCACCCACCTCGGGCGAATATTCAGTGAAACCGGGGGCGTTCGAGCCTACCGAACGGCAGCGACAGCACGCTTGGCGGGCGGTGAATGGCGACCGAGCGACGGCCGGATCCGCAAGTCGCTCGTCGCAACGCTTCTACGACTTGGCGAAAACCGCATCGAAGTAGAACGTGCTGCCCTCACCGGGCTCGCTCTCGACCCAGATCTGGCCACCGAGCAACGTGACGAGCTCGCGCACGATGGCGAGACCGAGCCCCGTGCCTTCACCCCTCGCGTCGCCCTCATGCACCTGCTGGAACGGATCGAAGATCCGGGCCCGCTGATCGACCGTGAGACCGACGCCGGTATCGGACACCGCAAAGCGTAGGTGATGCCGGTCGGCCATCTCAGCCGATGCCTGTTCCACCCGAACCGCAACCCGCCCCTGGGGCGTATACTTGAGGGCGTTCGTGAGCAGGTTCACGAGCACCTGATGGAGTCGATCCGGGTCGCCCACCACGACCTCGGGAACATCCGGCGCGACGTCGCTCTCGATCGTGAGCCCCTGCGCCCACGCCATGGTCGCGAGACCGTCGATCGTCGACGCCAAGCGCTCGCGAAGCACGAAAGCGCGGGGGCGCACCGCATACTTTCGGGCTTCGACGCGCGAGAACTCGAGCACGTCTTGGACGAGGCTGAGCAACGTGCCGGCCGCGTCCCGTGCCCGGCCGAGGTGGCGTCGCGCCTCGTCGGGCAGATCCAGGTCGAGCGTCATCTCGATCATCCCGAAGATGATGTTGATGGGAGTTCGGACCTCGTGGCTCATGTGCGCGAGAAACTCCCGCTTCGCATGGTTCGCGGCAACCGCGGTGTCTCGCTCGCGCTCCAGCGCGCGCTCTCTGTCCTGGCCCTCCTGACGAAAGCGCCCGATGACGAGGACCGCAGCGGGCTCACTCTGTACCATGATGGGCGCGGAGCTGATTTCGAGCTCGCGCTCGGCGCCGTCCCCGTCGAGGACGGTCACCTCGTACGAGTACATCCGGTCACTCACCCCGGCAACGCGCGTCGCAGCGCGTTCGCGCACCGCCGCGTGTTGGGTCTCGGGAATGAAGTCCTTGATGTTGAGCTGCAGCAACTCCGCTTCGGTACGACGCGTGAGCAACTGCGCTGCACGGTTCGCAAGGAGGATGCCGCCGTCGATTGCGTGGATGACGAGGATCTCCTCGGCCGCGTCGATCATCTCGCCGAACCGATCTCGAAGTTCGGCCAAAACCCCGTGCGGAACATCGCGGGGGGCGGTCAAAGACACCAGCAGCACGGCGCAGCCTCCCGTCCCACTCACCGGAAGGAAAGAGATCTCCGTGCCGATCTCGCGACCTTCTACATCCACGAGGATGGAGCCGTGTGGCCCCGCCGGGGCGCCGGACGCGACCGCCGCCTCCAGCCAGGCGCGCGCCGACGAGAGCACGTGCGGCGCGACGAGCGACGGAAGCGACTGCTCCTCGTCAGCAAGCCCGAGCAGTTCGCGCAGAGCGGCGTTCTTGGCAACGATCACTCCATCGCGGAGGACAGCGGCCGGCGAACCGAGGCCTCGTATCAGGCTCCGGAAGTCAGCGCGGGCACGTGAACGCATGGATGCGGAACGACAGAGCCTTCGGCATCGCGCCGATCGGCTCCCGTGTCAAGCACGAAGGCCGTCATCAACGGTTCCCAGCGAGCGAGCGACCGACGGCGCCCTAGCGCACATGCCACATCGGCACGCACCCATCCTCGGTGCGCGGCCGGCCTCACCGAACGACTTCCAGCACGATGGGCTGAAAGATCAGGGGCGTCGCGCGTCCGCGGCGCGTCTCCGGTCCCTCCAGCCCGTCGACTACCACGACGAAAGGCACCTCCCCCCGGAAGCCGTCGCACATCCGCGGGTAGTCGACCCCCACTCGGTAACGGCCTGGTCGCGCGTCGGGGAAAACCACGGTCTCGATCCGCGG
>JAJCZO010000091.1 GCA_029262355.1 Deltaproteobacteria bacterium
GCCAGGATCAAACTCTCCAGTTTAGAGAGTCGCTGTCAAAATACGACAGCTAATTGAACAGGTCCCGACCTAATTCGATTCTACTGGTTTGCCAACCTCGCATCGAGATTGGCGCGCTACCATTTAGTTTTCAAAGACCGACTCTTGCCACACGGGCAAGGAGCGGATGGTTAACTGAGGGCCCCCGGGGTGTCAACAGATTTCGGAGGACCCTGCCGAGCCACCTGTCCGCTGCAGGTGTTCGCTCGGAGACGGGTTGTTAACGACGGGGACGCGGAGCGTCAAGGGGGTGTCATGAAGAAGGCGCGAGAATTCGGACTTTTGCCAGCCGTCGGCGCCCTACGGCGACGAGGTATTCGCCGCCCGCCGCCAACCGATGGAGCGGGTCCTCGACCGCCTCGCCGTCGACTTTTACCGCCCGCTGGCCCGCCAGGCGCCGAGCCTCGCTGTTCGACTTCGCAAACCCGATCCGAGAGACGACCTGAAATAGCGGCAATCCCCCGCCGTCGTCCCCCTCGAGTTCCACCTGGTCGGGCTCGTATGCGTTTCGCTGCTGAAAACGCTGTTCGAAGTGCGTCCGCGCCGCCTTTGCCACGGTCGGGCTATTGAACTGACCAATGATGTCTTCGGCCAGCGATTTCTTCGCCTCCATCGGATGGATCTGGCCGGCCTCGAGGCGACCTCGGAGGTCGGTCATGCCCACACTCAGCAGCTCCGCGTACCGCACCATCAGGTCGTCCGAGATCGACATCAGCTTGCCGAATGCCTCCTCGGGCGCATCGGCTACCCCGATCGCGTTTCCGAGCGATTTGCTCATCTTCTGCTTGCCGTCGGTCCCCTCCAGAAGCGGCATCGTCAGAACTGCTTGCGGAACCTGGCCGTAGGCCTTTTGGATCTCGCGGCCGGCCAGGAGGTTGAACCGCTGGTCCGTCCCACCGACCTCCACGTCGGCCTCCAGGGCCACGGAGTCGTACGCCTGTACGAGCGGGTAGAGAAGCTCGTGAATGCCGATGGCCCGGTTCTCCTTCATCCGCTTCTCGAAGTCGTCCCGCTCGAGCATCCGCGCGACGGTGAACTGGCCGCACAGACGGACCATGTCGGCGCCCTTCATCTCCTCCATCCACTCGGAGTTGAACCGAACCGTGGTCTTCTCGGGATCGAGGACCTTGAAGATCTGCTCCCGATACGTCTCCGCGTTGGCGGCGACCTCCTCCCGTGTCAGGGGTTTCCGGGTCTCGGACCGACCCGTCGGGTCTCCGATACGCCCCGTGAAGTCACCGATGAGGAAGAGGACCTGATGCCCGAGAGACTGAAACTGTGCGAGCTTGCGCAACACGACCACGTGCCCGATGTGCAGGTCGGGTGCCGTCGGGTCCGCCCCTAGCTTCACCCGCAAGGGACGACGCTCCTTCTCGGCGTGTGCCAGCTTTCGTTCGAATTCTCCTTCGGGGAGAAGATCGACCGCGCCCTGGCGAATCAAGCTCATCTGCTCGGCAATGTTGCTCATGGCTGGTGAACCTCACGCAGACGTCGAATCGCAACGGCCTTACCGCTGTTCGGATCGACGTCGATGAAGGCTCCTTGCAGGACGATCGGACCTTTCGCCACCTCGAACCGCGCAGGCATCTGCGTCACGAATCGTTCGAGAACCTCCCTCTTGCGCATCCCGATCACAGAATCGGTCGGCCCGCACATGCCCGCGTCAGTGAGGTGGGCCGTCCCCTCGGGCAAGACCCGCTCGTCGGCCGTCTGGACGTGAGTGTGCGTGCCCACGACGGCCGCGACGCGTCCGTCGAGATACCACCCCATCCCGACCTTTTCGGACGTCGCCTCGGCGTGCATGTCTACGAAGATCACATCGGCATCACGTCCGGGGCCCGCGAGCAACGCGTCGGCCGCACGAAACGGACAATCGTAGCTCCCCATGAACACACGACCGATCAGGTTCAGCACGCCAACGCGCACCCCATTTCCGGCCTCCACCACGGCCCAACCATGGCCCGGAGTCCCTTGCGCGAAGTTCAGCGGCCGCAGCAGCCTTTGTTCGCGATCTAGGTACGGGAGCAGGCTTCGGTGTTGCCAGATGTGATTGCCCGAGGTCAGCACGTCGACGCCGGCGTCCAACATCTCCTCGAGCGAATCAGGGTCGATCCCTCGTCCGCCGGCCGCGTTCTCACCGTTGGCGATGACGAAATCGACGTGGTTCTCCGACCGCAAACGCCGGAGCTCGCGACGAAGGAGCTTGCGCGCGCCACGGCCGACGACGTCGCCCAGGAACAGGATCTTCATGGTGCCCCCTGGGGCTCTCTACCGCGCAAGGTCGCTCGCGCGCGTCTCCCGGATCACGGTCACCCTGATCTGGCCTGGGTAGGTCATCTCGTCTTCGACTCGGCGTGCGACCTCACGGGCCAGGAGCGCAGACTCGTCGTCGTTCACCCGCCCCGGATCCACGAAGATGCGAATCTCGCGCCCCGCCTGAACCGCAAACGACTTCTCCACACCCTTGAACGAGTTCGAGATCTTCTCGAGGTCCTCGAGGCGCTGAACGTAACTCTCCAGCACCTCCCGCCGAGCGCCCGGGCGGGCACCCGAAAGCGCATCCGCTGCATCCACCAGCGGAGCGAGCATCGTCTCGGCCTTCACCTCTTCATGGTGGGCCGCGATTGCATTGCAGATCTTCGCCGACTCGCCGTACTTCCTTGCGATGTCGGCACCGATGAGAGCATGCGAGCCCTCCACCTCATGGGTCAAAGACTTGCCGATGTCGTGTAGCAACGCGGCGCGACGCGCCTGCTTCGCGTTCAACCCGAGCTCGCTCGCCATCACCCCGCAGATGAAGGCTGCCTCGATCGAGTGCGCCAGGACGTTCTGGCCGTAACTGTATCGATACCGAAGCATGCCCAGGAGCTTGATGATTTCCTGATGGACCCCGTGAACTCCGACCTCGAAGAGCGCCTTCTGTCCAGCCTCGCGGACGGTCTCCTCGACCTCCTTTTCGGACTTCCGAACGACGTCCTCGATGCGCCCCGGGTGGATGCGGCCATCGGCGATCAGCTTGTCGACCGATATCTTGGCGATCTCCCGGCGCACCGGGTTGTGGCACGAGACGACTACGGTTTCGGGTGTATCATCGATGATCAGGTCGACCCCGGTAGCCGCCTCGATCGCCCGGATGTTGCGCCCCTCTCGCCCGATCAGGCGCCCCTTCATGTCGTCGCTCGGGAGATGAACGATCGAGATCGTGCGCTCGGCGACCCACTCTCCGGCCAGGCGTTCGATCGCGACGGCTACGACCTTCTTTGCCCTTCGGTCGGCGTCGGCCTTCGCCTCCTCCTCGATCTGCCGGACTCGACGCCCAGCTTCGAGTCGAGCTTCGGAAGCCATTTCTTCCACCAGGGCACGCTTGGCCTCGTCGCGGGTCATACCGGCCGCGCTCTCGAGAGCCTCTCTGGCGGCGTTCAGTCGTCCCTCGAGCTCGGCCTCAGAGACCTCGACCGACTTCTGATTCTCGCGAACGGTGTTGTCGCGCCGGTCGACTTCCTTCACGCGCGCGTCTACTCGAGCCTGCTTTTTCTCGAGCTCGACCTCCTGCCCCGTGAGCTTCCTCTCTAGATCCGAAAGCTCGCGACGCTGATCGCGCGTCTCTTTCTCCAGCTTCGATCGTGCTTGTAAAAGCTCTCCTTTGCCTTCTACTTCAGCCTCTCTACGGATCGATTCGGCCTTACTACGGGCCTCTTCGAGAACCTTTTCGCCAGCCGTGTCGGCGTCCCGTGCACGCTTCGCAATGCCCGAGCGCTGCATCAGGTAGTACAGCGCCCAGACGATGGTCGCGCCGACGAAGCCGACAAGCCCCGCCTGCAAGTTGCTCACTTGTCGTTCTCCAATGCGTTTCGGACGTCATAGACTCAGTCATCGGTCCGCCCCTGGTTTCGGCCCCACGGCGAAATGCCTGGTGCGCGGGGCGGAAGAACCCGGTCGGACCCTAGAGACCATCTCCGCCATGTGTCAAGCGATCCACCGGCGAGGCGGACCGGCCGGCCATCAGTCGGCGCCGGGAAGCAGTCCGTCGACGAACGAGTCGAGCTCGAAGGGCTGCAGGTCGGCTGCCGTCTCGCCGAGGCCGACGTAGCGGATGGGCAGGCCGACTTCGTGCCGGATCGCCACGGCCATGCCACCGCGAGCCGAACCATCCAGCTTGCTCAGAGCGACACCAGAGACAGCCACGGCGTCGGTAAAGCTGCGCGCTTGCGAGATCGCATTTTGCCCTGTGGTCGCATCCAGAACCAGAAGCACCTCATGAGGCGCTCCGGGGCACTGCCGTTCGACCACCCGGCGCACCTTCTTGAGCTCTTCCATCAGATTGACCTTCGTGTGGAGGCGACCGGCGGTATCGATGAGCACCACGTCGGTCTTTCGCGCCACGGCCGCCGCGACGCCGTCGAAGACCACCGACGAGGGATCGGCCCCCGGCTCCTGCTTCACGATGTCAGCCCCGGTGCGCTCGGCCCAAACGCTGAGCTGATCGATCGCCGCCGCTCGAAACGTGTCTCCGGCAACCAACAGCACCGACCGGCCCGCCTCCCGGTGTCGGGCCGCGAGCTTTCCTATCGTCGTCGTCTTACCGACCCCGTTCACCCCGACGACCAGACAGATCCAAGGGGCTTCCCCCGTGGGCTCCGTAGAACCGCCGTCACCGGCGAGCAACGCTCGCACCTCCGTCCGGAGCGCCGCGCGCACACCTGCCTCAGTCCTGTCCGAAGCGGAGAGAGCGCGCACGGCCTCGAGCAACTTCTGCGTCGTGCGAACGCCGACGTCACTCTCGATGAGACCCTGTTCCAGGTCCTCGACCAGGGCTTCAAGGTCATCCTCCTGCCCGAGAGCACCGCGAATCCGCCGAGCCAGGCCGTCGCGGCTCTTCGCCAGACCGAGCCGGAAGCGCTCGCGCGGAGAGGTGTCCGGTGCGGCGCCTGGCTGCGGGCCTGCCGCCTCCGGCGGGCGTTCGCGCGCACCCTGCAGGCGTGCACGCAGCAGACCGATGAGCACCACCAAGAGGGCGAGCCCCCAGGCAGCCACCCAGCCGATCATCGCCGGGTTCGTCCACTCCGGCATCGAGTCCCCGAGACTCAGGCCGACGCCGCCAGCGCGCGAGGCTCGTCGTCGTCGTCCGCAGCGTCCATCCGCACGGAGACGAGCTGCGAGACGCCAGCCTCGGCCATCGTGACGCCGTAGAGCGCGTCGGCGGACTCCATCGTCCGCTGCTTGTGCGTGATGACGATGAACTGCGTTCGGGAGCTCATACGGCGAAGCATCGCGTTGTAGCGGGTCACGTTCGCGTCATCGAGCGGAGCGTCGACCTCGTCGAGTACGCAGAACGGAGTCGCCCGCAGCGAGAAGAGCGCCATGATCAGGCTAACCGCGGTCAGCGCTCTCTCACCACCCGAGAGAACCGACAGGCTCCCAACCCGCTTGCCGGGAGGCTGCACCTCCAACTCCACACCGGTCTCGAGCATGTTCGACGGGTTGGTCAGCTTCAGTGTCGCCTCACCGCCCTTGAAGAGCTCGATGAAGACCTCGCGGAACTTCTCATTCGCTTTCTCGAAGGTCTCCTTGAAGCGCTTGCGTGTCGTGCGACTCAGCTCCGTAATCGTCTCCTCGAGGTTCGCGATCGACGACTCGAGATCACCACGCTGGGTGAGCAGAAATTCGTGCCTATCCTCCAACTCCTTGGCGTCCGCGATCGCAGCCAGGTTCACATCGCCGAGCCGTCCGAGCCGATCCCGCAGCTTCGAGATTCGCTCGAGCGCAGCATCCTCCTCGAAGTCCTCGGGGCGCTCGGCATCCTTCACCTCCACGCCATGCTGCTCGCGCGACTGCGCCACCAAAGCCTCCAGCTGGGCCTCGAGCGACGCACAACGAGTTTCGAACCCCGACAGCTGGTCGCGTGCTTCATCGTAGCCACGGCGCGCGACGGACAACAGGGCCTGACACTCGGAGAGCACCCCCTGGACCTCGCTCGCCTTGGCTCGGGTGGCCTCGACCAGTGCCTCGCGCTCAGCGAGCGCGGCACGCGCCTCTTCCAACTCTCGCGCGAGAAGCTCGAGGCCGTCCGATGCAGACGTGCGCTCTGCGCTCAGGCGTTCGACTTCTTCGGAGAGACTCTTGACGCGCGCCGTGACGACCGAGCGCTCGTGCTCGCGCTGAGCCTGTTCGGACACCGCATGCGTCATCGCCTCTCGGGCTTCCCCGAGACCGCGCCGGAACGCGTCGCGGTGCGCGGCGCACTCCTCTGTGGCACTCTGCTGCTCTTCGAGGGACCGGGTGGCGGTCTCGAGCCGCTCGCCCCAGTCGCGGATCGCGTCGACGGCGTGCGCCTCGGCCTCCTGCGCCTCGACGGCCATCGCTTCGGCCCGGCCGATGGCCTCGATCGCCGAATCGAGCTCCTGTTGGGCCTCCGACAAACGCACCTGCGAGGCCGCCTGCTCGCGCTCGGCCGCGTCGCGGCGGTGCTCGGATGCAACTAGAGCGAGCGTGGCTTCATGGGCCTCGGAATCGAGTCGGCGGAGCTCATCACCCAGCCGGCCGCACTCCTGTCGGACCACGCCGAGCCGCTCCTCCACCTCGGCGAGCGCCGCTTCATCGTGCTCGAGCTTCTCGCGAAGCTCGCTCAAGGCGCGCCGCCGCTGGAGGATGTCGGCCGATGCGGGAGCCTGGCCCCCGGTTACGACGCCGTTCGGATGGACGACATCGCCGGCACGCGTCACCCAGAGGAAACCGTTGCCATGCGTCTTCCAACCTGCGACGGCCGTGGCGAGGTCATCCGCGAGAACGACGTTGCCGAACAGCGAGTCGCGCAGCCGCTCATACCCGGGCTTGGCCCCGATCTGGGGCCCGAGCCGTGCGGTACGCCACGGAAGCCGAGCCTCGCCGTCCGCGTGCGCCCGGCCCTGCATCGGAACCAAAGAGACGCGCCCATCCCCAGACGCGCGCAGCTGCTCGGCAATCAGGACCCCGTCTGCGGGCCCATCGACGACGGCGCCCTCGAGGACCTCCCCGAGCGCAGCCGCCGCGGCCGGCTCTAGACTCTCCGGAATCTCCAGAACCTCGACGAGCAGCGCCTGCGGCGGCGTCTCGAGCGCCATCACCGTGCCGATGCCTTCGGCGTAGCCAGCGTAGGCCTGCTCCAGCTCCTGCAGCCCTTCGGCGCGACCACGGACGTGGACGATCCCCTCGCGCAGCCCGGCCTGCTGCTCCTCCAACGCACGCACCGCCTCTTCGCGCGACCGAAGTTCGGCGGTCGCGCGCCGACGGCTCCCTTCGAGTCGGTCGTGCAGCTCCCGCGAGGCGAGCTGCGCGGCACGCGCCTCCTCCAGCTCCGTGCCCGCCGCCTCCACTTCGCGGCGACGCTCCTCAGACCGCTCGGCGAGCCGCGCACGATCCCCACGGAGTTCCTCGAGCCGTGCTGCGCCCTCGGACCGCCGGGCCGACGCCGCCGCGGCCTTGCCGCGATTTTCGTTCAGGTTCGCCAGGGTGTCGGCGTAGTCCTGACGGCGACGCTCGAGTTCTGGTTGGGCGATGCGCAGGGCCTCCTCGCCCTCCTGCAAAGCCACCTCGGCGCGGCGAACGACTTCCGCCGCGCGGGCCCGAACCTCGTCGGCCCGGCGAACCTGCTCGGTGAGATCTTCGTCGCGCGCCGCAAGGGCCCGCGACTCGTCACCGGTTCGCTCGATCCGCTCATCGAGGCCGGCCACGATGTCCCGCGTGGCCGTCTGACGCTCGCCCGCGCGGACGACCACCGCGCTCTTTTGAGCGACTTCGGCGAAACACCTCTCGATCTCTTCCTGAGCAAGGCGATCCTGCGCCTGGGCCTCGTCGCGAGCGCTCTCCTGAACGCGAAGCTCCTCCTGAAGTCCCCTCAGGCGCTCGCGAACCTCGGTCAATTCGGCGGCGACCTGCTCGCGGCCCGAGTGCAGGATCTGGAACCGGTGCGAAGCGAGCCCGATCTCGGTGGCACGCAGCTCCTCCTGGGAGAGCCGATACTCCTCGGCCCGCTTTGCCTGGCGGCGCAGCGCCGCCAGCTGGCGGTCGATCTCGCGCATCACGTCGTTGACTCGGGACAGGTTCTCACGAGTACGGTCGAGCTTGCGCTCGGACGCGATCTTTCGAGCCCGAAAACGGGTCGTACCGGCCGCCTCTTCGATGAAGAGGCGAAGCTCGTCGGGCTTGGCCTGGACGATCTGCCCAACGCGGCCCTGCTCGATCATCGCATAGGCCTTTGGACCAACCCCACTTCCCATGAACAGCTCGGTGATGTCGCGAAGCCGCGCCGTCTGGCCGTTGATCAGATACTGAGACTCGCCCGATCGAAAGATCTTCCGGGTGACGGAGAATTCGGCCAGCTTCGCGATCTGAGAGGCCAACCCGTCCTCGAGTCCCTCGGTACCCAGCGAAGCCGCGTCCGCCTGCTCGAAGGTCAGCGTGACCTCGGCCATGTTCAGAGGAACGCTGACCGCGTTCCCGCCGAAGATCACGTCTTCCATGTCCTTGGCGCGCAGGTGCTTTACGCTCTGCTCGCCCATGACCCAACGGATGGCATCGGAGATGTTCGACTTCCCGCAGCCGTTGGGCCCCACGACGGCGTTCAGACCCGGCAGGAGGGTCACTTTCGTCGGTTCTCGAAAAGACTTGAAGCCGACGAGTTCAATCTGCCGGATACGCACTGACCACCTCCCCTACCACGTCCGCTCGCGCGTCGCGCGTGAGCTTCTCCACGAAAACCGAAATCACATCAAATTGTGGTCGGAGTCAAGCGCGGCCACAAGGAATTGGGGTTTAGGAGACTCGAACGCCGAGGAACGGCCCCCACTCCGAGTAGTGTCCACGCGATGCGGTGTCCGCCAAAAAGGGAGTCCATCCAGGCCGGGTCGGCTTGCGAAGAAGACGCAGACCACACTGCTCGGGAGTCCGGCCTCCCTTTCTCCAGTTACAACGGTGGCACGAACAGACCACGTTCTCCCAACTCGACCCGCCCCCCTGCGACTTCGGAACCACATGGTCTAGGTTCAGCTGGTTCCGAGGGAGCCTCCGGGCGCAGTACTGGCACGTGTCGCGGTCGCGGGCGTACACGTTCTGCCGACTGAAACGGACCTGTCGGCGCGGCACCCTGTCGTACGAGGACAACTGGATGACCCGCGGCACCGGCATGCTCCGGCCGACGAGGCCCAAGCTCTCTGCGGTTGGCGGCGACTCGCACCAGCGCGAAAAATCGAAGGTCTCGTACGTCGAATCGACCGCCCGTGCGGCACCGGCGTACAGCAGGATGCAGGCGCGGCGCACCGAGGTGACATGGATCGGCAGGAAGCTTCGGTTCAGGACCAGGGCCTTGCTGTGGAGCAGAGCTTCCCCACGGCGAGGAGCTACACTCGAGCTTCCGCCGACATCCCGTTCCTGAAGAGCCGCCGCACCGTTCATCCGAATCGTTCTGGGCCCCCCATAGTCGGTGAGCCGCAAAAAGCTATCGACCTACCTGCACCGAAGTCAAGAAGGAGATGCCGCGGCGAGATCGCGGGCCACTAAAGCTTGCCCTGTGATACCGCATTGGATAAGCCATCGGCGATGGCAGCCGCGCGAGACGCGTGCGCCGCGGACTCGCCTGCGCCTTGCACTGCACGCCACCCCGCCGTGGGGGTGGCCCCTTTCCACTCCGGGCGCGCCCGGCTCCGTGTCGTTCCGACCAATGGAGTCCGATCGCCTCGGCGAGCCGCAGCAAGCTCAAGTGCCTAAACAGATCGTCGTCAACAGTTCCGCCATCGAGACTCGCGTGGCCCTGATCGAGGGCAACGCGCTCGCCGAGTTGCACCTCGAAAGCGCCGGGGACCACTCGATCGTCGGCCACGTGTTCAAGGGCAAGGTGCTGCGCGTCCTTCCCGGGATGCAGGCGGCGTTCGTCGACATCGGCCTGGAAAAGGCCGCCTTCATGCACGTCTCGGACTTCTGGCACCCCACCCCGCACGCCGAGGGCTCCGATCTGGAGGACGACCAGGTGCCTGAGGAGGGCGAGACTCTCGCCGCCTTCGCCGAAGAGGCCGACCTCGACATCGAGGAAGACCCTGAGGACCCGCCCGCGGAGGCTGCGGCCGAGGCCCAAGCCGCCGACGAGGCCGCGGAGGAGACCCCCGACGACGAGACCGACGACGAGGAGGAGGACGAGTCCGACTACGACGACGGGGCACCGGCCGAGGACGAAGAGGATGACGACTCGCCGCCGAAACCGTCGATCCAGGACGTCCTGAGTCGCGGGCAGGAGGTGCTCGTTCAGGTCTCGAAGGAGCCCATCGGGACCAAGGGCGCGCGAATCACCTCCCACACCTCCCTTCCTGGCCGCTTCGTCGTGTACACCCCGACGACCGACCACGTGGGTGTGTCTCGGCGGATCGAGGACGAAAAGGAGCGCAAGCGCCTTCGCGAAATCGTGGAATCGGGCCGCCGGAAGGACAGCGGCGGGTACATCGTCCGGACGGCATGCGAGGGAATCAGCAAGCGGGAGATCCTCGCCGACATGCGCTTTCTCGGGCGCTTGTGGGGCAACATCCTGAAGAAGAGCAGCGACTCGCCGGCGCCGAGCCCGCTGCACGAAGACCTCGACATCGTACTTCGGTCGATTCGCGACCTCTTTACGACCGACGTCGACAAGGTGGTCGTCGACCACCCCGCCGACCACGACAGGATCATCGAGTTCATCGACGGAGTGCTTCAGCCCAAGCTCAAATCCAGGGTGGAGCTCTACGACCAGACCGAGCCCATCTTCGACCGGTTCGGCATCGAAACCCAGGTTCGGCGGGGACTCGAGCGGCGCGTGTGGCTGAAGTCCGGCGGGTACCTGGTCTTCGACCAGACCGAAGCGCTGACCACGATCGACGTCAATACCGGCCGGTTCGTCGGCAAGAGCACGCACGAGGAAACGGTCCTGAAGACCAATCTCGAAGCCGCCCGGGTCTCGATCGATCAGCTCCGGCTGAGGAACATTGGCGGCATCATCATCATCGACTTCATCGACATGGAGAAGGCCGCGAACCGCAAGAAGGTGAGCGAGTCTCTCGCGGAGGCGGTCAAGCGAGACAAGGCCCGCACCAACATCCTGCGGATCTCGGAGTTGGGCCTCGTGCAGATGACGCGCAAGCGAACGCGCGACAACCTGCGCCAACTCATCACCTCCCCCTGCCCCACCTGCTCGGGCGACGGCCGCCTGCGCTCGATCGAGTCTCTGGCCGCTCAAGTCATGCGCGACGTTCGCCGCCATGTTGGTGTAGCCGAGAACGCCGCCTCACTCCGCGTGAAGCTCTCGACCGAGCTGGCCGAGGCGCTGCGTAAGCGATTCCAGAAGGGCGTGGCCGAGGTGCGCAAGGATCTCGGCGTCTCCGTCGAGCTCCGGGCCGATCGAAACCTCGCACGCGGCGAGTGGGAAATCGAGATCACGTCGACTCGCGATGACGATCACGGTGGCCAGGCCGACCCTGCCGCCGACGGCGACGGCTAAGCGGGCTGCCCCGGCGAGGCCGGGATCGCCCTAGCTCCGCTAATGTCCCGGCACCCCAGCTTCGAACCGCCGCACCCAGTCCGGCTCTCCCGCGCGCCTCGTCCGTACGGAGAGGACGCGGCCGCCTGCCGGCTGGAAGGCCACTAGGAGTTCGAGCCCATCCACGGGCTGCCCGTGGCGTCTCTCGTCGACCAGGATCCTACCGACGCGCCGGTTCAAGTCCTCCTGATCCAAACCAGCCGGAGCGACGAAACCGCCAGCCACGAGTTGGTCGCCACGGATCGGAAACCACCGCGATTCGTCCTCCCCCTCGTCGCCCCCGGCGCGGGCGCTCACTACGGCCCGGAGTTCGGCGAGCTTCTGGTCGACCACGGCAAGATCCTCGAGAAGTCGATTTCTCCTCGTTAGAAGGCCCGAGATCTGACCGTCTATCGCGATCGGGCCCTGTTGCCGAAGAGTTGTTGACGACCCAGACGGGACCCATCGAGCGGTATCCTTGATTTGGGACATGACAAAATCCTATACCGTGGCGAAGCGGGGGTTGCCCAGAGGAGGTGGTCGATGGAGTTGCCGAAGTGCCAGAAGTGCAACGGGGGGTTGTTGATCCCGCTCTCGGATTATGGGCAGGAGGGCGCCACAGTCATGTTCAAGGCATGGGTGTGTACCAGTCCCGAATGTGGATTCTCGATCCGGATCGACAAGGGCGAGGTGACGTTCGGCCGCAAGGTCGAACAGCGACACTGAGCGCAGCACCCCGCTTCATCACCCCGATCGACAGGTCTCGACCCGCTCGAGCTGCCCGTCACTGGCCACCACGATCTCGCCCCATGTCCCGGTGGCGCGCCACCGGGACCCGCCAGCACGGTATCGCGCTGGCACTTCGGGTGCTGGGAAGCCAAAGCGGTTGAAGGTCCCGAGTGAAGCCACAGCCAGCGACGGCTGCACCGCATCCAGCAGCCGGCTGGTGCTCGACGACCGACTCCCGTGGTGCGGGACCTTCATGATGGTTGCCGACAGATCGTACCCGCTCTTGCGCAGCAGCCGCTCACCGCGCGCCTCGATGTCGCCGGCCAACAAGATTCGCGTCGCGCCGTAGCGGACCGCGAATACGAGGGAGGCGTCGTTGCGCGACAGCGTCGTCGCGGCGTGCGGAGGATGGAGCACGAGCCAATCCAGCCCGGTGCCCTCGACGCGTGTCCCCGCAGCAAGAACCCGGTCGCTGACCGGGCGCGCGGCGATCGCAGCCCGCAACGCCCGAAAGCGACTCCCGTCGGACACGCGCCCATTCCACCAGAACTCGCCCGGTGCGCCGGCCTCCACGATTGCCTGCAGGCCTCCGTAGTGATCTCGGTCCGCGTGCGTGAGCACCACCGCACGGAGCCGGCGCCCGGGCCGGGCCGAGAGGGCCGGCAGCACGACCCCCACACCCGTGTCGAAGTCCCCACCGAGGCCCCCAGCATCCACGACCCAGATGTCCCCACTCCCCGACTCGAGCAGCAACGCGTCGCCCTGCCCGACATCGAGCACCGAAAACCGCAGCCCCGCCTTTCCCTGAAGCGCCCACCCGGGCGCTGCGGCCAGAAGCACGCACCCCGACCAGGCCAACCACCGCCACGGCCGACGCGGCACGAAGAGAGCTGCCAGCGCCAGAGTACTGGCCGCAGCCAACGCCGCACCGGGTTTCTCCAACGACACCGCCGCGAAGCGTGACGCCCCGAGCACCCCGGCAACAGCAAGGGCAACGTCGACGAGCTCGCCCGCCAAACGAAACAACGCGTCCGCCAGCGCAGGTGAGACTCCCACCACGAGAGCACCCGCCAACGCCGCGCCCAGAGCGCCCACGCCGAGGATTGGGCCGATGATCAAGTTCCCCACGACGCCGACCAGCGAGACGACCCCGAAGTAGTGTGCGCCCATCGGCGCCGTAGCTAGGCCCGCGGCGAGGGACGCGACGACCCCGCGAAGCGTCCACGCCATCGCACGCAGGCGCCACCCGCGCTCGGTTCCCGATGCCATCGCCGAACCAAGACGAGTCCCTCGCACCCTTGTGGCCACCGCCAGAAGCCCCGCAACCGACACGAAAGAAAGCTGAAACGACAGGTCCCGTAGAACATCAGGTTCTCGGACCACGAGAATCCCGGCGGCCGCGAGCAGCGCGGGCACTGCGGACGAGCGGCGTCGAAGCGACAACCCTGCGAAGACGAACGACGCCATGATGAGAGCCCGGAGGGTCGCGACCGCCCCTCCGGTCAAAACCGCGTAGGCCGCGGCGACTGCCAACGAGATCGGGGCGGCGACGAGGCCCAGCGGCCACCCCGCCCACCGCCCCACGCCGAGCGCCAGAACCAACTTCGCGCCGACGAAAGTAGCTCCGGCAACAATGGCCAGGTGCATCCCCGATACGGCCAGAAGATGCGCCGTACCCGTCCTGGCGAACGTCTCTCGCAGGTCCGCGGTGAGTCTACCCTTGTCTCCGATCACCAGCGCGCGCAGCACGGCGGCCGCGGGATCCCCAACGCTCCCGTCGATCGCACGGCCGATGTGCCCGCGCAGCTGAGCAGAGCGCGACCCGAGCGAGCCATTCGCCTCAGGAGCTGCTCGCGTCACTGCACCGTCGTCCCGTACCCAAGCCGTCCAGCCAACGCCTCGCTTGGCGAGCCAACGTGTCCAGCCGTCGCGGCGATCGTTGCAAAAGCCGCGCGCGGGCCGCGGCTTCACCCGGACTTCGATCGCATCCCCGAGCTCCCAGGACCCGTCGCTGCGACCGATCGATAGCCGAATGCCGTCGCCCGCTCGAGGTCCCCCGCGGGGACGGGCCGTCGACAACACCTCGATCTCGAGCCGCGCCCAGCGCGCCCGCCCGCCCCACGTGCCACTGCGAATGTCTCGGACCCGACCGCGCACCACGCGCGCCCCCAGAGCCTCTCCCACGACAGCCGGAGGCCGGCGTACCAGACCCGACGCCTGGGCATGTCCCACCAAGGCCAGGACCGCCCCAACAAGGAGCAGCGACCCGACGCGCCGGTGCGCCACGAGACCGAACGGTGCCAAGAGAAGCGCCATCACGAGGGGAGCCCGCGCCGTCTCGCCGAAGACTATCGTCGCCTCCGCGCCGAGCGCCACCCCGACGACCGCGGTCGGCAGCCACCAGCGCCACGGAAGCGGGCGGCGCCGGGAGAGCGCTACGCCCCCGCGCCGGGCATCGCGCGAACGCGGTCGAACGTCCGAGCGCACGAGCCACTTGTGCCGTTGCGAGGGCGTCCTCGAAAGGGCGCCCGTGACGGCTCGAACTACATCTCGTCGAGTGCGGCCTTGATCGACTCGGCCATTGCGCGCCCGATGCCAGGCACCGCGGAAACGGCCTCCATGCTCGCCAACCGCACGCGCGCGACGCTGCCGAAGTGCTTCAGAAGCGCCTTGCGCCGAGTCGCCCCGACTCCCGGAATGTCGTCGAGGGGCGATCGCAGGCGCGCCCGGTCACGCAACTTCTTGTGGTAGGTGATGGCGAACCGGTGCGCCTCGTCCCGCACCTGCTGCAAGAGGAACAGCGCGTTCGAGTTCCGCGCCAGAACCACCGGATTGGTGCGCCCCGGCAGAAAGACCCGCTCCTCTACGCGCGAGACCTCGACCGCTCGCGCGTCACGCACCGCGCGCGACTTCGCCAACCCGACGACGTCGAGGCCCTCTACACCCAGCTCCCCGCAAACAGCCATGGCAACGGCGAGTTGGCCGCGCCCGCCGTCGATCACCAGGAGATCCGGCAGATCATCGCGCCGAAGTCCGGCCGCCAGGCGCCGAGAAAGCATCTCTCGGAGGCTCGCGAAGTCGTCGGTGCCGACCACTGTACGAATCCGATAACGCCGGTACCGCCCGGTATCGGGACGCCCCTCGTCAAAGGCGACGACCGAGCCCACCGTCTCATCTCCGTGGAAGGTTGAGATGTCGACGCATTCCAGACGCTTGGGGGCACTTCGAAGATGTAGCCGCTGACGAAGCTCCTCCGAAGTGTGGGCGAGCCGCTCCTGCGCATCCCGTCGCTCGAAGAACGCCTGCCGCGCGTTCTCGGTCGCCAACGCCACGAGCGCCCGCTTGGCGCCGCGCTTCGGCTCCAGTATCTCGACGGCGCCAGCCCGGCGCTCTCGGAGCAATTCGACCCGCGCCGGTTGATCCTCCAGCGGCGTCGGGAGCAGAACCTCGCGCGGGATCGAGCGGTTGCCTTGATAGAACTGCGTCAGAACGGCCCCGAGCACCTCGTCATCCGGGAACGCCCAATCGGTGAAGCCAAACGACTGGTTCGCCGTCAGCCGCCCCGCCCGCACGAGCAGAACCTGAATCTCGATGAATCCACCCTCGCGGTAGAGCCCGAAAACGTCTTGATCGACTCCCGCATGGGCCACGACCTGCTGCTGTTCCCCCGTCTTCTCGATCGCGCGGATCTGGTCTCGCAGCCGGGCCGCCTCCTCGAACCGAAGCCCTTCGGACGCAAGCCGCATCCGCTCCTCGAGTAGGCCCGTGAGTTGGGAATCACGCCCTTCCAGCAGAAGCGCGGCCGATCGAAGATGCTGTTCGTATTCCTGCCGATCGACCGAGAGAACGCACGGCGCGAGACATCGCTTGATCTGATACTCGAGACAGGGCCGCGAACGGTTCCGGAACACCGCGTCGCTGCACGTGCGCAACGGGAACACCTTACGGATCACGTCGATCGTCCCCCGCACGGCCGAGGCCGAGTGGAACGGGCCGAAGTAGCGGCTTCCGTCCTTGACGATCTTGCGGGTCACGAGAACCCGCGGCCACTCGTCACGCGTGGTGATCTTGACGCTGACGTAGGACTTGTCGTCCTTCAGCCGAACGTTGTAGCGCGGCTTGTACTGCTTGATCAGGTTATTCTCGAGGATCAGCGCCTCTTTCTCGTTTCGGGTCACCAAACATTCGACGTCCGCGACCTTCTTCACGAGGAACTCGATCTGGTAACGACCGTCGCCCCCTCGAAAGTAGCTCTGTACGCGAGCGCGGAGACTCTTTGCCTTGCCGACGTAAAGAACCCCGCCCTTTCGGTCCTTGAGGAGGTAGACGCCCGGACGCGGCGGGACCGCGTCGAGTTGTACGCCGAGGCGATCCGCCGGGCGGTCGTCCGCCGGCGACCGTGGTGTCACCGACGCCGCCTCGGCGCTCGTCGTCCCGCGGTCTTCTTGGAGTCACGCCGACCTGTGGGGCTGCCCTCTGCGGCCAGGCTGGCCTGGCCGCCGTCGCCCGAGAGCTGCTGAATGCGGTCGCGCAACTCCGCGGCGCGCTCGAATTCGAGCGCCTCCGCCGCCTCGCGCATCTCACGGCGAAGCTCCACGACGCTCGTAGTCTCCGCGCCGGCTTCGCCCCCACCCGAGAGAGACACCGTCGAGTAGTCCGCCTCGTACACCTCGACGAGTGGCGAACCAATTGCTTTCTTGACAGACTCGGGCGTGATCCCGTGCTCCACGTTGTAGAGCCTCTGTATCTCGCGTCGTCGACTCGTCTCGTCCAGTGCCCGCCGCATCGAGTCCGTAATGCGATCGGCGTACAGAAACACTCGCCCGTTCACGTGCCGTGCCGCGCGCCCAATCGTCTGAATCAATGAGCGCGTCGACCGGAGGTAGCCCTCCTTGTCGGCGTCGAGGATCGCCACCAGCGAGACCTCTGGGATGTCGAGCCCTTCGCGCAAGAGGTTGATGCCGACCAGGACGTCGAAGTCGCCACGGCGCAAACCGCGGATGAGCTCGACACGCTCGATGGTGTCGACATCCGAGTGAATGTACCTCACCCCGACGCCAACATCCTGAAGATAATCGGTCAGGTCCTCCGCCATTTTCTTCGTCAGAGTCGTCACGAGCACCCGCTCCGAGACCTCGATCCGTTTCCGGATCTCCTCGAGCAGATCATCGACCTGCGATCTGGCTGGGCGCACTTCGATCTCGGGATCCATCAGGCCCGTCGGGCGGATCACCTGCTCGGTAACGAGCCCCTCGCTCTTCTCGAGTTCGTAATCGCCCGGCGTGGCCGAGACGTAGACGCGTTGATGAGCCCGGTTCTCGAACTCGTCGAAGTTGAGCGGCCGGTTGTCGAGAGCCGACGGCAGACGAAACCCGAACTCGACGAGTGTGGATTTCCGGGAGCGATCTCCGCGATACATCCCCCCGACCTGCGGCACCGTCACATGACTCTCATCGAGGACGAGGAGGTAGTCATCCGGGAAGTAGTCGAGCAACGTCGCGGGCGGCTCGCCCTCCGACCGCCCGTCCATGTGACGGGAGTAGTTCTCGATCCCGTTGCAGAAGCCCATCTCGGCCAGCATCTCGAGGTCGAACACGGTTCTCTGCTCGAGACGCTGTGCTTCGAGCAGCTTGTCCTCGGCTCGCAACTCCAGGAGGCGCTCGGTCAGCTCGGCACGAATCGACTTCACCGCGTCTTCGAGCTTGTCTCGCGTCGTCACATAGTGGCTAGCCGGATAGACTCCCACCCGCGCAAGCCCCCGCAGGTTTCGTCCGCGCAGCGGATCGAACTCGGTGATCGCTTCGATCGTATCACCGAAGAACTCGACCCGGAGCGCGCTCGCATCCTCGTAGGCAGGGAAAATCTCGACCACGTCCCCGCGAACCCGGAACGTGCCTCGGTGGAAGTCGATATCGTTGCGTTGATACTGAATGTCCACGAGCTTCTTGAGCATCGCGTCGCGATCGATCGTCTCGCCACGTTCAAGAAAGACGATCAGCTCGAAGTACTTCTCCGGTGACCCCAAGCCGTAGATACACGAGACACTGGCGACGATGAGCACGTCGCGACGCTCTAGGAGAGCCTTCGTCGCCGAGTGACGCATCTTGTCGATCACATCGTTGATCGACGAGTCCTTCTCGATGAACGTGTCCGTCGAGGGAACGTATGCCTCCGGCTGGAAGTAGTCGTAGTAGCTGACGAAATACCGAACCCGGTTCTTTGGAAAGAACTCCTTGAACTCGCTGTAGAGCTGAGCGGCGAGCGTCTTGTTCGGCGCCATGACCAGCGTCGGCCGGTTCAGCCGCGCGACGATGTGCGCCATGGTGAGCGTCTTGCCCGACCCAGTGACACCCAGAAGGGTCTGGTGCTTCGTGCCCGATGCGAGCCCCGCCGCAATCTCCTCGATCGCCGCCGGCTGATCTCCAGCGGGCTCGAAGGGCGCCTCGAGCTCGAACACTTCCTCGCTCATGCGAGGCCTTCTACCATGACGCGCGGGGCGCTTCTCGTCAGGGAGCGCCGCGCTTCCCTTGGTAGCGTTCTCCGACCGCCCGACGCTGCTGCGGTGTCAGATCTCGGTACGCCTTGTAGTTGCGACGGATCGCAGCCTTTTCGGACGGCCGCATGCCCTGCCACTCCTGGTAGCTGCGCTGGATCTCCTGCTGCCGAGACCGTGGCATCTTCTTGTAGATGTCGTACTTCTCTTGCGCCTTCTGCCGGTCCGCGGGCGACAGTTGGTCCCAATCCTGCGCCAGCTGAACGCCCTGCGCTGCCGCCGGCGTGACGCAGCACGACAATACGAACCCCACGGCCACTCCCCGCAACAACGCGCGCATCAGGTGCGGCCCACGCCAGCATCGGGGTCACCAAGCCCGTCGCCCTCGAGTAGGTCCGGCAGGAGACGAAGCTTCTCCAGACGGCGCACGATGACGAAGTCGACGAACATGTCCGGATTCTCGCGAAGCTCCGGGGCCAGTGTAGGCGCCCCACCGGCCACGAGCGGTGCGGCCAGCGACTCGCTCTCCACGAACGGTTGGGCCGGAGCAGTGACCGGAGCGGTCGGCGGAGGCAGCTGACGGACGAACAGCGCGAGGGCGGCTGCCGCGGCCAGAGCGACCGAGATCTTCCGACCCCGCCCCGAGCCTCCGACGCGCCGGGCTGCGGCCGCGAGCCGCGACGCGCGAGGACGCCGCTTCTCAACCTGCGGTGCGTTCGCCATCGCCCAGAGAGCATCGAACCGGGACTCGACAGGCTCCTCCCGTGCCAACTCCCCGCGGACCAGAGTCTGCGTCGCTCGCAAGGCCCGCTGCTCGTCGGCGCACTCGGCACACGACGCCACGTGTTCTCCGACCGCCGCTGCCACCGTCGGATCGAGTTCGCCGTCGAGCAGAGCGACCAATTCTTCACGTACTTCTTCGCAGCTCATCGCTCGTCCTGGATCCATTCCTTCAAACCCTCCCTGAGACGGCGGGTTGCACGAAAAATCAAGCTCTTCACCGCCTGTTCCGTACATCCGAGCACGGTGCCGATCTCCTCGTAGCGCAGGTCCTCGACCCGGCTCAAAAGCAACGCGGTCCTCTGCGCCTCCGGCAGTTCGGCCACGAGCACGCGGAGGCGCTCCGAGAACTGGTGGCCCGACACGGCCGCCTCACCCGCCAGGGCCCTGGCGTCGGGCAGGTCGAGCGGCTCGCCAGCGGGGTTTTCGAGGGGCCCGATCCGGCCCCGGTAGTCGAACCGACGGACCTCATTGAGACACAGATTGTGCGCAATCGTGTACAGCCAGGTCGTGAACCGAGCCCGCGGCTCCCAACGCTCACGGGCGCGGTAGACCTGGAGAAAGATGTCCTGCCCCAGCTCCTCGGCGCGCGCACGATTCCCGGTAAACTTGGCCGCATACCGGACGATCGGACCGAGGTGCTTCTCATAGAGCTGCCGGTAGGCGTCCCGGTCGCCCGCGCGAACCCGTGCCATCAACTCGCCATCAGGGTCGGGGCGCCCAGTAGACGGCGGGTCGGCTTGCTCGGTCAACGCGGCCGCCTACGCACACAATTTTTCTACGACTTTTGCGGCTTTGCCTCAAACATCTATTGTCTGGGCCATGGCGGATCGACCGATGGGACCAGGGGGGCGCCCCGAACTCCCAACTCTCCAAGAGCACCTCGGCCGGATCCAGTCCTACCTGCGCGGGTGCGGAGTGTTGACCTTCCCCGGGGAGACGCCCGTTCGGCGCGAGCTCGCGCGCTTCATGGAGGAGCACAGCGACGAGACCGCGCGGCTCTGGGCCGATGCAATCGGACCCGCATTCGAGATCGACGATGAAGAGCTCGACTTCCTGGCAAAGGACATGCGGGAGGCGCAGGCGCGCTGGCTCGCACACGTCCGCAATCCCGAGGACGTGGAAACCTACGCGGTGCTGCGCGAGCACGCCCGAGGGGGTTTCATTGCAGAGCACCCCCCCTCACGCTTCCTGGCGAGCCAGCTCAAGATCCGACAGATCCTCGCCGACCTCCTGCGCCGCGAGATGCGCGACACGGTGTTGCTTGCGGAACTCCTCGACCTTCTCGACCAGGCTCTGTGGGAGCGCGTGCTGCACATCACGGATTTCTTCGTCGAGGCTCGCCTCTCCGAACGCCGGCGGCTCGAGATCCAGCTGATTCAGTCGGAAAAGATGGCGGCCATCGGCCAGCTCGCCGCCGGTATCGCACACGAGATCCGCAATCCCCTCGGCATCATCATGAACGCGCTGTACGACCTGGGAGAACTCCTGCCGAACCCGCCGGCGGAGGTCGAGGAGGACCTGCAGATCGCGCGATCGGAGATGGGACGAGCACAAGAGATCATCAACAACCTTCTCGAGTTCTCCCGCGACAGCACCACCGAGATGCAGAGCGTCGACGTGAACCGAATGATCACGCAGACGCTGAAGCTGATGAACAAGCATTTCCAGAACAGCGGCGTGCGTCCGCGAACGAACCTGAGCGACGTTCACCGTTGCCGGGTGAGCGAGAACGGCATGCGCCAGGTGCTGCTCAACCTCATCACCAACGCCGTGCAGGCGATGCCGCACGGCGGGGAACTCCGGGTCGCAACGCACCAGGCCAGCAGCAGCCGGGTCGGGCTCTCCATCAGTGACACCGGCGTCGGGATCCCCGCCGAGCGCCTCGCTCGGATCTTCGACCCCTTCTACACGACGAAGGACCCCGGCGAAGGAACCGGCCTCGGCCTGTCCGTCGTACACTCGGTGATCACGAACGCCGGCGGGACGCTCGATGTGTCCAGCACTGCGGGCAGCGGCACCACGTTCTCGATCGAACTGGACGCCGACGGCGTCCCACCCGCGGATGGCAAGCCATGAGCGTTCCGCGGGCCCCCTGCATCCTGGTGGTCGACGACGAACCGAATCAGCTCGTCACGATCTCGCGCATCCTCGCAAGACAAGGCCACGTCGTCCTCACGGCAGACAACGGAACGGCGGCGCTCGAAGTGCTGGGCCGAGAGGCCGTCGACGTCATGATCACCGATCTCAACATGCCCGTGATGGACGGCATGACCCTCCTGCGCGAGGTCGCCGATCTGACCGCGAGGCCGTCGACGATCGTGCTGACCGGATACGGAACGATCCAATCGGCGGTCGACGCGATGAAGCACGGTGCGGCAGACTATCTCATCAAACCGTGCAACCCCGACGAGCTGAAGCTCGTCATCGACCGCCAGCTCGAAATGCGTGCGCTTCGACGCGAGGTCTCCGATCTCCGACGCGAAGTGAAGCGCCATCAACGGTACGGGGCGCTCGTCGGAAACAGCGCGCCCATGCGTGCGGTCTACGACATCATCGAAAGCGTCAGCAAGAACAAGAGCACGGTACTGATCACCGGCGCGAGCGGCACTGGGAAGGAGCTCGTCGCACGCACACTGCACGCACGCTCTCCCTGGTCAGCCGGCCCCTTCGTTGCCGTGAACTGCGGCGCCGTTTCCGAGACACTCCTCGACAGCCAACTCTTCGGCCATCGGCGGGGCGCGTTCACCGACGCCGTCGGCGACCAGGAGGGCCTCTTCCAGGCGGCACATCGCGGCACCCTCTTTCTCGACGAAGTGTCCGAGATTCCTCTCGGGCTACAGGTGAAGTTTCTGCGAGCCGTGCAAGAGCGGGAAGTCCTCCCGGTTGGGGCGACGCGCCCCAAGAAGGTCGACGTCCGGATCGTCGCAGCCACAAACAAGGACCTTCGCCAAGAGATGAGTGAGGGACGCTTCCGTGAAGATCTCTTCTATCGCCTGAACGTCGTCAGGCTCGAGCTGCCATCGCTGACCGCGAGGCCCGAGGACGTCGAGCCGTTGATCGAGCATTTCGTCGAAAAAATGGCCGCGAGCTACGGCGTCGACCCCAAGACGATCTCCGCGCGGGCGCGCGCTCGACTCCTCGCGTACCCGTGGCCGGGGACTGCGCGCGAGCTTCAGAACGTGATCGAACGAGCGTTCGCGGTCTCGGATGCCGCCGAGATCGACATCGCCGACATCGAACCCGCACTTGGCCCGACGCTAGGGGGCGCCGAAGTGACGGCATCGCGCGAGGCGCCGCCCAAGTTGCAGACCCTAGAGGAGGCCGAGCGCGAACTCATCGTGACGGCGTTGCACGAGGCGAGCGGCAACAAGAATGAGGCAGCGCGGATTCTGGGGATCGATCGCCAGAGGCTGTATCGCAAGATCGAGAAGTACCAGCTCAACTGACGATCAACTCGTGTACGCCGAGTTGAAACGCACGTACGCAGGCGAGAGATCCGAGGTGATCATGCGAGCCCGCCCAGGTCCGCTTCCGATCTTGATGCGGACGGAAAACTCCTCGCGCTTCATCCGTCTGCGGGCCCGCGCGGCCACCCCGCTCAGACCAGCACCTCGGCGGAATACAGTCACGTCGTCGATCGAGATGGAGACCGCAGTGGGCTCGAACGCGACGCCGCTGTAGCCGACGGCGCACGCGATTCGGCCCCAGTTCGGGTCAGCGCCATGAAACGCGGTCTTCACGAGAAGAGACCTGGAAACCGTCTCTGCGACCTGGCGTGCAGCCGAGGTCGACGCCGCGCCGGAGACCTCGATCGACACCGCCTTCGTCGCGCCCTCCCCGTCGAGCGCCACCATTCTCGCCAGCGAATCGCCCACCCCGACGGCTGCTCTACGCAACGCCTCGAGCGAGCCGCGATCTCGCGCGATCGCGTTGCCGGCATGACCGCTCGCTAGGACGTACAGGCTGTCGTTCGTCGAGGAATCCCCGTCGACGCTCAACTCGTTGAACGAGCCCCCGGCGACTTCGCGAGCAAGCCACCGCGCCTGCGCCGCGGTGACGGCCGCGTCCGTCAGGATCGTGACGAGAAGGGTCGCCATGTCGGGCGCGATCATCCCGGCCCCCTTGGCGACTCCCACTACGGTGATGGAGCGCCCCCCGATGCGGACGGTCTCCGCAGAGAGCTTGGAGAACGCGTCCGTGGTGCGGATCGCACGCGCAAATCGCCAGATACCCCGAGAACTGGCGTTCTTGACCGCAGCAGCGGCGCCGCGCTCCAACCGCGCCATGGGCAGCGGCACCCCGATCACGCCGGTCGACGAGGGTGCCACCAGGTCCGGCGACAGGCCCAGGTGCCCACCGACGACGCGGCAGGTCCGGCGGGCGTCGACCAGCCCCTGTCGGCCGGTACAGGCATTTGCGTTGCCGCTATTGATGAAAAGCGCCTGAAGGCGGCCCGACCGCACGCGCTCGCGGCCAAGGACCACCGGCGCCGCGGCAAACCGATTGCGCGTGAACACGGCCGCCGCGGTCACGGGCTCGTCCGCAACGATCAGCCCGCAGTCTGCACGCCGACTCGCTTTGATTCCGCACGCGGCCGCGCCGAAGCGAAACCCCGCAACCTCAATGGGCGTCTCCCGAACCACTCGTTTCACCGACATGCCCCCTCTTACCCGCCACCCAGCGGCGATCACGGGGTGTTTCCCAATCCGCCAGACAGAGCAAGCCCGGCGAGCCGGAAAACCTCCCCGAGAAATGGAGCCTTCAGAGCAAACGCCGCGTTGAAAGGACCCCAACCCAACTGTATCCCTCTTGCGAGCACGTGGCGCGGGGCCGTCCCAGTCGGCCGAGGAGGAAGGGCAGCTGATGAACGACGGCCAGACGACATCGCCGGCGAGCAAAGATACCCAAGAGGTCGAGACCGTCGTCATTCGGTTTGCCGGCGATTCCGGCGACGGCATGCAGCTGACGGGCACCCAGTTCACCAATGCGTCCGCCCTCGCCGGCAACGACATCGGCACACTGCCGGATTTCCCGGCCGAGATCCGCGCGCCTGCCGGGACGCTCGCCGGCGTTTCGGGCTTCCAGGTCAATCTCTCGCACCACGAGATCTTCACGCCGGGCGACAACCCCGACGTCCTCGTCGCGATGAACCCGGCGGCGCTGAAGGCAAACCTCGAAGATCTTCCGACCAACGGCATCCTCATCCTGGACCGCGAGGCCTTTAGCGACCTGAACCTGAAGAAGGCCGGATACGCTCAGAACCCCCTGACCGACGGCTCGCTCGATCGCTACCAGCTGTTCTCGCTCGACATCGCAAGAATGACCACGCTCGCGCTCAAGGACAGTGGGCTCTCCAACAAACACGTTCTGCGGTGCAAGAACTTCTTCACCCTTGGTCTGATGACGTGGCTCTATCAGCGTCCGCTCGAGCCGGTGCTGAACTTCATCTCGGCGCGCTTCGCGAAGAACGAGAGCCTGCTCGACGCCAACAGGCGTGCTTTCAAAGCCGGCCATGCCTTCGGGGAAACCTCGGAGATGTTCGCCTGCCAGTACGAAGTGCGTCCCGCAGAGATTCGGCCGGGCACGTACCGGAACATCACCGGAAACGCGGCCCTTTGCATCGGGCTGGTCACGGCGGCACGACGCGCCCAGCTCCCCCTGTACCTCGGCTCCTACCCGATCACGCCGGCGAGTGACATCCTGCACGAGCTCGCCACCTACAAGGGCTACGACGTCACCACCTTCCAGGCGGAAGACGAGATTGCTGGCGTGGGCGCAGCTCTCGGAGCAGCCTTTGGCGGTGCGCTCGCCGTCACCACCACCAGCGGACCCGGTATCGACCTGAAGTCTGAAACGATCGGGCTCGCCGTCAAGACCGAATTGCCCCTGATCGTATGTGACATTCAACGCGGCGGCCCCTCGACGGGCCTACCGACCAAGACCGAGCAAGCGGACCTGCTAGCTGCACTCTATGGCCGCCACGGAGACGCACCCGTCGTCGTACTCGCGCCATCCACTCCGTCCGACTGCTTCGAGATCGCGATCGAGGCCGTAAAGATCGCCACGAAGTACATGACGCCGGTCTATCTGCTCTCTGACGGCTACCTCGCGAACGGCGCGGAGCCATGGCTCCTGCCGAAGATCGAGGACCTGCCCGACCTGAAGGTCGAGTACCGAACCGAGGCCCAGGGCTACTACCCCTACGTTCGCGACCCCGACACCCTCTCGCGCCCATGGGTCGTGCCGGGCACGCCCGGCCTCGAGCACCGCATTGGCGGTATCGAATCGGAGTACCTTACCGGCAACATCAGCTACGCCCCCATGAACCATGAACAAATGGTTCGCCTTCGCGAGCAGAAGATCGCCGGAGTCGCCCGCGAGATCCCGCCGACGGAACTCATCGGCCCCGAGTCCGGAGACGTCCTCGTCCTGGGTTGGGGCAGCACCTACGGCGCGATCACTGCCGGCGTACGAAGCCTGCTCAAGGAAGGCCTCGCGGTGTCACAGGCGCACATTCGCTTCCTGAACCCGCTACCGCCCGACCTCGGAGACGTCTTGAGTCGCTTCAAGCATGTGCTGGTGCCGGAGATGAACATGGGCCACCTCCTCAAGATCGTTCGAGCCGAGTACCTCGTCGACGCAGTCGGCTTCAACAAGATCCAGGGTCGACCCTTCAAGGTCCAAGAGATCATCTCGCGCGTGAAGAAGTTGTTGGAGGAGGGCTGAACGATGTCCATCGCGAACCTCAACGAGCCGGCAAAGCTCACCCGGAAGGACTTCGAGTCCGACCAGGAAGTCCGCTGGTGCCCCGGCTGCGGTGACTACGCGATCCTCGCCCAGGTGCAGCGTGTACTCCCAGACCTCGGGATCCCCCGGGAGAACTACGTCTTCGTGTCGGGAATCGGCTGCTCCAGCCGATTCCCCTACTACGTGAACACGTACGGCTTCCACACTCTGCACGGCCGCGCGCCCGCCATCGCCTCCGGAATCAAGATGAGCCGTCCGGAACTTTCGGTATGGATCGTCACCGGAGACGGAGACGCTCTCTCCATCGGCGGCAACCACCTGATCCACATCCTTCGTCGGAATCTCGACGTGAACCTCCTGCTCTTCAACAACCAGATCTATGGATTGACGAAGGGCCAGTACTCGCCGACCTCGGAGCCAGGCAAAGTCACGAAATCCTCCCCGGAGGGATCGATCGACAATCCGTTCAAGCCGCTCGTCCTGGCGCTGGGCGCCGAGGCCACGTTCATCGCGCGATCCATCGACGTCGAAGCCAAGCACCTTCAAGAGATCGTCCGCCGAGCGCACGCCCATCACGGCGCGTCGTTCGTCGAGATTCTCCAGAACTGCAACATCTTCAACGATGGCGCCTTCGACGACGTGACCAACCGGGGCACCAAAGCCGATCACCAACTGATCCTCGAGGACGGAAAGCCGATGATCTTCGGCAAGGATCGTGCCCAGGGCATCCGGATGAACGGCATGCGGCCCGAAGTCGTGCGCGTGGCCGACGTCGATGCGAACGACATACTCATCCACGACGTGAAGAACCCGGTCCTCGCGTACCTGCTTGGCCAGATGACCGCTCCGGAGTTCCCCACGCCGATCGGCGTGATCTATGACGTCGACCGGCCCGTGTACGAAGAGGGCCTGCAGGAACAGCTTCGCCATGCGCGCGAACAACCCAACGCGGGCGATCTCGAAGCCCTGATCTACACCGGCGACACGTGGACGGTCTCCTGACCGCGCGTGGGCCCGCCGCCTAGGTCACAACGGATAGCCCGCCCACCACGCGACGACGCGCCTCGCGGCCACCGCGGCCGCGGCACCGCCGAGGACTCCTCCCAGAAGCGGCGCGAGCATGCCAGAACCTCGGTGCGCCACCGCCCACACACCAAGCACCTGCGCAGCCAAGATCGCAGCGAGCGATAGATCTGCCGTGCGGGGATAGAGGCACCACGGACAATGAGGCTGCCCATCTTCGAAGATGTTGCAGTGGTCGATCCCACCCGCCCAGGGCCACTCACATCCGCACGAGAACAGAAGATCACACAGTGGGAGCAGCGCGGTGACGGTCAGGCCACCGAGCGCAACGCTGCAGACGAGCACCACCACGCGGGTCGACGCGCACACCCCGCGAAGCCGCGCCCCCCGGCTCATCTGCGGTCGACCTGCGCAAACGGTCGCTCCGGCGCATCACCGCACGCCCCCGATTCGAGCCAGTCCGCCCACCGCGAGATCGCGGTAGCGACCTCCTCCATCCCGAATCCGTGCCAAACTGCCGGGGAACCTCGGAGCTTGTCGGACGCGGCGCGAGCGAGCGACGCAGCCCCGCGCGCATTCGACGCCTCGAAGTGGTGCCAGGCGACCGCGGCCTGAATGAGGCCCTGCAGCCGAGCCTTCGAGTCGCCCTGCGCTTCGAGCCAGGCGGGTTCTAGGACCTCGTGAACCTCGAAGAAGAGGCCCGCCGCAAACAGGTGGTGCGCCTGCGCGAGTCGGTCCACGAGGGCACCACCCAGCGGCCCCCGGGCCGCCACGTCGATGTAGGAGCGCAACTTCGCCACCGCCGTGGCCCTCCAGCTGCTTCCGGTCTCGAGGCCCGCTGCGTGCAAGGCCGCCGACGCAGCGGCCAGCGCGGCGCCGCCTGAAGCAGAGTGGCCCTGAGCAACACCGAGCGCCGCTTCGAGAACGACCCGATGTTCGGCGTGCAGCAGGCTCTCCGTCATGAGCTCTGCGAGAACGTTGCGGGCCGCCAGCGGAAGCGGCTCGGTGGCTGCGCCTGGCGGCAAAGCGAGCGGCACGGATTTACACTGCCACGAGCACACGCTACTGCCTAACCCCCGGTGGCCGAGACCATGGAGACTCCCGAGCCCAGGTCGTTCCGCCGATCCGTCGTGCGCAGACTCTGGATGGTCCTCGGCGGACTCGCGATCGCAATCGCGTTTCTCGACCCCCGAGCGTGGCCGTTCGCCTGGATCGGCCTCACCCCCCTGTTCGCCCTCGCTCCCCACGCCGCGCGCAAACGGACCGCGTTCATTGACGGCTGGATCGTGGGCATCGCCGCCAACGGCACGGCCTGTGCCTGGCTCGTCGAGACCATAGACCGATTCGGCGGCTTTCCGATTGCCGTAGCCATCTTCTTCTATAGCGCCCTGATCGCGTTTACGGCCATACCGTTCGGGTTGGTCGGAGCCCTACTGCGGTGGGCAGGGCCGCGAGCGTCGATCCTGTTGGCGCCGGCCCTCTGGATATCCGGCGAGTTTCTGTTTCCCAACTTTTTCCCGTGGCGGATCGCCCACTCCCAACGCAACCTTCTCTGGCTGGTTCAGATCGGAGACGTCACAGGACCGTACGGATTGTCCTTCGTGATGGCCTGGTTCGCGAGCGCCGCCACCCGGGCTCGCCGGCGGCCCTGGGCCCTAGGTCCGCCGGTGATCGCCGCTGTCGTTCTTTGTGTTTACGGTGCCCTTCGCGTTGAAACCGTCCGGACCGCCATGGAAGAAGCCCCGGAGGCCTCCATCGGCCTCGTGCAGGGCAACCTGTCGCTGATCGAGAAGGGCCAGGGCAACCTCTTTCAAGCGAACGTCGACCGCTACCGCCGGCTCTCTCTGGACCTGAACCCGGTACCCGACCTGATCGTGTGGCCCGAAACCGTAGTCGGCTGGGCGATCCCGCGCGAAGCGAGCCGCCTCGGGCGGCGCGATCCGTTTCCCGGTGCGCCCGCGCCATTGGTATTCGGCGCCATTTCGCATGACGGCTCAGGCGACGACACCCAGTGGTACAACAGCGCCTTCCTACGAACCCGCACGGGCGAGATCGGGGGCCGGTACGACAAGCTGGTCCTGATGCCGTTCGGCGAGTTCCTCCCCTTTTCGTCCGCCTTCCCTTGGATCAAGGATCTGAGTCCGAACACCGGCGACTTCACGCCGGGTGACGGACCGACGGTGCTGGACGTCACGCCGGAGCTCCAGGTGGGCGCGCTGGTCTGCTACGACGACATGCTCGCCGGCCATGTGCGCGAAGCGAGCCGCCAAGGAGCAACGGTGCTCCTCACCATCGCTAACGACGCATGGTTCGGAGACAGTGCGGCGCTCGACCTGCACGAGTCGCTCGGCCTATGGCGCGCCATAGAGAACCGCCGGTTCCTCGTCCGTGCGACCAACACCGGCCGAACGTCGGTCATCGACCCACTCGGGGCCGTGACCCTGGTGCTGCCCACTTGGGTCGAAGCGGCCACCAACGCCCCCGTGCGCCTACTGAAGATCCCCAGCCTGTATCAGGAGTTTGGCGACCTGTTCGCCTGGTCAGTCGTGGCGCTGGCCGCGTTGCTTCTGCTACAAACTCGGTGGCGCTGAAGGCTTGCACCTGCGCAAGATACGAGTTGTCCGAGGCCCGTCGGCCCAGAGCCTTGTCGGCAGCTCAGCTATTTGCTCCAGCGCGAGCCTCCTCTGGCCGATGTACCGAACGTCGGAACGAACGTATGTACCTCGAGTTCTACGGTCTCAATGAGAAGCCGTTCAGTCAGACCCCTGACCCTCGGTTTCTCTATTGGAATGACGCCTACCGCGAGACGCTGGCGAGCCTCAGCTACGGCGTTCGGGAGCGCAAAGGCTTCATTGCCATGCTGGGGGAGGCCGGAACCGGCAAAACGACCCTGCTCCGCAAGCTCCTCGACGACTTGGGCGACGACATCGTCTCGGTCTTCCTATTCAACCCGAACGCCACCTTCGAAGAAATTCTCGAGTACACGCTGAGCGAGCTCGGGATCACCGCACCGTCCGGGCGAAAGCTCGCCATGCTGCAGCGCCTGAACGAGTTCCTCCTGGCGGCGTATTCGGAGGGGCGCAACACGATCCTGGTCATCGATGAAGCGCAGGACCTAGACTCCGACGTATTGGAGTCGCTGAGACTCCTGTCGAACCTCGAGACCTCCGAAGACAAGATCCTTCAGATCGTCTTGTCTGGACAGCCGGAGCTCGCCGAGAAGCTCGCCGACCCCAGTCTTCGCCAGCTGAAGCAACGGATCTCCGTCCGCCGTCGCCTGGAGCCGCTCCAGCGCGAAGAGTTGCCGAGCTACCTGAGCGCCCGGCTCGCAGTCGCTGGCGGCTCCCCCGACCTGTTCGACCCGGAGACCTTTCCGGCCATCTGGGAGTTCAGCACCGGCATACCCAGAATCATCAACACAGTGTGCGACAACGCGCTGCTGCTCGGTTACGCCCTGGGCAAACGCACGATCGATTCCAGCGTCGTCGGAGAGGTCATCACCGACCTCAGGAAGCTCGACGTCGATGGCTGGCTTCCGACGCCGACACCAGCAGGAACGACACCGCCACCACCGCCGGTGGTGCAGCCACCCTTCGCAAAACCGGCCCCTGCCATCCCCGCTGCGCCGCCCGAACCACGGCTCATCCATCAAACGCAGAGCGCCTCTCCCGCCCGGCGCCCCTCCGGCTCGGTGGGCTGGCTCGTCGCGGCCGTGCTCGCGGGACTGGTTCTGCTCCTTGCCGGCGCCTGGCTTGGGCG
>JAJCZO010000092.1 GCA_029262355.1 Deltaproteobacteria bacterium
TAACGCCTTGCCGCCCCTCGACGTCCGTCGCCGCGTCTCGTCTCCTCGGAAGATTGCCTATATTCCTGCGTCGCCGTTCCTTGCGACGAACGCCGATAGACGGCAATCCGTTAACCCTATGTCGACGGCGGTGCACTAGGCCCCGAGAAAACGGAGTCTTTTCAACCCGAGGTGTGGGTTCAAGTCCCACCTCCGGCACGCTGTAAGTGCTTGTCACTCCTGAGTTTTCGATCGAACGTCCTGGCCCCCGGGGGGGGGGGCCAGGCGCACGAACAACGTCCTGTGGGATAGAGCCCCCACGACGTTGACCTCATTCAGCGGCGCTCCTCTGGCGCGGTGCGCTTAAAATGTATTACACTTAATACGTGCGGTTCACGTGGGACCCTCGCAAGGCTGCTTCAAACGTTGGCAAGCACCACGTGACCTTCGAGGAAGCCGTCTCGGTGTTCACGGACCCTTTCGCGCTCATTGCCGACGACGCGGTTCACACCGAGCGGTCGTTGATTATTTGGCGAGTCAGCACGCCAGCGCGTCCTGCTGACGGTCTTCGTCGAGCAAGGCGACGAGGAGATCCGGATCATCAGCCCGCGACGCGCGAGTAGCTCGAGAGAAGCGCGCCCGGGCGAGTCGTTGCGGTTTGGGTGGGGTAGCGGCCACAGGGGCAGCGGTCTCCGTCAGCGAGCACCCATCTCGCGACCAGAGCACGACTGCGAGGAGGCCGATCATGAAACCAGCATCTCGACTCCGGCTCGGATGAGCCGCCGAAGCTGACGCGGCGATTCGCCCGCCCGGGCTCGTAGTGACAAACTGTGCAGCAGGCTCTGGGCGATTGCCGCGCGGCCTTTCACGTCGAAGGACGGCGATAATTGTTCGTCGTCGACGGCCTGCTGGAATCGCATGGCCATCTTCTTGTCGAGATCGCGAATGATGGCCAGAAGATCCGCCTGGATCTCAGGGTGAGAGGTCGCCGCGGCTACGGCGCTACTCATCACCATGCAGCCCCTCGCTCGTTCTCCGGCGGTGTAGGTCTCCAGTGCTTCACCGTAGAAGCGACCCAACGCCTCGCGGAGGTCGTCTTCGGCGAGCATCGTTCGCGCGAAGGCAGCCTCCATCGCCTGACAGAACTGCATCAGCGCCTTGCGGTAGATCGCCTTCTTGTCGCCAAACGCGCGGTAGATGCTGGGCCGGTTCATGCCCATGGCGGCGGACAGGTCGTCGAGCGACGTGGCGCTGAATCCCTTGGTCCAGAACACCTGTGCTGCCGCCTCCAAGGCGAGGTCCTCGTCGTACTGTCGCGGCCTACCGCGTGCGCCCGCCATGACCATTCCCGGATCTGAGAGATCCCAATATTGTACTGTTTTGCATAGAACGCTTGACTCGCGAGATATTATTCGAGATGGTACAAAAATAACGACCGGGGAGTCAATATCATGCCGAAGATCGAGCAATCCGCAAGCCGGATCCCAGGAGCCCTCGAGGGCCTGCACCTCTTCCACTTCGACGGCGCTCCGTGCGCGCAACGCGTTCGGTTTGCTCTAGGCGAGAAGGGGCTTGCCCGAGGCCGAGAGGTGAAATTCGATTCCGTGGAACCTTCTGCGGTCAAAAGCGAGGACGGGCGCTGGGTGAGCCGGATCGTCTCGCTGATCAAGAAGGACCACCTGACCCAGACCTACGCGGAGATCCACCCGAACATGGTCATTCCCGCTCTCGTGCACGACGGCAACCTGTTTCTGGAGTCCATGGACATCATCGCCTACCTCGACGATGCGTTTGGGGGTACGCCGCTGATCTCGAAGGACCCCACGATGCGCGACGCCACGATGAAGCGGGTTGAGCAGGCCAAGGAGCTGCATCGGTCGATCCGCTTCGTCACGTTCCATTGGGGGCTTGGCCGGCTCGCCATGCTGAACTCGAAAGAGCGTCGTCAGTTGGCAGAGCTGGCCCGGCAGGGCGACGACGGCGAACGCCTCGTCGAGTTCTACGACAGCTACAGTACCCGTGCGTTCCCAGAATCGGTCTACCTCGAGCACCTTCGCAAGCTCCACGCGTCGTTCCGCGAGCTGGACGCGGAGCTGGGCGATGGGCGTCAGTTTCTGATGTCCGACGATGTCTCCATCGCCGATGCATTCTGGTCCATGAAGATCCTCAATGTGCTCCAGTGCGGCTATCCGGTCCAAGCCCACCATCCCCGGCTGCACTCGTGGTATCAGAGGATTTACGAACGTCCCTCGTTCCAGAACGAGGTGATGGGCAAGAACCGCCTGCTCAATCGGGCGATTCGCTTCAAGGCTCAGGTGAAGACGCTGCTCGGCACGGGCCTGAAGCAAGCGGTCGAGAAGTTGGCTGCCTGAAGCTCATGCTCGAGATCGGAACCACCACTCTCGTCACCGACCCCGGCCGACCGTCCAAGCCGGTGCTGGCTGGTCGCTTCTTGCGCTCAGAGTTTCGCAGCGGCCTGCGCCGCCTATCTTCGTTGCTGGGTTCTCGAACACTGCATGATGCCGTGCCGGACGATTGGGCGGTTCCCGACAGCGCCCTTGCCGTGCGAGCAATCGAACATGCCAGCGCACAGTGTCCTGAGTTCATGGTGCGGCATTGTTTCAGGTCCTACTGTTTCGGGGCGATCCTTGCTGCACGCGACAAGCTTCGGCTGGACAGAGAGGCGTTCTTCGTCGCCGCGATGCTACACGATCTCGGGCTCTCCGACGCCCATGCCGACGATCCCGGTTCGTTCGAATGGGTGGGAGCCCACTTGGCACGCAGGTTCTGCCTGGAGGCCGAGGAGACCGAAGCCAGCGCCACGACGATCCACAACGCGATCGCGCTCCATACCTCCTTAGGCATCGCCGATCGCTGTCAGCCGGAGATCGCTCTGCTCCACTTCGGCACCGGAATGGACCTGTTCGGAATGCGTCTCGAAGACATGCCCCGCGATGCCCTGAAGGCGGTGCTGGCGCGGTTCCCGAGAGCAGAATTCAAGGCCGAATTCTCACCTTGCCTCGTCCACCAGGCGCAGACGAAGCCGGACAGCCAGATTGCCGGCGCGGTGGGGATCGGGATCGTCGATCAGATCAAAGAGTGGTTGGCCGACTGAGCCGTACGCGCAACTCGGACATGCAATCCCAGGATTCGGAAGACGCCGGGCGTCGCTTCGCGCTTGGTCGGCCGGGAACAGTCGGCCTGCTTCTGGCCTGTGCGGTCGCCGTGCTGCTCGTCTCCGGAATCGTACCGTCGCCCGTGACCTTCCATGCGCTCTTGCTCTCGGCCATCACCTGGATCTACGTGGGCTTTGCTCTTCAGGACGGTCGCGGCTCGGCCGTGGTCGTCGAAGCGATCGTTGCGTTCGTGTTCTTCGTCGCCGCGCTGCTCGGGCTCGTCTACGCACCGTATTTGATCGCCGCAGCTTTCGCAGCTCATGCCTTGTGGGACGTTCTCCACCACGACGGCGCCGCGGGGGTCGGTACGAGCTTGCCAGCATGGTATCCGCGGTTTTGCGCTGTCTACGACGTCGCGCACGCGGTGCTGTTCGTGGCGCTGGGGACGACCAACGCTGCTTGATCGCTTCGACTGGGTGTGTGTTCTCAGAACCCGTCCGCGACACCATCACGCCGCCTCCGCCCACGAGTACCGATGCTGGAGGCCACCGACACGCGGCAGAGCGACCACCTTCGCGCCAGATGAGGGACGCGGCTCTGCTCGTCGCCCAGACGGAGCGTCTCGGGTGCGCGTATGGACCCGATCCGCGTTGTAGTAGTTGACGTAGGTAGCAAGGAGCCTCCTCAGGTGTCCCTCGCCAAGCACGACGACGTGATCGAGCAACTCGCGACGGCATGTGCCAATCCACCGCTCCGCGTACGCGTTCTGCCATGGGCATCGATAGCTCGTGCGAACCGGCTCGGTGCCGAGTGCCTTGATGGCAGCATCGACGCGAGCACCGAAGATCGCGTCTCGATCATGGATGACGTAGCGCGGTGACGACTCGCCCGGGAAGGATTCTCGCAGCTGTTGGATGACCCACGCCGACGTCGGGTGCTTCGTGACGTTGAAGTGGACGATACGACGGGAGCCGTGGTCGATGAGGAACCAGACGTAGAGCAGCTGAAAGCAGGCCGTCGGTACGACCACGAAGTCCATCGCGCCGATCGCGTCCCGGTGGTTCCGGAGGAAGGTTCGCCAGCTCTGCCGTGCGCGTGGGTCGGACGGCCGCTTGGGTAGGTATCGCGACACCGTGGCCAGACCGAGCTGGATGTCGAGCTTCTCAAGTTCGGCATGGATCCTACGGGCGCCCCAACCGTTCTCTTCAGCCATGCGTCGGATGAGGTCGCGAACCTCCGTCGGGATTCTCGGCCGACCCGGCGCTGATCGAGAGATTCGCCGCCAGTAGAGCCGGAATCCCGCGCGGTGCCAGCGAATGACGGTCTCCGGTCTTACGACGAGGAGGACATCTGCCCATCGGCTCGACCATCGACGCATCGCAACCCAGAAGGCTCGATCGATCGGTTCCAGGCGCGGCCGAGGTCGCGTGCGTTGATAGACGGCGAGCTGCTGGCGAAGGGCGAGCTCGACGATGACCTGCTCGTGCTTCCGGCGGAAGAGGGCGCGGAGGAAGTGGACGATCAGTTCGAGGTAGGGCACGACCGAGGCCATCGAGATCCACATCTTGCTCGATCACGGATGGTACGGCCAGTCGCGGTTACCGAAAGCGCAATGATTCCGGCGTGCATCGGTTCTGAGAACAGACGAGGGTTTCGGTACACTAGGCCCTCGATCACTCGTCATCATCGTCGCCGTAAATCTCCTCACGTCTGAGTTCGTCGACTACGCGCCCCGGCTACACACCGAGTTCGCGAAGAACTCGCTCGAGGTGGTCGGCGATGTTCTGTCGCTCGTGGAATACGCGGACGATCTCGAGGGGCTTTCGGTCTCGGTAGACGACCACGTACGGCGAAACCGACCAGAAGCGAACATCAAGTCCGGCGGTCAAGTGTTCGCGACGAGAGCCCATCCCCGGCATCTCAGAGAGCTTGCCGAAGGCGTCCTCGAGCTTATCGAGCTCGGATAGTGCCACTTCGGGGCGAGCCTCCCGGAGGAGGTAGTTCTTGAAGCGGTCAAGATCTCGGCTTGCCCGAGGAGAGAGCTTATAGCGGTTCATCCCTCCCCGGCGGCGTCTTTGTAGTCCTGGACATCCCGACGCATACGACGGAGAGCTTCGTCGCCGTCAATGCCCTCCCCCCGGTCGAGCTGCGCGATTCCAACGGAAAGGTCGCGGCGGATACCCTCGCGGGTCGCCTCACGAACCCGGTCCCACTCCTCCTCGGTGACACCATCGGGCGGCCCGAGATCGATACCCTTAATGACGTAGGTCTGGAGCTGGTCCTCGATCGCCGAGCGACGCTCACGTTCGGCCTTCTCGCGAAGAGCCTCGCGCACCACCTCGCTCGCCGAGTTGTAATGGCCCTTGTCGAGCTTGCCCCGGACATACCGTTCGAGCTCATCGGTGAGGTTCACGTTCATAAGGTGATCGTACAACTGATGAGCCATCTTTGTCAAAGATGAGCAGCAGCATGATCACGACGCGCGACTGTCTCTGGCCCCCCCCGGGGGTCAGACGGCGACACACTCAGACACGCTCAGACACACTAGCCCCCGAGAAAACGTAGTCTTTTCAACCCGAGGTGTGGGTTCAAGTCCCACCTCCGGCATCTCGAAACCCGCGTCCCGCGCGGGTCTTCGCGTAGAGTAGGACGCTGGCGCGGTGGCCGTAGGATGCGGGGAGTAGCTGTTGTCCGACCCCTTTCGGGACGACGTCGGTGCCTCAGTCCGCTCCATGACTCCGTTTCCAGCGCCCTCTCATCGAACCGTGCGTGCGGATTTCCCGCACACGGCTCTCTTCCAGGTCATCATGCCTTCGCCCTCGGCGAGCCGACGCGTCTGCTCTGCAACCGGTAGAGGCCGAGCCTCCCGTGGAGATACTCGGGTGGATGCGCCTAAAGACACCGTTCGCCGGCGCCGTTGTTCAGGCAGAGCGTCGAGGAGGCAGCATGGGACGGG
>JAJCZO010000093.1 GCA_029262355.1 Deltaproteobacteria bacterium
CCCCAGTCCTGACAGAACAGCGTGACGTCCTCGAGGCCCACGACGTCCATGAACTCCTTGATCCACTCGACGTGACGAAGGTACCGATACGTATCGAGCGCAAGCGGCTTGTCGGACCTCCCCATCCCCATTTGGTCCACCGCGATCGCACGGAACCCGGCCGCGGCGAGTGGCGGGATCATCTTCCGATAGAGATACGACCACGACGGCTGGCCATGCAGCATCAAGACAACCGGTCCGTCCCGGGGCCCCTCGTCGACGTAGTGCATGCGCAGACCGTCGACGACCGCGTAGTGTGGCTCAAAGGGGAAGCCGGGGAGGTTCTCGAAGCGCTCGTCGGGCGTACGAACGAACGGCGTGCAGTCCTCGGTATACCGAACCGTGGCTCCGGCCAGGTCGACGCCCGGGGGAAGCTCGGCCGGAGGACAGCGCCGCGCGGTCGAACCATCGCCACAAGCCCCGGTCAGAACGAGCAGCGCAAGGAGAAGGAGTCGCATATCTGTAGTACCCGGGTCGGCTATCCGCGTTCATGCTGCCCACGGCGCAGGCGCGGTGATCTCTTGGAAGTTCCACCAGCCACGGACGGAGAAGACGGTCGCGACCCCGCCCGGTGAGCGTACAACGAGATCCTCTTACACCACCTCGCTCGAATAGGTCCACCCGGCCGGAACGGACATTCCGGCGAGACCGTTCACGACGTAGGGATCGAACATCGCCGTACGCTCCTCGCTCATCGACCACATTACCTACTCGACTCTGAAGCAACGGTCCATGCTCAGCCCTGCCGCTGGCGACGCCGGCTAGGTCCTTCGAGCCGGCCGGCCCTCTGGGGGACGATGACCAAGCCGCCAAGAACCCCCGCCGCACTCAGAAATTCGCGTCCCCGCCGTCCTTCTCCTTCATCTCGCGTACTTCAGCGCCTGCGAAACGATCGGCTTCGCCCAGTCTGGCGTGCGCTTCAGGTTCGACGGCGCCATGATGCGGCCGTCTTTCCAGTGGAGCACCAGCCAGGGCTGCGGCGTATCACCGTTACGGGGGTCGCCCGGCGCGCTGTTGTCGAAGACCTTCAGTTCGGCGAGTTGCGGCAGAAGACGCAAGAGGTTGCGGCGACTCGAGTCGAATCGCTGTCGAATCGCGTCCTCGGGGATGTCGTGCCCCCCGGCGCGGACGCGGGACGCGACGCGTTCCATGTGCAGCTCTGGGCTGGCGAGGCCGACGTACCAGATCCGAACGTCGAGGCCCACTTCGACCGCCTGCTCGAGCCGGGATGCCATCGTGTTCCCGCCGAGGGTCGTCTCGAAGAAATGGTCGCGGCGCACGTCGATGGCCTCGTCCAGCAGCCGAAGTCCGAGCGCCCAGGCACGCGCGTTCGCTTCCGCGGGGTCCAACGACGAGTCCCGGCCCCGCAGGGCTCGGGCGATTTCATCGGGATTGAAGTAGTCCCCGCCGCTCTCACGAAGCATCGCACCGCCGATGCTGCTCTTGCCGGCACCGTTCGTTCCGGCGAGGACCCAGAGACAGGCGCGGTCCTCAGCCACCCCGGTGCTTTGCCGCTACACGACCCAGTCGCGCGGGGGATGCATTGAACAACGAGCGCCCGGCTTTTCGACCGGAGGGATTGGCCATCCGCTCGACCAAGCCGTCGAACTCCTCCGTGAGGGTGGACAACGGATCTGGTCGCGCCGCAACCAGCGCTTCATACTGCGCGACGGACAGAAGGACCGCCTTGACCTCCGCATGCTTCGAGATCGCAACACCGCCGTCCGAGAGGGCACGGTCTAGAACGGCGCCGAAGCTGCTCTTGGCCTCCGTAGCGGTGATGGTCTCGAAGGGGGTACTCTTTGGATCGGACATTTTGTCCATATTGTCCATTATAGGCCAAATGAACAAATCCCGCAAGAAGAGAGAACTGGGAGAGAACTCCGACGAGGTCCGCTTCGTGACATTGAAGTGGACGATTCGACGGGGGCCATGCTCGATAAGGAACCAGACGTAGAGAAGCTCAAACCAGGCCGTTGGTACGACCAGGAAGTCCATCGCACCGATCGCGTCTCGGTGGGACCAAGCCGCCAAAACCCCGGCCGCACTGCATCCATATAATAGGTGGAGAGCGGGCTCGCAGCGGCTCCGCCCCGCCGGGCAGCGCGAAACAACCGGATCTCTGGCCCCCCGGGGGCCAGACGGCGACACACTCAGACACGCCCAGACACACGAGGCCCCGAAAAAACGTAGTCTTTCCAACCCGAGGTGTGGGTTCAAGTCCCACCTCCGGCATCTCGAAACCCGCGTCGGACGGGGGTTTTCGGGTAGAGTGGGACGCTGGCGCGGTGGCCGTAGGATGCGGGGAGTAGCTGTTGTCCGACCCCTTTCGGGACGACGTCGGTGCCTCAGTCCGCTCCGTGACTCCGTCTCCAGCGCCCTCTCATCGAACCGTACGTGCGGATTTCCCGCACACGGCTCTCTTCCAGGTCATCATGCCTTTGCCCTCGGCGAGCCGACGCGTCTGCTCTGCAACCGGTAGAGGCCGAGCCTCCCGTGGAGATACTCGGGTGGATGCGCCTAAAGACACCGTTCGCCGGCGCCGTTGTTCAGGCAGAGCGTCGAGGAGGCAGCATGGGACGGG
>JAJCZO010000094.1 GCA_029262355.1 Deltaproteobacteria bacterium
CTTCACCCGGTCGGTGACCCAAGTGGCCCCCATGGCTTCCGACCTGCCGATCGCCGCGCGGAGGCCTTCGCCACGGCGGACGAGCTCCGCGCCACCGAGCCGATCCGTGCCGACATCTACACGATCGGGCGGGGCGACCGCCTCACCGTCAATATCTTCGGCCACCCGGATCTCTCCGGGGAGCACACGGTGGGCCCCGACGGGCGAATCACCATCAACGTCGCCGGCCCCGTGCGAGTCGCGGGCCTGGCCTCGGAAGAGGCCGCGGGAAAGATCAGCCAAGCGCTGGGCCGCTACTATCGCGACGCGGTCGCCACCGTACGTATCGACGAGTACATCTCGAACGAGATTCTCGTCCTCGGCCGTGTCGCCGCTCCCGGACCGGTCATCTTTCGCAAACAACCGAATCTTCTCGACGCTCTCGCCCGCGTCGGCGCCTTGCCGACCAACGGCGCCGGGTCGACCAACGCAACGCTGACCCGCTGCGCCGTCTTCCGCGGCCGCGATCAGGTCTTCTGGGTCGATTTGAGCAAGCTCCTCTCGGGCATGAGTACGGCCTACAACGTCACGCTGATGCGCGACGTCGTGGTGTACATCCCCGACGCGAACGACCAGCTCGTGTACGTCCTTGGCCAGGTGCACTCGCCAGGTGCATTCCAGCTGACGCCCGACATGTCCTTCCTCGACGCGATCTCGATGGCCGGTGGGCCGACCGATGCGGCCGACTACGACGCCGTGGCCCTGGTCCGACCGCAGGCCGGTTTGGAAACGCAGATCGACCTCGCCGAAATCTTCGAAGGAGACGACCGGCAGAACTCCATCCTGAAGGAGGGCGACATCATCTACGTACCGATGCACGGCCTGGCGCAGATTGGCTACGTGCTTCAACAGATCAGCCCGGCGACGAACTTCATTTCGCTCGTCACCGCGGCGACTGTGAGGTAGGCGGCGTGGCGGCCGCCATTTCCGACGCCGCGCCGCGCCTCCCGCGCCTCCCACTCCTCTACGCCCTACACAGCGGCAACCTCTACGGCACCGAGCGCATGGCCCTCGCAACCGCGGAGGGCCTGGTCGACGAGTACGAGCCGACCATGTTCGCCCCGCCCGGTCCGGCGCTCGAAGCCGCAACTCCCCTGGGATTCGGGATCCGGGCCTTCTCGAGCGCCAAGGAATTCGCGAAGCAGGTACGGCCGCTCATCGCCGGCCACAAACGTCTCGCGTTCGTCGCCACGGGCGTCGCTCATTCCCTCGCGTGCCTGGCGTGGAACGTCTTCTACCGCCGGAACATCGTGCATCTGCACGTCGTCCACGGCGGCACGGACGAGAAGGACAGCTACGGCCGCAAGAAGATCCTGAACAACTTCAACGTGGTCTTTGTCGCGGTCTCCGGGTTCGTAAAGGAACGCCTGATCGCAAACGGTGTGCGAGGCGACCGTATCGTCGTCATCGAGAACTTCCTTGCGCCCACACGAACGGTGGCAGCACCCACACGTCCCCACTTCGAGAAGCAGGGCGTCCGCCGCCTGCTCGTCGTTTCGCGCGTAGATCCGATCAAGCGTATCGACGTTCTCCTGGACGCTCTCGAGAGGGACGAAGCGTTCTCCCGGTTCGAGATCCGAGTGCTCGGCACCGGCTGGCAGCTCGACGAGATGCGCGCGCGCGCACGCGAGCGGCACCCGAACGTCGAGTTCGTGGGCTTCGTGTCCGACGTCGCGGGCGCGCTCGCCGCCACCGATCTCCTCGTACACACGTGCCCAGCCGAGCCGTTCGGACTCGCGATTCTCGAGGCCATGGTCGCGGGCGTGCCCGTCGTCGTGCCCAACTCGGGCGGGGCCGGTGCCCTCATCGAAGATGGCGTATCTGGGTTCCGCTTCTCCGCGAACGACCCGGAGGCCTTGGCCACCTGCCTTCGGCGCCTTCAGAGCGCAAGCCCCGACGAGCTCAACCGGATCGTCAGGGGCGGTCGCGCCGCTCTCGATACCCGATTTTCACCGGCGCGGCGCATCGAAGACTACCGCCGCCTTCTGCACGGAGATCCCCTGTGAAGGCACGCGAGGAAAGCTGGCCGGTCTTGTCCGTCGTCGTCATCGGCCGAAACGAAGGCGAGCGGCTCGTGCGTTGCCTCGAGTCGATCCGAAGGATGAACCCGGTCGATGGCCCGGTCGAGATCCTCTATGTCGACTCGGACTCGACCGATGGGAGCCCCGCGCGCGCAGCGGCGCTCGGTGCCCGAGTCATCGAGGTACATCCCACACGGCCATCCGCGGCGGTCGGCCGCAACGCCGGATGGCGTGAGGCTCGCGCGGATACGGTGCTGTTCCTCGACGGAGATACGGTTCTGGAGAAGAGTTTCGTGGCCTCGTCGCTGGCAGAGTTCGAGAACGACAGAGTCGCCGCCGTCTGGGGACATCGTCGCGAGATCGATCCGCAAGGGTCGCTCTACAACCGCGTCCTCGACCTCGACTGGGTCTATGCACCTGGGGAGACCGAGTTCTGCGGTGGCGACGCGCTCATGCGGCGTACCGCGCTCGAGCTCGTAGACGGCTTCGACGATGAGCTCATCGCAGGCGAGGAGCCCGACCTCTGTCGGCGTCTTCGCGCCGTCGACTTCGTGATCCTTCACGTCGATCGGCCGATGACCGGGCACGACCTCGCGATCACTCGCTTCAGTCAATACTGGCGTCGCGCCGAGCGCGCCGGGCACGCGTACGCCGAAGTCGCGGCGCGCTTCCGCAGCACCGATCTCCCCCTGTGGGACTCCGAGGTGAAGCGAAATCGCATCCATGGCCTCGTGCTTCTCGCTCTCTCATTGGGCTCACTGGTCCTCTCCGCGCTTCTCGGCTCGCCGTGGCCGGTCGTGATCGGCGTCGCGCTTCTGATGGCTCTCGTCGTGCGCACCGCGATCAAGATCGGCTGGAAATCCTCCGACCCAGCCACGCGGCTGCTTTACGCGATGCACTCCCATCTGCAGCAGATCCCAATCCTCGTAGGCCAGATCCGCTACGAGCGAGATCGTAGGGCCGGACGCCAGCGCGGTCTCATCGAGTACAAGGAGGTCCCTTCCCGATGACCCCCGTCCGCCTGGCATACCTCGTTTCTCAGTATCCAGCCGTCTCACATACCTTCGTTCTGCGAGAGGTACGCACTCTTCGCGAAGCCGGGTTCGACATCCAGGTCGCCTCGATCAACGCGCCCGATCGTCCAGAAAAATGCCTGACCGCCGAAGAGCAGGAAGAGTCCGCTTCCACGCTCTACGTGAAGCAATCCGGCCCGCTCGGCGCACTCGTGGGGCTCGTCATGAGTCTCCTCCAGAATCCCATCGGCTGGTTCCGCGGGCTTGGCTACGCCGTCCGACTGGGCGGCTCCGATTTCAAGAAGGCGCTGTACGGTCTCTTCTACTTCACCGAGGCGGTCCTCATCGGACGCTGGATGCAATCCAGAGGCCTGTCCCATCTCCACGTCCACTTCGCTACGCCCGCCTCGACCGTCGGCCTGATCGCCACCCGAATCTTCCCGATCACCATTTCGATCACGGTGCACGGCCCCGACGAGTTCTACGATGCCCCAGGCTACCGACTCGCCGAGAAGATCGCGGGGTCCGCGTTCCTGTGCTGCATCGGCACGTACGCTCGCAGCCAACTCATGAAGCTGAGCCCCTACGTCGAGTGGCCGAAGTTCGAAGTCTCCCCCCTCGGCGTGGACCCGAGCGCGTTCTCGCCCAGGCCCACGCCCAACGCCGACGACGCCTTCGAAGTGATCTGCGTCGGGCGTCTCGTGCCGGCCAAGGGCCAGCACATCCTGATCTCGGCCGTCGCGAAGCTCGTCCAGGAGGGCCGTCCGGTCCGCCTGCGCCTCGTGGGAGACGGGCCCGATCGCGCGAGCCTGGAAGCCGACGTGAAAAGTCGTGGGCTCTCCGAGAACGTGCTCTTCGAAGGCGCGGTCAACCAGGACCGCATCCGAGAGCTCTACGCGCAGGCTCACGTATTCGCGCTCGCGAGCTTCGCAGAGGGAATTCCGGTCGTCCTCATGGAGGCCATGGCCATGGAGATCCCCTGCGTCACCACGTGCATCACCGGAATTCCCGAGCTGATTCGGAACGAGGTCGACGGGCTGCTCGTGTCCCCTTCCGACGAACAGGCGCTCGCCGACGCGCTCGCCAGGCTGATGGACGAGCCGGAACTCGCCCAAAGGCTCGGCCGCGACGGCCGCGTCCGGGTCGAGGAGAAATACGACCTCCAGCGCAACACCATGCACCTCGGCGAAATCTTCTCGCGACGACTTGGAACCTTCGCAGGAGAAGGTGCGTGATCGAGGCGCCCCTCGCGCTCGTGGGCGCTCTCGTGGCTCTGGCCACCCTACCCGGAACGCTCGAGCTCGCGACGCTCACCCTGGCCGGGCTGCTTCCGGCCCGTCGCCCCCGACGCGACGCCGGCTCCGGTGATTCGCTCAAGGTGGTCGCGGTCGTCCCCGCCCACGATGAACAGGACGGCATCACTCGGTGCATCGAGAGCCTACAGGCCTCCGAGCCCGAAAGCGCGCACTACTCGATCGCCGTCATCGCGGACAACTGCACCGACGAGACGGCCAGCCGAGCGCGAGAGGCCGGCGCCAACGTCCTCGAGCGCACCGAGGAGGCCAAGGTCGGCAAGGGCCACGCTCTGGCGTGGGCCTTCCCTCAGCTCCTCCAGCAGGGCGCCGACGTTCTGATCGTGATCGACGCGGACACCGTCGTCGAACCAAACCTCGTCCGCACCATGCGACTCCGCTTCGGAGCCGGAGCCGACGCGGTCCAGACGCGATACGGCGTCTTGAATGCAGGCGAATCGCTTCGAACCCGCGTGATGAACGTCGCACTACTCGCCTTCAACATCTTGAGGCCACGAGGACGGGACCGGCTGGCGTTGTCCGTCGGCATCCTCGGCAACGGATTCGCGCTCGCTCGCGAGACGGTTCTCGCCGTGCCGTACGATGCGCACTCGGTCGTCGAAGACCTCGAGTACCACCTTTCGCTCGTACGCGCTGGCCGACGCGTCGAGTTCGCCGACGAGACCACCGTCCGAGCCGACATGCCCGTCAGCGGCCCCGGTGTCGAAACCCAGCGCGCGCGCTGGGAAGGTGGCCGCTTCCGGATGATCCGCGAGACCGCGCCTGCCCTCCTCAAAGAGATCCTCGGCGGACGACCACAGCTCATCGAGCTCCTGTTCGAGCTTCTCCTCCTCCCTCTCGCCTTCCATGCCGTGCTCCTGCTCGGAGCCCTCATCATCCCTTCGGGCCCGAGCCAGACGTATGCCCTCATCGGCTTGGCGTTCGTCGTCGTACACGTCCTCAGTGGCATCCTGGTCGGGGGTGGCGGCATCCGCGACGTACTCGCGCTCCTCACTGCCCCCTTCTACGTGCTCTGGAAAGTCGGCCTCTCGCGCTCCATCGCACGGGCTTCGCGTAGCGAGACAGAGTGGGTCCGCACCGAGCGCGTCAGTGCAGCGAAAGAGCATCGATGAGAATCCAAGGGGACCAAAACGCGAGCGCCGACGGAAGCACTGAAACGCGGCCGGACGCCTCGATCGTCGTCGTATCGTTCAACACGCGCGACATGCTTCGCGATTGCCTGAATACCCTCATGGAACGAGCAGGCAACGTTACCTACGAGGTCATCGTCGTCGACAACGCATCGCGAGACACCTCGTCCGAGATGATCGCCGAAGAGTTCCCCGATGTCGTACTCATCCGAAGCGAGGAGAATCTCGGGTTCGCCGGCGCGAACAATCGGGGATTCGAGATCGCGCGCGGACGGTACGTCGTTCTTCTGAACTCCGACGCCTTCATCGAAGAAGGTGCTCTGCCCCTTTCAGTACAGAAGATGGACGAACAGCCTCGGGTCGGTCTCGCGAGCGGTCGGCTCGTCGGGCGCAACGGAGAGTGGCAGCCGTCGGCTCGAATGTTCCCGTCCGTAACCAACGAGCTTCTGACCCTTTCGGGACTCCGTGACCGGTACCCCCACTCACGCTTTTTCGGCCGAATGGATCGCACGTGGGCGGATCCGCTCGAACCGGCCGAGGTGGATTGGGTACCGGGCGCGTACAGCATCATCCGCCGCGAAGCCCTCGAGGCGATCGGCTACTTCGATCGGCGGTTCTTCCTCTACTACGAGGAGGTCGATCTCTGCCTGCGCCTCAAGGAGGCGGGCTATCAGCTCTGGTACTGGCCCGACATCGTCGTCCTCCACATCGGCGGTGAGTCCGCCCGCACCGTGGAGAACGCCGGCGGAATGTCGAACGCCGGCGCGCAGCTGACCCTATGGCGGATGCGGAGTGCGCTCCTCTACCACCGCAAGCACCACGGCTACACCGGGGCGTTGGCCGCCATGGCCGCCGAGGCGGGCTTCCACCAGATCCGAGCTTGGAAGAACCGGGGCTCAGACGACCCGGTGGCTCAGGGAAAGGCCCAAGAGTCACAGACCATCGTCGGGCTCATTCGCCGCGCGTGGGACGAAACCGGTGGCGGCCGGAACTCGCCGCCCCAACCTTGGTGAAGTTTCGGGCTCGCGCACCGCTCGAAGCCTACAGAGAGACGCGATTTCGGACGATGGTCTCAGGGGGACCATGTTCGAGAGCATTCGGGAAGATTGGCAGACGTACGAAGGAGACATCTGGCGTCAGGGACTGTGGGCCATGGTGGCCTACCGGTTCGGCCGATGGCGCTATGGCGTACGCCCGCGCATCCTCCGCGCGCCCCTGTCCTTCGTCTACAAGCTGCTGAAAATCAGTGTCCAGATCCTCACCGGCATCGACCTGCCCTGTGAGGTGAAGGTCGGCCACCGCTTCACGATCGAGCATTTCGGTGACATCATCATCAGCGGCGACACCGAGATCGGCGACGACGTCGTGCTTCGAAACGGAGTCACGATCGGCCTTCGCCACACCGGACTTCGCGGCGCTCCCAAGATCGGCAACCGCGTGGACATCGGCGCGGGAGCCAAGATCCTCGGCGAGATCACGATCGGAGACGACGTCGCCATCGGCGCGAACGCCGTCGTGATCACAGATGTGCCTACCGGCTCGATCGCCGTCGGCGTGCCTGCGCAAGTTCGCCCGCGCGGTACCCGCACCGTCGTCCAACCAATCGTTCAGGCGGTGCCGGGATGAGCCCCGCCCGCGCCCATGCGACGCTCGCGTCTCCTCTGGCTCGACGTCCCCGGCGCCTTCGGGTGACCTGGGTGCGGAGCTTCGCCGGAGTCGGCCGCGTCGTCGCCGACCTCGCGAGACGTGCCGCCGACGTATCGGGCGCTCTTCTGCTTCTGACCGTGCTCTCTCCCGTATGGATCATACGGGGAGCCATCGGCCTCGCCCACCAGGAAGCACTGATCGAGCACGACCGCCGCATCGGGCGCTTTCGCGAACCGTTCCGCCTCCTGCGGTTCTCGGGAACCGGCATCGGCAGAGGCCTGCCCGTCCTCGTGAACATCCTTCGAGGAGACATGTCGTTCGCCGGCCCGCGACCTATGACGCAGCAGGAAGCCGACGCGATCCCGCCGGACGGGCTCGTGCGCTTCGCCGTTCGTCCAGGACTCGTCTCGCGACATACACTCCAGAAGCGGACGGGGATCGCTCACGACGCCGAAGTATCCGCCGACCGCGAACACTACTACGAGCAGACGCTCCGCGGAGACCTGGGCCTCGTCGCCCGGTCGATTCCGGCGACCATCCTCGGAAATCGCGACGAAATCGCGGCGCCTCCGTTCCTCGACTTCTTCGGTGTGACCATCGTCAACACGACGATGGACGAAGCGATCGATTGGATCCAGGCCCGCGCAGCGGACCGCGACCGAACGCCTAGCCAAATCGCGTTCGTCAATCCGGACTGCCTCAACATCGCGCATGCGCATGAAGAGTATCGCGCCGTTCTACAAGGCTCGGATCGCGTCCTCCCCGATGGCATCGGCATTCACGTCGGCTGCCGTCTGCTGGGCACGCCGCTCAAGGAAAACGTCAACGGGACGGACCTGTTTCCACGGCTCTGCGAGAGGGCTGCGCAGACGGGCCAGTCGATCTACCTCCTTGGTGCTCGTCCGGGCCTCGCGATGGCGACGGCGGACGCCATGCAGGCCAAGTACCCAGGTCTTGCGATCGCCGGCGCACGCCACGGCTACTTCACCCAAGAGCAAGAACAAGACGTCATCGATGACATCAACGCGTCGGGCGCGTCGATACTTCTCGTGGCATTCGGCGTGCCGAGGCAGGAGCTCTGGCTCGCAAAGACCCGAGACCGTCTTCACATCCCCGTACAGATGGGCGTGGGCGGCCTATTCGACTTCTACTCGGGTCGAATCGCACGAGCACCCCAGTGGCTGCGCGAGCTCGGCATGGAGTGGTCGTGGCGCCTCCTCCAAGAGCCCGGCCGCATGTGGCGTCGCTATCTCGTCGGCAACTGGGTCTTCCTGTACCGCGTATGGAAGCAGTCGCGCCGGTCGCCGGCACCGCACGCCCAGGGGGCATCGTGAGTCAGACCCTGAGCCAGGATCAGCAGGCGAGCGAAACCCGCGAAGAGCTCCTCCGTCGGTACGCGGGTGGGGGCGCTCCATCGAAGGGGTGGCGACTCCGTTTCCAGCTGAAGCAATTCGCATGGGTCTCGGTCGTCACCGCGACTCGCGTCGCCAAGCGAATCCTGGACGTGTTCGGTTCGATCACACTCGCGATCGCCTTGGCGCCGCTCTTCCTCGTCGTGATCGCACTCATCCGATTCGAGTCGCGGGGGGCGATCCTCTTCGCGCAACAGCGCGTCGGGCGTCACGGCCGACTGTTCAAGATGTTCAAGTTCCGCTCGATGTACATCGATGCCGAACAGCGCAAAGCGGCGCTCATGCCGACCAACGAGATGGAAGGGGGCGTCATCTTCAAGATGAAGGACGACCCCCGCATCACGAAAGTTGGCAAGTACGTCCGTCGTGGTTCGATCGATGAGCTTCCGCAGCTCTGGAATGTCTTCAAGGGAGAAATGTCGCTCGTGGGCCCGCGCCCCCCGCTTCCCGCCGAGGTCGCCGAGTACTCCCTCGAGGACCGACGTCGGCTCGAGGTCGTTCCGGGCATCACCTGCATCTGGCAGGTGTCGGGCCGCTCGGAGATTCCGTTCGACCAGCAGGTGGCGCTGGATGTCGGATACATCGAGTCGCAATCGGTGTGGCTCGACCTGAAGCTTCTCCTCCGCACGGTTCCTGCGGTTTTGTTGGGGAAGGGGGCGTACTGAAATGCAGGTGGTTCTATTCACCGATCGTGCCGGGAAGGCACTCGCGCCGTTCACCGATCGGACCTGCACCGCATTGCTCCCTGTAGCGGGAAAGGCTCTCGCGATTCACGCCCTCGAATCCATCGCGCGGATCTCCCCGTCGAAGGTCTTCGTCGTCGTCTCCCCCCATGCGGATGCCGTCGAATCCGACCTCGAGGACGGCCGCCGATGGGGCCTCGATCTCGAGTACCTGCTGACTCGCGGCGACGAAACGCCGGACGCGATCATCGATCGTCTTCGCCCAAAGCTCGAAGGTGACTTCCTGGTCGTGCGCGGCGACGTACTGCTCTCTCCGTGCTTGCCCGAGTTTCTCCAGCGAGCCACCAGCCTTCGCGGCGCGACGATTGCCGCCACCATCGGCGGCGCACCGACCGGCGTTCGCCTCGTGCGCGCCGAAGCGACGGGCCGACTCGATCTTCCGTACGAACCAGAATCGCGAGAGACCTGGAAGGAAGACGCGCCCACTGTCGAGCTTCCCAATGCACGCTTCTCCCGCATCGAGTCTCTCGCCGCTTTTCACCGCGCCAACCTCGACGCCGCCGACGGAAAGTACACCGGCTTGATCATCCCAGGCCGCACCGTGAAGCCCGGAATCGTGGTCGGACGCCAGAGCCGGATTCCTCTCGAAGTAGTCAAGGCGGGACCCGTCTTCATCGGAAGCCGATGCGACGTGAAGAGCGGCGCCGAGATCCACGGAAGCGTCGTGCTTTCGGACGACGTCGTCGTCGACCGAAGTGCGACACTCCGATCGGCCGTGATTCTGCCTCACACGTACGTCGGTGAGATGGTCGACGTGTCGGACGCGATCGTCTGGAGCAACGATCTGGTGCACCTCGATAGTGGTGCCGTCGCTCACGTCACCGACGAATTCCTCCTCGCCGACCTGGGTGCGGCGGGACTGGAAGAGGGCGCCGCCGAAATCGTGCATCGCGCGATCGGCGCCATGCTCCTCGCCTTGTCCCTGCCCCTGTGGCCCTTTCTGTTGGCTGCCTCGCTGCTCTCCGACTTGAAGTCGCCCCTGCGGACGATCCAGCTGATCGGAAACCGTACGACCTTGGGCCCCGACGGCCAGCGAATCCGCACGACGTTCGCGGCGACCGAGGCCGCTACCAGGGTCCCGCTATTGCGACACCTTCCGCTCCTCGTGGCAGTCGTGCGTGGAGACATCCGACTCGTCGGCGTCTCGCCACTTACTCCCGAGGAAGCATCGAAACGAACCGAAGACTGGGAGCGGCTGCGCGACCGCGCGCCGGCCGGCCTCCTGGGTCCAGCCCAGCTGAGTCTTTCCGGCGACGCACCCGAAGAAGAGCGCTGGGTGCTGGAAGCCTACTACGCCCAGACCCGTACGCCGGCGAGCGACTTCGTGTGGCTAGCCCGTGGCCTCGGCGCACTCTTCAGTCCACGCGCATGGGGACCCGGCCTCCGGCCGCGCACTTCCTAAGAGAGAGGGAACACAATGTCCGGCAAGCAAGAGATCACACCCGGCTTCTCCCGTGCAGACCTGCATGTCCACACGACATTCAGCGATGGAACGGCCACCCCCGAGGATCTGCTGAACTACTACGCACTGCATTCGGAGGTGAACGCCTTCGCAGTGACGGACCACGACACGATCGACGGCGCGCTACACGCGAAGAGATTCGCCGAGGAGCACCCCGATCTGTTCGGGCATCTCGACGTCATCATCGGCGAGGAGGTTTCGACCCGTGACGGACACGTCATTGGGCTCTACCTCACCAACTGGATCTCGCCGGGGATGAGCGCCGCAGAAACGATCGACATCATTCATGAGCAGGGCGGCCTCGCGATCGCGGCGCATCCGTACACGAGCTGGATGAAATTCGCGGGCCTCGTTGGCGTGGGAGACCTGATCAAGACGCTGCCGTTCGACGGCGTCGAGACGAAGAACGCCAACTTCACGGAGATGTTCGCGAACCGCAGAGCCGAACGTAAGGCGGGGACGCTCGCCCGCATCGGAAATTCCGACGGCCACTTCCTCGACGCGATCGGACGCTGCTTCACCGAGTTCCCGGGACAGGGCGCCGCGGATCTTCGAACGGCGATCGAGCAACGCACGACGACCGCCGGCGGGTCCTGTTACGGGGTGCCGACGCTGGCACGTTTTGCGATGGATCGACTCATGAAGGGCGAGTGGGTCATCCCACGCCGCCACCGGGTGAGGCGCGAATCGCAGGCGGGCGAACTCGAGATCCGGATTCACGAGGATTCCTCGCTCTCCGCTGCGGTGCTGTCCCCCGTCGGTCGCATCGATGCCGCATCGATGCCCGAAATGAAAGAAACGCTGACGATGCTCACCGGAGCGAAGGTCAGCGTCATCCTCGACCTCTCCGAAGTGCACTTCCTCGGGTCGCCTGGCGTTACCGCGTTGGTTGCGGGGCTGAAGAGTGCGCGCCAATCGGGCGTCGGATTCTGCCTGGCGAAGCTCTCGACGCCCTGCATCCAGACCTTGTCGGCGGCGCGACTTCTGTCGGTGTTCCCACGGGCGCGCGACGTAGGCGAGGCCCGGAAGCTGGTCAGCACCGACGCCCTGCAGCTGGCTGAGGCTTAGCTCAACCAGGCGCGGGCGTTTCGAAAGAGCTTCATCCAGGGTCCATCTTCGCCCCACGATGCAGGGTGCCAAGAGTGTTGGACCGTGCGGAACACCCGCTCGGGGTGAGGCATGAGGATCGTCGCACGCCCATCCGGGGTCGTCAGACCGGTGATCCCGTCGGCCGAGCCATTGGGGTTCGCCGGGTAGCGCTGCGCCACGATCCCGTCGTTGTCGACGAACCGAGCCGCAACGAGACTGCCGTCGAGCATGCGAGCTTGCGCCGCTTGCGACGGAAACTCCACGCGCCCCTCACCGTGCGCAACCGCGATCGGCAGGCGCGCACCCGCCATTCCGCGCAGCAGGATAGAAGGGCTTTCCTCGACTCGCACGAGCGCGAGGCGAGCCTCGAACTGCTCGGATCGGTTCCGCACGAACCGCGGCCATCCCTCGGCTCCCGGAATCAGTTCTCGAAGCGCGGACAGAGCCTGACACCCGTTGCACACCCCGAGCGAGAACGTGTCGGCGCGCTCGAAGAAGGCCGCGAAACCCGCTCGTAGCTCTTCGTGGAACAGGATCGACTTGGCCCAGCCCTCGCCAGCGCCGAGAACGTCGCCGTACGAGAAACCGCCGCACGCCACGAGGCCACGGACGTCCGAGAGGGACACCCGCCGCGTGAGGAGGTCGCTCATGTGGACGTCGATCGCTGCGAAGCCGGCGCGATCGAACGCGGCCGCCATCTCCACGTGGCCGTTCACGCCCTGCTCGCGCACGTTCGCGATCTTGGGTCGTGCGCCCGTTGCAACGGACGGCGCGTCGTTCGGGTCGAAAGGCAACCGTACGTTCAGCCCTGGATCAGTCGCGTCCAGCCGCGCCGCGTGCTCCTCCTCTGCGCAGGCGGGATCGTCGCGCAGAGCCTGCATCCGGTGCGTCGTCTCGGACCACGCGTCGCGCAGATCGGAGCGCGCCTCGTCGAGGAGCACGTTCGTGCCGGCCCTCACGACGATCCGGTCGTCGCTCCGCGGCGATCCGATCCGCCAGCAGAGACCCGCGAGGCCACGCGCCTCGAGCGTCGCCAGGATCCGCCCGGAGTCGCCTCGCTTCACCTGAACGACCGCACCGAGCTCCTCGGTAAAGAGAGCGGCGACTGGGTCGGAACCCAACCCTGCGAGGTCGACATCGACCCCAACCCGCCCGGCGAACGCCATCTCGACGAGGGTAGCGAGAAGTCCGCCGTCGGAGCGATCATGGTAGGCGACGAGATCTCCGACCGAGGTCAGGCCGATCAGCGCATCCGCGAATGCCTTCAGCCGCAGGGGCTCATCGACGTCCGGAGGCTCGGACCCGACGGTGCCGAAGACCTGAGCCAGCGCCGATCCACCGAGGCGGTTTCGCATCGCGCCGAGATCGACGAGCAAGAGATCGGTCTCGCCGACGTCCGAACGCAATTCCGGCGTACAGGCGCGTCGCACATCGGAGATGCGCGCGAAGGCCGAGACGATGAGTGAAAGCGGCGCGGTGACGCTTCTCTCCTCGTCGCCTTCGCGCCATACGGTGCGCATGGACATCGAGTCCTTCCCCACCGGAATCGCGATACCGAGCTTCGGGCAAAGATCGACGCCAACCGTCCGCACGGCGTCGTACAGACCGGCGTCCTCGCCGGGATGACCCGCCGGCGCCATCCAGTTCGCAGACAGCATCACGTCGCCAAGGGTGTCGATCCCAGCCGAAACGAGGTTCGTGACCGCTTCGCCGACGGCCATTCGCGCGGACGCCGCGGGCTCCAGGAGCGCTACCGGAGTGCGCTCGCCTATCGCCATCGCCTCGCCCCGGTAGCCGTCGAAGTCCGCCGCGGTCACCGCAGCGTCGGCCACAGGAACCTGCCACGGCCCCACCATCTGATCACGCACGATCTGCCCGGTCACGGTCCGATCGCCGATGCTGACGAGGAAGGTTTTGTCGCCCACGGTCGGGAGTCGCAGAACACGAAGCGCAGCCTCACGAACGTCCAAGCCTTCGGTGACGAAGCATGCGGGCTCGAAGGGGAGGTGCTCGGCTCGGCGCTGCATCTTCGGAGGCTTGCCCAGAATGACCGACAGTGGGAGATCGATCGGAGCGTTGTCGAACTGGCGATCGGCCACCAGGAGCAGGTCCTCCGAAACCGCCTCGCCAAGAACCGCGAACGGCGCCCGCTCACGCCGACAGATCTCCGCAAACACCTCGAGCCGGTCTTGTGAGAGCGCAACGACGTACCGCTCCTGTGCCTCGTTGCACCAAATCTCGAGTGGCGACATGCCCGGCTCGTCGTTCGGGATCTCGCGGAGCTCGAACGTGCCTCCACGATCGCTGCCGTGCACGAGTTCCGGCAACGCGTTCGACAGCCCTCCCGCGCCCACATCGTGGATCGACAGGATCGGGTTCTCGTCGCTCAGCGCCCAACACCGGTCGATCACTTCCTGACAGCGCCGCTCCATCTCCGCGTTCTCGCGTTGCACCGACGCGAAATCGAGATCCTGGTGACTCGCACCCGAAGTCATGGACGACGCGGCGCCTCCGCCGAGTCCGATACGCAGAGCCGGACCACCGAGCACGACCAACGGAGAGCCCACCGGAATGTCGAGCTTGTGCACATCGGGCTCGCGGATGTTGCCGACACCACCCGCCAGCATGATCGGCTTGTGGTACCCGCGAACCTCGTCTCCGTTCGGTCCCGGCACGCGCTCTTCGAAGGTGCGGAAGTAGCCGCAGATGTTCGGTCTTCCGAACTCATTGTTGAATGCGGCGCCGCCGATCGGCCCCTCGAGCATGATGTCGAGTGCGGACGCGATGCGTTCAGGCCGCCCAAAGTCGCGCTCCCATGGCTGCTCCGCATCCGGAATGCGCAGGTTCGAAACCGAGAAGCCTGTGAGCCCGGCCTTCGGTTTCGAGCCGCGCCCGGTGGCACCCTCATCGCGAATCTCGCCGCCGGAACCGGTTGCAGCACCGGGAAACGGGGAGATCGCGGTCGGGTGGTTGTGGGTCTCCACCTTCATCAGGAAGTGCACCGGCTCTTCACGCGCCCCGTACTCCCGCGTCACGGGGTCCGGGAAGAACCTCCGCGCCGACCCACCCTCGGCGACCGATGAGTTGTCGACGTAGGCGGAGAGCACGCCGCCCGGAGACCGGTCGGTCGTGTTCCGGATCATCGCGAAGAGGGAGCCCTCTTCGGTCTTTCCATCGACCACCCAGCTGGCATTGAAGATCTTGTGGCGACAATGCTCCGAGTTCGCTTGCGCGAACATCATGAGCTCGACGTCATTCGGGTCTCGGCCCAGCGCTCGGAAGCTCGTCTCGAGATAGTCGATCTCATCCTCGGCGAGCGCGAGACCGAGCTGGGAGTTCGCCGCGACGAGTGCCGCGCGCCCCTCCTCTAGAAGCGGAACCCGATCGAAGGTGCGCGGTGCAGCGACGGCGAAGAGCTGCTCCGCCTCGGCGTGCGACGCGAGCACCGACTGCGTCATTCGGTCGTGCAGGGCCGGAGTGATCGCCGACACCAGCGCGTCTGGCGAGCCGGAGCCGACGACCCGGTACGAGATGCCTCGCTCCAACCGCCGGACCTTGGCAAGGCCACAGGAGCGCGCGATGTCTGTTGCCTTCGACGACCAGGGCGAAATCGTCCCGATGCGCGGCACCACCACCAGCAGCGTCCCGGGCGCCTCGGCGCGGTCCGGCGAGACCGACGGACCGTAGCGAAGGAGCTGCCCGAGAACGTCGGCCTCCCGATCGTCCAAGACGCCGTCGACGTCGGCGAAGTGGACGTGTTCGGCGTCGAGCCGCTGCAGATCAGGCACCTCGCGCCGCACCCGGGCGAGGGTCCGCTCGAGTCTCGACTCGGAAAGGGCGGGACCGCCTCGCAGGACGAGCATGGGCTTTCTCTCCTACTAGATGAGACCCGCAGCCGCGAGGCCTGGGCCCGCCGGCCCGCCCGCCGCTCTCAAATGATCCCGTTGGCCGCGAGAGAGGCGCGCTCGTCGCGCGAGAGGCCGAGCCAGTCGCCGTAGATCGCGTCGTTGTCTTCACCCAGCGCACGGGCGAGGTGGCGAATCTCACCTGGGGCCTCGATGCGACGGGGCAACGGCGCCGTGAGGACGAGGGGACCGATCTCAGGGTCCTCCACCCGGGTGAAGCTCGCACGGGCCCCGAAGTGGGGGTTCTCCGTTACCCCGAGCGGGCCGTCGACCGCGCAGAGGGAGACCCCAGCTTCGGCGAATTCATCGACGACCTGGGTGCACTCCCGACCGGCAATCCATGCCCCGATGACTTCATCGAGCGCCTCGACGTTCTCCACGCGGGCCCCGTTCGTCGAGAACCGCGGATCGTCGATGAGCTCCGGGCGCCCGAGCAGCGTGAAGACGCGCCTCACCAGCCCGTCCGTGCCGGCCGTCAGAGCGACCCACTGCCCATCTGCCGTCGCGTAGGTATTGCGGGGCGCCATCGTCGAGAGCCGGTTTCCGTGGCGGCCGGGATCCGCGCCGTGGCGATTCGCCGCCGCGATCCGTCCGCTGAGCAACGCGAGGAGTGGCTCGTACATTGCAACATCGAAAGCCTCGCCCTCCTCCGATGTGCTCCGCGAGTAGAGACCGACCAGAGCCGCTATGATTCCCTGCATCACACCCAGAGTGTCGCCGAGCCCCACGGGCGAGAGGCCCGGCGGCGCATCCGAGGGACCGGTGAGCGCCGCCAATCCCGTCATCGCTTCGGCCAGAGTTCCCGACCCCGGTCGATCGGCCCACGGCCCCGTGGTCCCATAGGCGGTCAGATTCACGATCACGAGCTGGGCAAAGCGCTCACGCAACGACTCGACTTCGAGCCCGAAGCGCCGCAGGCGCTCTGCCGTGTGCCCACAGACGAGCACATCGGCCCGAGCCAGCATCCGATCGAGGACCGCCCGCCCGGCCGGACGGGTCAGATCGAGACTTACGCATTCCTTGTTTCGGTTGACGATCTTCCACTGCAGAGCCACACCGCTCGCGTCGACGAGGCGGCGCAACGGATCCCCCCGGGGCGGCTCCACCTTGATCACGCGCGCGCCAAAGTCACCGAAGAACGCCGCGATCTGAGGAGCGGCAGCGAGCGTCGCGATGTCGATGACCGTGAGTCCGGTGAACGCCATGAGCCCTCGGCGGTGGTTGGCTACCGCGTCGGAGCGGCGGCTGGGTTCCATCGAGACTTGCCAGAAAGTCGCGCGGAGCGCGACAGGAACATCCACGGCGCAATGTAGTCCCTGGTCGCACCGACGGCGCCGCCACCGCTCCGGGCACGCTCACTTGACCTCATTCCAGCGAGGGCCGTAGCCTGGGGCGCGTGAGTGGCCCCGTACGGCTCGGATTTCTCGACGACACGCCCAGGGGCGCGGACCGAGCCCTCCTCGACCGGGCGCTCGCATTGGCGAGAGAACGTACCGCCCGGACGGGCCGCTTCGATGATCCCCTGGATCTCCAGATCGTCCGGGCCGAAGGACTGCCCCGCGGAAACGCGCACGCCGTCGAGGAGGCGTATGCAGAGCTTGCCCATGCGGGCGTAATGGCCGTCCTCGGCCCGGCGATCGGCGACAACGCGCTGATCGCAACATCGCTCGCCGACCAGTTCGGGCTCCCAACCTTGAACTTCGCTGGAACCGAGCGCGCGCGGAGCCAGCAGATGTTCCACCTCCAGATCGGCTCGCACGAAGAGGAGCCGGTCCTGATCGCCCACCGGCTCGCGCGCGGCGGACACCAGCGCGTCGCGATGTTGTTCGAGGAAGCGACCATCGGGGCGCGGTACGCGGCGTTCTTCGCCAAGGCGTGCGTCGCTGCCGGCCTAGACCTCGAGCAGCGCGTCGGCCTGCGGCCAGAGCAGGACCCGAACGAAGCCGTACGGACCGCCGTCCGCGACGCACCGGACGCCTTGGTCTATCTCGGCCTCGGCCTCGAGCTGCCGCGGGTCACGCCCGCACTACGCACGACGGACTTCGTGGGCTCGCTCGTCTGTAACTCATGCGGCATGTTCGGGTGGGCGGGTGCTCCATTCACCGAGGCCGTCGAAGGTTGGCGCTACATCGACGTTTTCAGCGAAGAGAACCCCGCGTTTCTCGCCGCGCGGGACGCACTCGGCCTCGGCGAGGACTCGGGGCCAACCGGGCTCGTGTACGCCGACCTCGCAACGCTCGTGGTCGAAGGGCTGGCCCACGCACCAGAGCGTACCCGCGACGGACTACGCGACGGACTCGAGCAGGTGAAGGCCATCCCGTCGGCACTCGGCCTCCCGGGAACCCAGCTCGGCTTCGGCACCTGGGACCGTGCCGCGTTGAAGGGGCCCTACCTCGTACCCCGCCGCTGGACCAACGGGCGCTCCGTCGCCTGGACCGACTGACCACTCAGGCCTGGACACCGGCGGCGATCTTTCGCGCCAGGTCGAGATCTTCGGGGAAGTCGATCTCGGTCCACAGCAGGTCATCCATCAACTCGAAACCGACGTCCACCTGCGCGAGAAGCTCCGGGTAGACCTCTTCGTGCTCGAGATCGATATCCCCTTGCGCGACACGCACGCCGATGAGATCGCGAAGCAGATTCGCCGCGATCTGGCCCAGCTTCAAGAACCCCACCGATTCGCCAAGCCGGTCGTACGCCCCGCGTGGAATCCGCGCGATGTCGAAAACGCGGTCTCCCTGAACCATCAGCATCTGCTCCTCTCCGCTCGCCTCGGAACGGGGGTCGAGCAAGAAGCAGCTCTCGTGGCGCGAATCGACCAAGCGCGCGATCATCTCGTCGGGCCCGAAGACGTCGGCGTCCATGACGAGCACCGATCGATCGAGCCATTCGCGCGCCGTGAAGAGCGACAGGATCGCCCCGCGTCGGAAATCGGGATTCCGCAGGACCCGGATGTCAGGCGCACCGCCAAAAGCGGCCTCGACGTGCTCACCCCCGAACCCGACGACTACGACGATCTCCGGCACGCCCGCGGCTCGAAGCTGGCGAACGAGGCGCCCCAGAAGAGTCTCTCCCGCCACCTCGAGGAGCGCCTTCGGACGATCTTCGAGTGTGGAGCCAAAGCGCCGACCGACGCCGGCCGCGAGAATGATCGCCGATGGCTTCATGCGAGAGCTCTCCCGAGCGATTCGAGGAAGCGGTCGAAGTCGTCGACCGAGAGAGCGCCCATGTTCGCGACACGAAAAGCCGTGGCACCCAGCTGTCCCTGGCCTTCGTAGATCACGAAGCCGTCGGCTTTCAGATGGTCGTGCAGCGACTCGTACGTCGCCCCCTCCGGCAGCCCAATCGTCGTGATCGAGTTCGAGCGCCATTCGTCGGGCAAGAGGATCTCGAGACCGAGGCGCGCGAAGCCCGCGCGAAGTTGGCGGGCCGCGCGCGCGTAGCGCTCCACCCGGCCGGCCACGGTCTCCTCCAGAAGCTCGTCGAGCGCTTCGTCGAGCGCGTACAGGACTTGGACCGCGGCGGTGAACGGCACCGTACGCTTCTCGTGGGCCGCGAAGTGCCGGGGGAGGTGCAGGTAGACGCTCCGCTGCGGAATCTCGGCCATCCGCGCCATCTCCGACCGCCGGGCGAGCACAAACCCGACTCCCGGCACGCCCTGGATACACTTGTTGGCCACCCCCACGCAGATGTCGACGCCCCAGCCTTCGACGTCGATCGGATCACCGGCGAGGCCGCTGATCGAATCGACCAACAGCAGTCGACCGGCGTCTCGCACCACGCGGCCGATGCCTTCTATGGGGTTGCGCAGACCTGTCGTCGTCTCGTGGTGCACGACGGCGACGACCTCGATCGCAGGATCGGCGCCAAGCGCCGCGGCAATCCGTGCGGGATCGGCCCGCTCGGTCCACGCCCACTCGAGGACCACGACGTCGACGCCATGCGTTTCCGCCATCTCGCGAATGCGCGCTCCGTACACGCCGTTCTCGACGACGAGCATCTTGCGGCCGGTGGAAACCGCCGAGCTCACGGCGGCCTCGAGAGCCAAGGTGCCCGAACCGGTGAGCGGTACCGCCGCCCAGTCACCGTCGGGAGCGAAGGCCCGAACCAGCTTCGTGCGAACAGCGTCGAGGAGGTCGCTGAACTCGGGCTCCCGATGGCAGAGGTCCCCCCGCAACATCGCCTCCGTGACCCGCGGACTCACGTTCACAGGCCCGGGGTTCAGCAGAATCACGCCGTGCCTCCGAGCGCGGCCCGCATGCGCGCGGTCATCTCCTGGGGCGTAAACGGAATTCGCGGCGCGGACGGACCGGACTCGGGCGCGGTCTCGACCAGAAGCAGGCTCGGACCCTCGGCACCGGCGAACTCGGCGACCCTGGCGTCGAGCGACGCCCGATCGCGCACGCGAGCCACGCGCGCATAGCCCGCCGCCGCGGCGATCTCGTCGAGCGGTACTTCGGGGGAGATCGTCGGCTGATTGCCAGTCGAGGCGTAGACGCCGTTGTCGATCACGAGGTGAAAGAAGCGCTTCGGCTTCGACACGGCGATCATGGGCAGCGTTCCGAGGTTCATCAGAACGTTGCCGTCGCCGTCGAGAACCGCGACCGGCTGGTCGGGCTGCGCAATCGCGATTCCGAGTCCGATCGAAGACGCCAGCCCCATCGAGCCAATCATGTAGAAGTGCGACGGCCGATCCCGCACCGAGCAGGCCCAACGGGAGATGAAGCCATTCGCGCACACGACCGCGTATCCATCGAGCGCTGGCATGGCCGCTTCGACCGCATCTTTCGTCGTGAGCGCATTCATCCCAAAACTCCTGGGGGCACGACCAACGCCACGGGCTTCTGGTTCGCGTCAAAGCGATCGCGTGCCCATCGAGCGTCGTCCTCGAGCGGACGCTTGCCGAGAGCCCGCCACTCGATCTCGTAGGCGTCCAGCAGGTTCGGCATGACCCTGCCCATGACCAGATGCTCGGGGGCATCTTTTCCACCGAAGCCGCGCCAGGTGATCACCAGCAGACACGGGAGCTCGTAGATCTGCTGCAGCGAGCCAATCGCATTCAAGGAGACCCCCAAGCCCGAGTTCTGCATCAGCACGACAGGACGCCGGCCGGCCATGAAGGCCCCGGCCGCGAGACCCATGGCCGCGTCCTCCCGCGTCTCGGCCACGTACCCCCGATCCGCCAGGGCGACCAGAACCGAACCGATCAACGAGCACGGCACGCCGGTGAAGAAATCGAAGCCTACGCCCTCGAGCGCAGAGGCGAAATCGGCCCCCTTGAACGTGGCATCACCCGAATCGCTCATCGGGCCCCTTGTAAACGTCGGGGGCTCACGATGACAACTCTGCGCCAAGAGACCCGAGTGAGATGCTCGGCCAGGTGCTCCGCATTCGCTGGGATGCTGCGGTAGCCGACCTAACCATCCGGTCGAATCAGGTAGAGAGATGGGCCCGCGACGTCGAACCGCCGCGCCAGCAGCCCGGCTACGTCGCAACCCGCGCTCAGACCGCGCGGCCGAGCCGCCCCGTCATCAGGCGAAAGAACGACGTAGGCATCGAGCAACGGAGCCCGGTCCTCGACCATCGCGGGCGCCGTCGAGGGTCTCGCCCTTGGTCAGGATGCTGGCATCGGGTAGCGGCCGAAAGGCCAAAGCCGGACGCCCAGATGGGGTCGAGGCCCGCCTCCTCGACGAGTCGTGCGGAGAGGGCATCGTGAACGCCACAAACGACGACCTGGGTCCCAAGTGCGAGGCGTCGCCGCAGTGATTTCGAGGGCGGGAGCATCGGGGCGGGCTACGCGATCCCCATCGCGCCCGCGACTGGGAGAGGCCGCCCTAGTCTCTACGGCAGTGTGTAAACGTAAAGGCCCTCGTGCGCGGTCACATAGAGAGACTTGCCATCCGTGCCGCCGAAGGTGCAGTTCGTCGCCTGGCGAGGGATCGCGAGGGTATCCCAGCCAGCACCGGTCGGATCGTAGACCTCGACCGTGCTGCCCCAGGTCGCGACGTAGAGATTGCCTGCAGCGTCCAGGCACATCCCGTCTGGAACGTTCAGCCCTGAGACGAACGTCTGTTGGTTACTCAAGGAGCCGTCGGGCGCGACATCCCAGCGCAGCACGTCACCGCTGTCCGATTTCGACATGTAGAGCTGCGTCTCATCCGAAGACAGCACGACGCCGTTGGGCCCCTCGGTCGTTCCGCCCATCCACTCGGCAGACAGGACCCCGGCCGGTGTCCGCCGGTAGAGCCCGTTGAAGGGGATCTCGCGGTCGCCTGGGTTCGCCAGCCCGTAGTGAGGGTCGGTGAAGTAGAGGGTGCCGTCCGAGCGCGTTGCGAGATCGTTCGGGGAGTTGAAAGCGTCGCCGAGATAGTTGTCGACAACCGTCGTGACGACACCACCCGAGTCGGTCCGACTGATTCGTCGCCCTAGGTGTTCCGCAGCGAGCAAATCGCCGCTCGTATCGTTCTCGAGGCCGTTGGCTTCGTCGCTCGGCGTGCGAAAGGTCGTGATCGTGCTCGGGGGCGTGAGTCGGTAGATCGTGTCGGCGTCGATGTCCGAGAACAGCAACGTACCGTCGGCCCGCCACACCGGCCCCTCGGTAAACTGGAACGTTTCGGAGATCGTGCCGATCGCGCCGACCCCAAAGACCGGATTGCAGATCTCCTTCACCTCGATGTCGTCGACGAATGTGTGCATGGAAATCGGATTGGGAGATTGAATCTCGCTCCAAGAGTCGACGAGGATTGCGCCCGTGATCCCCTGCAGAGCAGGCGTCGCGTCCGTCGTGTCGACGTGCCACGAAAGTGGCTCCGGATCCGACGCCGGCCAAATCCTCGCCTGAAGCCGAGTGTTGAACGCGTCGACCTGGTGGACCCGGTATCGAACGCGGTAGGGCACTCCGTTCGTCAGGCCCAACCCGTTGTCGATCAAGATCGATTGCTCGACGCCGTTCACTTCCCGCCAGACGCCGATCCCGTGGAATCCACGGAAGCCCTCGACGAACACGCCGTATCCGCCTCCAGTGGGCGTATCCTGGTCGAGATAGCCGCCATTGTGGCGCATATAGAAGCCGATGCCCTGCGTATCGAGGTCCTCGAACTCCACGGTGAGCAGCGCCTCCGCGTCCATCGGCGCTTGTGGTCCGACGATTCGGGCCAGCGAGTAGCCGCTCGGTACAGGCTGTAGGCGGCCGCGCCCCGACTCGATGTCACCCACCGCCACCGACGAGGACGACGGCGGTCCTTCCGGACCCACCTCGACCCAGCCCGCAGGCCACGGGTCGCCATCGCTCGCCGTGAAGCTCTGGGTGTAAACGGTGCCGCCACAGCTCGGGGCCGCGGCGCCGTTGCACTCCACGGGGTACGAGGCGTTCGCTGGAACCGCAGCGCTGCCGACGCACGCCGTTTCGAAGTCGCTCACGCAATGCACGCACCGGGTGAGTTCGGTGAGTGTAGAGACGGTCGCGTCGCACGAGCTGCCGCCCGGAACCGTCACGTCACTACACTGGGCCGCGAACCCAATCTCGCCGACCAGCGTGTCGTCGCTGCCACCCGTGCCGACGACCGCGCCTACGGTGCCGTCACAGCCTCGATCGAGGCCCCCACACGAGCGGCAGATCGTCTTGATCAACTTCCCCTCGGCCTTGTCGAGGAGAGCCTGCGTCGAGGCCGTCGGACACGGACCGGCCTCGCCACCCGAGATCACTCTGTCCCAACACTTCTGCATGAGCTTCGACGTCGTTCGGACGAGCTTGGACCCCGCCTTGCCGACCAACCGCTGGCACTTCTCCAGCGGCGACTTCGCCGGGCTCCCGAGGTCGATGTCATCGAAGTAGACCCCTCCGAGGTCCGCAGTGGCTCCGTCGCCGAGACAGGCCAGGCAGTCCGAAACATCACCGCAGTGAGCGAGCGCGTTCGTACACCCCCTGTTCAGCAAGTCCGGGCACGCAGGAAGGTTCCAGCCGATCGAGACGAGCGTCTCATCGTCACCGCCTGTGCCGCAGACCTTGTCGGCGCCACCACAGGCCTTGTCGATGACGGTGCGCAGCTTCCCAGCCGCCTTCGAGAGCTTGAGTGCGGTCTTCGGTTCGAGCTCGCAATCGGTGCCGGGGGGCAGCCTGCCCGACACGAGCTTGTCGCCGCAGCGTGCCAGCGCATTCATCCTCTGTTGGGCATGGGTCGCCGAAGCCTTCGCGATCGCGCGTCGACAGCTCTCCGGATCGGCCTGGGCTGGGGAGACGGCGGCGAGAAGCCCCAGTACGAGAAGCGTTGAGATCGCGATTGTCTTCACGTCGCCCAGGATTCCGGGTCTCCGCGCCCGAGTCCACCCCCGTCTTCGGAGGCCGCAGGCTCGTGCCCGCACGCCATAGGGAGTCGCGTGGCGCAGATCCGCGGGTTCCGTCCGCGCCAGGAATCGCTCTACGGTCGGAAGGGCTCTCGTACGAAGATACCAGTGGGTTCCGTCGGTGCGGGCAATCGTTCTAGAGTCCAGGTCGATGCTCCTTCTCCGCCTCTCCTGCGCCGCCGCGATCCTTTGGTGCGCGGGGGCGGCATTCGCGGCCGACGCGGGTGTCGAGGGCAAGAAGCTCGTGATCGTCGACGGGGGGCTCAGCGGGAACGACAAGATCGCCTTCGTCGCCAAGGGCGCGGACCTCACCAAGGGAGCCGGGACCGATCCCGCGACGATCTCGGCGACGATAGAGCTCTCGCGCGGAGAGATCGGCGGCGCGGTCTCGATTCCCGCCGGCCCCCTGGGGCCGGGCGTTCCTGGGTGGCGTCAGAATGACGGCTCGCCAGCGCGCTACCAGAACTCGAGTGCGGCGAGCGGCGTGCCGACGGGAGCTCGGAGCCTGGTCGTGAAGCCCGGCAAGCTTCTGAAGCTCACGACCCGCACTCTCGGGGATGTGCCGATCGATTTTGCGGCGTTCGGCGCATCGACCTCGACCCTCCGGACCGTGGCCACGATCGAGAACGACGGCGAGATCTTCAGACATTGCACCGCGTTTCCCGCCGCCGGCATCAAGCGGACCGGGCCCAACGGGTCCGGCCGCTCCAAGCTCGTGGCGAGGAACGGCATACCCACGGAGTGCCCCGGCCTCGTCCTCTTTCCGAACCCGCCTCTGCCTTTCGTTGCTCTGTCGGCGCGGCTCTACTTCGACGCAGCGAGCCCTTCGGCGCTCGCAGCCGCGATCGCCCGCGTATCCCATCCCGAAACCGCCGGCTACTTCTCTAGTTTTCGGGCGACGGTCGACGGGGCTCTGGGGTCGCTTCCCGCGGCGTCCGACGACACACGCGCGAAGGTCGCGAAGGCCGCCGGCCTGCTTCACGTTCTCGGGCAAACCCCACCGGGAGGCAGCGGATTCTCGAGCTACCGCGACGTAGCGGTGACCGCGCTGCTCGGCATCGTCGATCGCACCGCGCTCGACTCCGTGGCCGAGTTCGTCACGCCGCCTGCGAACTTACTGCACGTGCTCCAGGATTCAGGGCGCCTTCAATCGATGACGGAGGCGTATGACTTCCTGCGTGGCACCGGGATCGCTCCGGGCGACGACGCGATCATCCGCGCGTTGATTGCCACATGGGCCGATGCGTACGTCCAGGACTGGAACCTGATCGGGGATCCGTTCGGGTTGTTCGCGGGACACCGTGACAACTGGGCGATCAAGGCCGGCAGCGCGCTCGTCACCACCGCTCTCGCGCTGCCCGGCCACGCTTCCGCCCCCACGTGGCTCGCGGCGGGCCTGACCTACCTGAACGAATCGCTCCGAAACGTCGTGATGGCGCCGGGTTGGTACGCGGAGAGCCCGCACTACGTGAACTACTCCCTCAACAACCTCGCCTCCACTGCCTGGCACGTGCGCAACGCGACCGGGGAAGACTGGTTCGATGATCTCGCGCCGTTGGTGGACGTTGCGCTGGCCCTGCGTCAGCCCGACGGCCAGTCGGCCGCCTTCGAAGAGGGCGTTCCCAACGTCTTCCCGCACGACGTTCTGGCGGCAGCGTACCCGACACGGGCAGCCCAGATGCTCTGGGCGTGGAACCAGAGCAGCCAGAATCCCGTGAATTACGACAACCAACAGATTCATTCCGTAACGCGATTCCTGGTCGCGGATCTCGTCACCTTGCCATCGGCGCCCACCGGCGCCGCGACGACCTTTCTCGACGGCGACACCCACGTCGCAGCACTGCGTTCGGGCTGGGGCCCGGGAGCCACGCAGCTCACGTCTTTCACCGCGCTCGACCACGCCAGCACGGAGAGCGTCTCGTCCCGCCACAACATGGAGAATCCACTCGACGTGACGCTGTTCGCCGCGGGGGCGATGCTGCTCCCCACCGCGAGCGGCGGTCCCCAGGTGACCAGCTCAGCGAATCGCGCCGTCTATCTCGAACCCGGCTCGAAGAACATTCCGCTGGTGGATGGCGATGCGCCCTACCTCGTCGACCCACTGGCGGCCCAATTCGGCGAGCGACTGGACGGAGAAGTCGTCGACACCGCGAGCACACTCGTTGCCACCTTTGCAGCCGGGGTATCCGTCGAGCGCACGGTCGCACTGGTCGGCGACGAGTACGGCGTCGTCGTGGACCAGTTCCACGCAGACGCGCCGCGCGAGTACGGCGCGACCTGGCGTGGCCGCGGCGATGCGAGCGTGCGAAGCCTCTCCCCCACCCAGCTTGGTGTCGACTACGACTGGCCAACCTCCTCGACCCCCACCGCTCACCTTGCGGTGGACGTCGCTGCGAGCAGCCCCCTCACCGGGATCGTGGATGCCAGCCTCTATGCCCCCGCATGGGGTGTGGAGGAAACGATCGCGCCACTGCGCGTTTCCGCCACCGGTTCGGTGCTTCATTTCCTGACCGTGCTGCGACCCCGTGCCAACGGAGCTCCGCCGTCGGCGATCACGTCCGTGGGAGGTGGCACGACCGCGGCCTTCCGCGTGACCCTCGCCACGACCGAGCACTTGATCGCCACCGGCGGCGGCGCTCCCCTTGTGGCCGACGGAGTCACGAGCGATGGGACTCTCGCAATCGTCCGGCGCGAATCGGGTGTCACGACGAGTCTCACCATGGTGCGCGGGACCTCCATCGACGCGGGCCCCAGCGCCGGCGTCCTCGAATCGGATGAACCCGCCACGGTCTCCGTGGCCATTGCCGCAGGCAGCGCGCGCGTCGACGTGAGTCCTGACGTTGCCGACTCCTTACGCGTCACACTGCGCGATCTCCCCTCGCTGAGCGGCACCGCCGCGCACGCGGCAACGTTCGACGGCGAACCACTCACCGGCGGATCGTTCTCACAATCCGGCACCGAGTTTCACATCCGCGTGCCCCACGGTGGCACCGTCGCGATCACACCAGTGCCCTGATGTTCAACGCCTCGGACCTCGCCCTGCGACGAGCCGCCGCGCTGCTTCCGAGCCGAGCCGGCTACGCGCTGACGCGGCGGCTCACCCCGCGGCTGGGGGGCGATCAGCGGCGCTGGCTGGGGGGCGTCGTGCGCGAGAAGGCTCTGGCGCTGCTCGGTGACGAAGAATTGGCTACCGCCACGGGGGAGCGGTTCACTACCGAGGTCGCGTGCGACGACCTCGACGCCGTGACGTCGGTGGCTTGGCGCGAATCGCGGCGACTCGCCGCAACCTCCGTCGTCGGACCCGAGCACCTGCCCCAGGTGGGCCCGGCCATCGTGACCAGCTTCCACTTCTCAGGCGGTTTCCGGGTGTTCGACGTGCTTCGGACCCGGGGACTGCGACCGACCTTCCTACACGCACCGCCGCGCGAGGTGCCTCGGGGCTATGGCGCGACGATGCACGAACTACGGATGCATCATCTCCGCCAGTACCTCACGCCACCGCTCATCGAGCCGGGCCCGGGCGCAAGAGAGGCCCTCGATCGCCATCTCGGTGAAGGTGGGGTCATCGTCGGCCTGCTCGACGTCGCACCGGCGATGCTCGATCTGCGGGATCACGCCGGGTGCACCCTCCTCGGCCGACGACTTCGGCTTCCCGTTGGGCTGCTTCGGCTCGCCATCAAGCACGCGGCACCGGTGATCCCCTACGACGGACGGATCGACCGCAACGAGCGGGTGCTCGAATTCCACCCTCCGGCCCACGGCGACGATCCCGAGGCGCTGCTCGCCGACGTCCTCCTGACCTGCGAACACGTCATCCGTGAGCGACCCTGGACGTGGCAGGCCTGGCTGGATGCGGACGGCTTCTTTGCGACGGCGGCGGCCGGTTGAGCGAAGTTCTCCTTGTGGCCGACCCGCCGATGGTCTTACAATTCGTCAAGTAATCGGGTGCCCTCATGGCCGATGAACCCACCGCAGCCACCCCGCCATCCAACCCTCAGGGGGAACGTCGACGGCGTCAGTTTCTCGAGATCGCGAAGCACCTGATCGTCGAGGAGGGCGTCGAGGCGGTGCGGGTCCCGCGGGTCGCCGAGATCGCAGGCTGTGGAAGGACGCTGTTCTACCGCTACTTCCCTCGCCGGGAAGATCTGCTCATGGCTGTCCTGACGGACTACTACGAGCTACTCGGGGCTCTCTCGGCCGAGACGATCGACGCGGGCATGCGAGCCTTCATCGATAGTGAGGAGATCCCCGAAGAGTCGCGAGTCTTGATGGCTCTCGTTTGGGACGGGCTCGACGCCACCGGCCCCGCCGGCCTCATCCTACGTTCGACGCCAAACCTCAACCGAGAGCTCAAGGATCACGCGAAGACGTTTCGCGAACGATACGACGAGCGTTGGCACCGGCCGCTGCGCGCGATCGGCATGACCCCCCTCGAAGCAGACGTGGCCGTCGAGGCAGGTCTCTATCTACTCAACACGCTCTACGCGCGCGTCCGCGCCGGGGAAGTCGACCGCGCCGAAGCGATCGACGTCTGGCTGCGCGCCCTTTCGACCGTGACGCGCGGCCTGCGCTCGGGCGCATGAAAAAGGGGGACGCACCAAAATGCGTCCCCCTCTTTTCAACTCAGGGACGTAGAACGTCCCTTGGCGCGTCGCTCGCTCAGGATGCGCCGGCTTTGGCCTTTTCGATCAACGGAACAAACGCGGTGATCGGCTGCGCGCCGTTCAGGAACTCTCCGTTCACGAAGAACCCTGGCGTCCCGGAGACGCCCATCGCCTGGCCGAACGCCATGTCGGCGTCGACCTTCGCTGCTTCGGCGACGTACTCCGGCGAGCTCGTGTCGCCCGCACACTTCTCCCAGGCAGCCATGTCGATGCCGGAGTCCTTCAGGTACTTCTTGCTCTCGGCCACGACGTTGTCCGGCTTCAGCTGCTTCTGATTCTTGAAGAACGAATCGTGCAGAGTCCAGAACGCGTCGTGGTTCTGGTTGGCGGCACAGTTCGCGGCGATGGCGGCCGGCTTGGCCCACGGGTGGAAGTTCAACGGGAAGTGCTGGAAGACGAACTTCACGTCGTTCGGGTACTTGACCAGGATCTCCTCGACGGTGTTGGCCCCCCGTGTGCAATACGGGCACTGGAAGTCGGAGAATTCGACGATCGTGACCTTGGCATCCGCGTTTCCGCGGAACGGGCGGCCCTCGAGCGAAGCGGCGAGCTTCGTGGTGCGCTCTGCGGCTTCCTTCTTCTTCTCCTCCTCGACCCGCGCCATCTCGACCTTGATCTCGGCCTCGCTGCGGCTCACGTCCATGGCCTCGCCCTGGAGCAGCCAGAGCTGCTTGTCGTCGGTCGTCACCAGGAAGTTGTAGGGCCGGCCGCGCACGTTGAACGTGCCCTTTTCGAGCCCCTCGATGCCACTGGGGCCGATCGTGCCCATGACGGGCTCCATCTCGCCGAGCTGCGGCATGTTGAGTTTGAGATTTCCGAGGATCTTCGCGTTGCGATCCCCCTGGGCTTCTGCGGGCACGGCCGTCAGGGCGACAGCCGTCAGGGCGGCGCACGCGGCGATCGCCATCGAACGAGACGTAAGCTTCATGGTCCTTTTTCCTCTCAACAGGGCCCCAGGCACGGGAGAATCCCGGTGCGGGGCGAAAGTCGGCCCGCCGAGCGACGGACCACCGATCCAGCCAACTTATCCGTGCGGTCAGATTCGAGCAACTGCGGTGGGGGGACGTCGGCAAATCTCGGCGAAATCTTGAATCGGCCGACCCGTGACGCCCTGGGGCGGGTGCGGAGCGTCCGCATCGTGGCAATGGGAGAGTTCCCCGAAATTTGCCAGCGCCCCCGTGTGTCTCAGAACCGGTAGCTCAGCTCCCCGCCGAAGGTCCTTGGGGGGGAGTAGAAGTTCGTCAGGGTGCCCGCAACGTTCACGATGGAGAGAGTCGAGCTGAAATAGTCCTCGTCGATCAGGTTCTTCGCCCAAAGAGCGACCTGGGCCCGGTCGTCCAGGAAATCGTAGCTCAGGCGGGCGTGGAGTAGGTTGTAGCCGCGCTGGGTTGCCTGCTCGAGCTCCACGAAGTCCCAGTGGACGGCGCTCTGGTAGTACCACTCGACCCGGGGCGTGACCCAACCTGTGAGCCAATCCGAGTCGGCCAGCTCCACGGGGAGCGAGTACTGCACCGCGAGATGGGTCTGCCACTTGGGGACGCCGTTGAAGGTTTGCCCCGCTCGGTCGACCGGCTCGTCGCCGAAGGAACTCGGCCCCGTAAAATCGTCGTACGTGGCATCCGTCAGGCCGACCGAACCCCGCAACTGGAGGCCCGCTACCGGGAGAGCCATCGCCTCGAGCTCGAAGCCCTTCGTGGTGGCCTTCGCCGCATTCAGCGTCAGCCGCTCGAAGACTGGATTGTTGGGATCCCCCCCGCTCTCGACCCGAATCGTCGTCACCTGGATGTCGTCGTACTTGCCGAGAAACGCGGCCAAGTTGAACGTCAGCCGCTGGTCGAACGAGATCGTCTTCAGACCGACCTCGAACGAGTCGAGGGTCTCCGGGTCGAACGGATCCAGGCGGTCCGTCGGCGCGCCGACCGCCAGATTGAAACCACCGCCTTTGAAGCCCCGCGAGTAGCTGCCGTACGCCATCACGTGATCGAAAACCTGCATCGCGTCGAGTAACCCGTCGGGCGCGCGCAGCGCCACGCTGCCCATCGGAGTCCACGCGGTGAAGATCGCCGAGTTCTGCGCAAACGTGGTGGGCATCGTCGGATCGCCGAGCTCGACCGTCGTCGCCGACGCGCCTTTCTTCTCTTCGGTGTATCGAATGCCACCGGTCAGGCTGAGCCAATCGGTCAACTCGGCGGTGGCCTGAGTGTAGAGAGCCCAGTTCCAGTTGTTGAACTCCTGACGTTGCTCCGTCACCTGGCCGAGCACCTCCGGCACCACCGAGAGAACGGTCGTCGCGTCCTGCTTCTCCCAGAGTCCGAACGCGCCCGCGACGAAGACGAGCCGATTGTCCCACGCCTCCCCGTTCACCTGCAGCTCGGCCTGCTCGCTGTCGAGCACGAACGGCTCTCCCTGCTCCCGCCCCCCGCCGTTGGCCGCGAGGCTCGCCACGGCGAACTGCGTGCCGTCCAGATCGAAGCGATTGGACGCCACGTTCCGGCGCCAGGAGCCGATCGCCTTCGCAGCGAGCGCGTCGAGAGGCCCGACCTCCCCAAAATCCCAGTTCAACACACCCCACACCCCGGGGTTCGTCGACGACTGCAGCCCCTGCGCATCCCCCTGGAACTCGAAGGGCTCCGAGTCGGCGCAGGCCTCGAAGTAGCCGGGCACGAGATTCCCCAGGCCCTGCTCCGCCGCAACCCGACAGCGAGGGGCCGGGCCGTGCCCGTGGTTCGTCGCGTACACGCCGGTCACGTCGAACGTCACGTCGTCCATCGGCAGGAAGCGCAACGTGCCGAGAAACGAGAGCACGTCGGCATCGTTGTACGGAAGCCCGATCAGCGTGTTGCGCGTGTAGCCGTTCGTCGTCCTCGACCCGAACGCCATACGACTCAACAGCCAATCGGTGATCGGGACGTTCAGCATGGCGCGCGTCTCGACCGTGCCGAAGTTGCTCGGCCGAATCATCGCGAAGCCTTCGAGCTGATCGTGCGGCTTCACGGTCGAAACGTTGATCGCGCCGCCGATGGTATTCTTCCCAAACAGCGTTCCCTGGGGCCCGCGAAGAACTTCCACCTGTTCGATGTCCACGATGTCGAACATCTGGAAACCGGTGCGCGACAGAAAGACACCGTCGAAGTAGATCCCGACGCCAGGATCGAAGATGCCGTCGATCGCCGAAGTCCCGACGCCGCGGATCTTGATCTCGGAGTCGACCCCGGTGAACGACTGGGTGAACATCAGATTCGGAACCAGCTGCTGCACCCCGTCAATGCTCGTGATGCCAGCCTCACGCAGCTGCCCCTCGCTCACCGCCGTGACCGACACCGGCGTATCCTCGAGCATCTCGGCGCGCTTGCGGGCAAGGACCACGATCTCCTCGACCGTGGCCCTCTCGTGTCGAGAAACGCCGGGAACCGCGCCGCCGGCCTCGGCGCGCTCCGCCTGCGCCTCGGCCGCATCGGCCTCTCGCGCGATTCCCGCACCGGCCGGCCGATCTTCGATCGACTCGACGTAACCCGCGGGCGCCTCGACACCTTGGGCCTGGGCGACGGCGGCGCCGAGGGCGGGCGGTCCGAGAAGCACGGCGAAGGCTATGACCCAGCGCAAGTTCATGCAGGGTTCCTGACGCAGCCGAGGACACGGGTCAACCGCGCCCCAACCGGTCCAAGCGACCCTCAGGACAACGAACGAATGTCGGGTAGTGGGCGACCGACACGACGAGCGGAGAACTACGCCTTGGGCTCGTCGTCGGGTGACTTGTCGGTCGCGGGCTTCTCACCTTCTTCGAGCTCTTGGGGCTCCCCGTCCTCTTCGATGAGCTCCGGCTCCGGCTCCGGAGCCTTTACGACGATGACACCCATCTCGTACTCGGTCTTCGGACACTTCAAGTTGGGAGCTCCGCCGTTCGGCTGGTTGAGACGAAGGCGACATGTCTCCCACGTGCCGTGACGCTTGCCAGCCTCGAAGCAGCCACTTTCCTCTACGAGTCGCTCCCGAAACGAGAGCACCCAATCACACCCGTGCGGCACACCCTCTGCGTTGAAGGGCCCCCAACCGAAGTCGATCCACTTTCCCGTGTGCTCTTGCTTGTAGGCCACCACGCCGTCGACCGTGTTGCCCTCGGTGATCGGCACCGTGCACCGCTCGCCCGCCGCGTCGACGGCGCAGGGGAACGAGCGCACGGCGGGGGTCGGCTCGGGAGCAGACTCGTCGGCACCCTCCTCGCCTTGCTGAACCTCGACGGCGGCTTCCGCGATGGGCTCTGGGGCCTTCTTGTCCTGCGCCAACGCGAGGGGCGCGACGAAAACCGCGAGGGCGACGAGCAGTGCGTGAGACATCATTTTCATGGAAATCATCCGATCGGGCTGCCCCCTTGGCAGGGGTCGTTTTGACGAATTCGTTAGCTACTACGTGCGCACATGTCGCGTCGAGCCCCTGGCGCCCGACGCTCGGAGGAGCGAAGATTCAGCATGGAACTGACCGAAGAAATCATCGGCAAGCTCAAACACTCGCTTGCGACCGGGATCCCCGCGGTCGCGCGGACCGGCATCGAGGTCCTCGAGCTCGATCGCGGGTACGTGAAGATGAGGATGCCCTTCGAGCCCAACATCAATCATGTCCAGATCATGTACGCGGGCTCGCTGTTCACCCTCGCCGAGCTCCCGGGCGGGGCGATCTTCGCCACCTCGTTCGACAGCACCCGGTTCTATCCGATCGTGAGGGACATGAGCATTCGCTTCCGCCGCCCCGCCAAGACGGACGTGACGGTCGAGGTTCGGTTGGACGAGAAGGAAGCCGCCGAGATCGCAGCCCGAGCGGAGCGCGACGGCAAGGCCGACTACGAGTGGGAGTGCCAGCTCAAGGACACGACGGGTGAAGTCGTGGCGATCACGAAGAACATTTACCAACTCCGCCGGATCGGCTCGTAGACACGAAGAACATCTACCAACTCCGCCGGATCGGCTCGTAGACGCGGTCCGCTACCAGCTCTCCCCAAACGGGCGGACGTCGAGTTCGAACGTCCACGCCGACTTCTCCTGGTGCGCCAGGTAGAAGAAGGTGTCGGCAATCGACGCGGGGGCGAGGAACTTCTCGTCCGGCCGGTCCGGCATGAATTGGCGAGCGACCGGCATGTCGATGATTCCGTCGACCACCACGTACGCGACATGGACGCCCTTGGCACCCAGGTGGCGCGCCATCGACTGAGCGAGCGCGCGCTGCGCCGCCTTGGCCGGAGCAAAGGCAGCGAAGCTTTCGCCACCTCGAAGCGACGCGGTAGCCCCGGTCACCAGGATCGCGCCGCCACCACCCTCGACCATGTCCCGCGCGGCCTCTTGCCCACAGACGAGAAGCGCGAGCGCATTGATCCGCCAGGCGTCCTCGAACTGCTCCTCGCTGATGGTCGAGAAATCTCCGAAACTCGCGTTCCCCGCGTTGTGCAGCAAGACCTTCACCGGTCCCATCTCGGACCGGATCTTCGCGAAGGTCGTGCGAATCGCATCCGGCTGCGTGACGTCGGTCGGGTAGGCCCGACTTCCGTCGATCCCAGTCTCGAGCTCGCGCAGCCGATCTTCGGACCGCGCGAGCATCGCGACCCGATACCCTCCCTCGGCGAAGCGGCGGCACAAAGCAGCGCCCGTGCCCGCTCCGACCCCAGTTACGACACACACTCCCGCGTCGGTCTGCGACATCTGTTCAGCTCAAATCCGCGAAGAGGACCGGACGAACCGTTTCCGTCCAGATGGCGTAGCCCTTCGCATTCCTGCGGAGACCATCGCCCACGAGCAGATCCTCCATCAAGCCCCTGCTCTCACGGAACATCAGCGAGGCCAGGCCGCGCAGCGTGACGTCCGAATTCCCCTCGGCGGGCGCAGCGACCCGCTGGCCGCAACCCACGGCGTCTCACGCGTAGAGAAACTCCTCGATCTCGGCTGCGTACTGATCCATCGACTTGACGCCGCTCCCGGATTCGGCGGCACCCCGCGATAGCTTCGGCAAGAGATCCGGCTCATCGACGAGCCTTGCCAGAGCATCCGCCATCGCCTGCGGATCCTCCCCGGGGACGAGCAGGCCGTCGACGCCCTCCCGGACCGACTCGAGCAAGGCTCCCCGATCGGTCGAGACCACGGGGCGCCCGGCCGCGAAGGCCTCGCGCGTTGCGAGCCCGTACGTCTCGATGCAGGTGGACGGAACGGCAAGCACATCCAGTCCGCGCAGCAGCTCCGGCAGCGCGCCGTCCGCGAACCGACCCTGGTGGGTCGCCCGAGGCTCCTGCGACAGAAGTGTCGCCAAACGCTCATCATAGGGGTCGCCGACGTGGCGCTTCCCCCAGAGCTCGACTTGGATCGGCCGGCCAGGCAGGAGGCGGAGCGCCTCGAGCAGGATGTGTGGTCCCTTGTGGAACAAGGCATGTCCGACGAATCCGAGTCGTAGCGGTCGATCGGGGCGAACGGGCAGATCAAGAGGCGCCGTGGGCGCGGAGAATCCGTCTCGGTCGATCGACAAGGCGATCACTCGAGTGCGGTCCGCAGGAAACGGCATCCCCTGTCGCGCGAACTCATCGACCACGAAGCGCGCACACGTGTCGATCCGCTCAAACGCAGACAACGCGCCGCGCAGCGCCTCGAAACGGTGTCGATTCTCCCTCGGCCCAGACGCGACCGCTGGAGCCGCGAGCGATCGGAGGCCAGCCCCCAGGCCTTCGCGCAAACCGACAGGCGGCGCTCCGTCGGCGAGCACGCAAGCGATGCAGCTGCGCGCCGCCGGCCCGGCGCACGAGCTGCCGTCGCGATGTTGGAACATCACGCGCTGACACACGTACCAGTAGTCCAGAACGCTCGCGACGACTCGCACGCCGTACTCACGCGCGATCGTGGGCAAATCGGCGGACAAGCCGATCAGATGTTGAAAGTGAATCACGTCGGGCGAGACCTCGCGGAGGTACTCGCGAAACTGCTGCGCGACGCGTTCATTCAAATAGTGGTCGCGAAACCCGCCCGCTTTGAAGTCGTTCACGACGCTGCGGACGGACACTCCGTCCACCATCTCGTCGATCGCGTCGCCGTCGGGCTCGGTCAGATCGCTTCGCCGTGTAAACACGGCCAGCTCGTGGCCACGTGCTCGAAGCGCGGCACACAAACGATACGTGTGCAGCTCGACACCACCGTAGGCGCGGTGAGGGTACCCGTTCGAAACCTGGAGGATACGCATCGCCGGCTTCGCCGATCAAAATCCCAGCAAGCGAATCTTGCGGCCGATGAAGCCCGAACTCTCCCAGGCCTCGAGCTCTCGGTGCAAATCCCGATGCATCTCCGCCAAGGGATTCTCGCGAACGAACTTCTGGACGCGCTCGTGATAGGTCGGGTACATGCGGCCGATCACATCGTTGTGCGCCTCTTGCCGCTCCCCCGTTTCGGCGCCGAAGGAGGCGCTCCCCACGTGCGCGACGAACAAGTCGTCACATAGGCGAATTCGAAAGCCAGCCGCGCGGGCGCGCTCGCTGTAGTCGTTCTCCTCGCCGTAACCGCGGGGAAAATTCTCCTCGTCGAGAAAGCCAATCCGTTCGATGACGTCGTGGCGTACGAACATGCAAAACCCCACGGCGGTGACCAGATCCGGTCGCCGACGTCGGCTCGCACGCGCGACGAGAACGGCGAACTCATCGACGCTGAGCGACGATGGAATCTCGTTGGCCTCCATGAACCGGGGCACACTGCAAACCGTGCCGTTGTTCGTGAGGGGGGAAACGACCCCGGTGACGTCGTCGTCGTACGCGCAGGCTGCGAGCTTCGACAGGAAACCTTTGGTCACGACGGTGTCGCTATTGAGCAGGACCGCGTCGCGTCCGTCCGCATGACGCAGCCCGCGATTCGCGCTTCCCACGAAGCCGCAGTTCACCTCGTTTCGCAGCAGGACGACCCGATCGTTCGTCGCGGCCAGTCGGTCGAGCCCGTCCACGAGCTCGGGGGTACGGCTGGCATCGTCGACGATCACGAGCCGCCAATCGCCCCGAGCGTGCCGAAGAACGCTCGCCAGGCACGCTTCGACGTGCTCACGCGCCTCGAATACGGGACCGATCACGTCCAAGCCGGGCCTCACGGGTTCGAGTCTACGGCCCAGCCGAGCCGCGTGCCACCACCGCCGCCCCGAGGTGCACCTACTCCTGCTGGATCGAGCGAACGTACAGCGTGATGAGCAAGATCTTGCCCCGGATCTCGGCCTGCCGCGTCGGCGAGACGGCGGTCTCGTGTTTGAAGACCTCGCCCCAGACCGGCATGTCCGGGTCCCCGTGGGCTCGAACGTCCTGGGTCCCGTCGATGAACTGCATCGTCCTGTGAAAAGGGAACTCGCCGCCGTTCTTCTTGGCCAACTGCGTGAGATCGGCCGGCTTCTTCTTCAAGAAGCCGGACATCACGCCGTTCCCGACCCCTTGCGGGCCATGACACGTCCCGCAGTAGCGAAGGAACATCTCCTGGCTCTCCGAATTCGTCTCACTCTCGCCCTGGGCAACACAGACGGCCGGTACGGCCAACCCCAGCACCAGTACGATCGGCGCCACTCGCAAGAGCATCATGCCCCGCGCCTACCACGCATCGGCCATGGCAACCAAGCGCCCGTTCAGCCACGCGCCCGGCCCGTGGTAGGGAGAGAGCACCGATGGATCTGTCCATAGAAGTTCCGCTGCATACGGGAAGCAGCTTCGCGGATCTCGGCAGCTACGTCGCCTCGATTCTCGCGGTAGCGGTCCTCGTACTCGTGCTGTCGGGATGGCTGCTCGAACGAACCCGCCGAGTGTCGGCTACCGCCAGTATCATGCTCTTCCTCGGGCTCACCATTCTGCCGATCTTCATGATGCTGTTCGGTGCCTTCGCCAGCGTGGAGCAGGCCAAGTCCGTCGAGTTCTGCCACTCCTGCCACACCGCGATGAATCCCTACGTGGCCGACATGCTCGACCGGGACAGCACCACTCTCGCAGCCGTTCACTCCTCCGAGCGCTACATCCCGCGCGACCCCTGCTACAAGTGCCACGCGAACTACGGAGTCTGGGGCGAGGCCGAGGCGAAATTCCGCGGGTTCGCCCACCTCTATCATTGGCTGCTGGCGTCGCCGACCGCACTCGGGATCGAGCAGATCGAGACGTACGAGCCGTACGCCAATGGCCCCTGTCTCGAGTGCCACTCGGGTGCGAAGAGCTTCCTCGAGTCCGGCCAGGGCGTTCACCGAATGATCGCCGACAACCTCCTCGAACTGGACGACGACACCGGCGCGCCCGTCACCTCGTGTCTGGTCTGCCACGGCCCCGCGCACCCGAAGCTGGCAGACATCGAGGTCGAGATCGTGCCGGAGAGGGCGGAAGGGTGAACAAGCCCGATCTCATCCGCTTGCCCGGCCCGCGCCTGCGCGGACGAGTGCTGCTCCTCTCGAAGCTCCTGATCTTGCTGGCCGCAGTGCTCACCCTCGTCTCGGTGAACCTGTGCACCGCGCTTACGCTCTCCCTCTTCTTGATCGTCGGCCAGGCGGCCGTCATCGCTGGCGCAGGACTCGCCCTGTTCGTCGCGGCCACCGACTTTCTGCGAACGCGCGGCACGTCGGAGGTCCACTTTAACGCTGGGGAGACCGTGTTTCGTCAGGGCGACGTCGGCGATCTCGTGTACGTGATCGTTAGCGGCGAAGTCGAAGCGATCCGGGAGGATCCGGACGGCGAGGACAAGGTACTGGCGACGATGGGCGAGGGTGAGTACTTCGGAGAGATGGCTCTCTTGAGCGACGCCCCTCGCACCGCCACCGTCCGCGCCCGCACCGACCTCGATGCGATCGCGATGGCGCGAGCGGACTTCACGACGCTCTACGCCTACCTACCCAACCTACGAGTAAACGTGGAGAGTGTGATGACAGAACGAAAAGCCCAGAACCGCGAACGCTTGGGCTCGAAGAGCTCGTTTGGGATGCTCCTGGCCGGCGCAACGGCCGCCGCCCTCATGGCATCGGCCGCCCACGCAGCCGGCGACGCGGCGGCCGGCGAGTCCCTGTACAAAAAGCACGGCTGTGCGCAGTGCCATGGGATGGAGGGCAAAGGCGACGGTTACCTGCTGCCGATGCTCAAGGAGACGCCCACGATGCGCGACTGGTCCGACCCCGAAGCGCTGGACGGGCTCACCGACGAGTTCATGATCGAGATCACGGAGAAGGGTGGCGAAGGCGTCGGCAAGTCGGAGATCATGCTCAAGTACGGCAAGAAGCTGTCGCGGGATGAGATCGTCGACATCGTTGCGTACATTCGCTCCCTGCAATGAAGCGCCAACGATTCCCGACCCTCCTCGCATTCTTCGTCATCACCGTGGCACTCCCGACCGGAGGCGGAACCGCCGCGGATCGCGATGCCCCGGTCGCCGCTGCGGCGAAGGTCGGGGCCCCCCCCGAGACGGCACCCGAGCCGCTCGTCGCAGCCTCGGGCCCTCGTAAGGCGAAGGTCCTGCTCCTCGGCCTCGACGGCCTCGACCCCGCGCTGGTGCGCAGATGGACCGCGGACGGTGCGATGCCGAACCTCGCAAAATTGATCGATCGCGGCACGATGGCCGAGATCGACTGCGTCGTGGGCACGTCCTCGCCAGTCGTATGGACCACGGTGGCGACCGGTGTGCCGCCCACCGTGCACGGCATCACCGGATTCCGGATTGGGGAAGACCCGGTGAACTCGAGCCACCGCAAGCAACCCACATTCTGGAACATCCTGCCCGCAAGGGGCGTCGATCTCGCCACCATGGGATGGATGGTGACCTGGCCGGCCGAGGCCGACGTCGGGACGATGGTCTCCGACCGCGCCTGGTGGGGTCGGTTTCACGAGGACGTCACGCCCAAAGGTATCGTCGAACCCCTGCACCACGTGCCGCACATGAAGCGCAAAGAGATCCTCGAGATGTTCACGACGTACGACTTCGACGGCGAGTGGAAGTCATGGTCGGTGGAAGACCCGCGCTATTCCGTGCACTACCTGCTCCAGAAACGTCTTCTGAACATCTTCCGACGAGACACGGTCTACGCGGGCGCCACCCAAGAGATCGCACGCGAGCGCGATCTCGACGTGCTCGCCGTCTACCTCCAGGGCACCGATTACGTTGGTCACGGATTCTGGCAGTGGTTCGATCCAGAGCCGTTTCAGGAAAGCGGCTGGGACATTCCGAAGGAACAGATCAAAGCGCTCGAGAATGTCGTTCCCGCCTACTACCGCTACGTCGACTCGCTCGTGGGTGAGATTCTTCCCCTGGTCGACGAGAACGCCCTGGTGATCCTCCTCTCCGACCACGGCTTCGAAGCGGCGCCGAAGTGGCGAAACAGCAAGGATCACTCGACCGAGGCACGCTTCCTATCGGGCAATCACCGCAAGAAGGCGACGCTGATCCTGTCGGGCCCACAAGTCGAACGCAACGCAGAGGCGGACGGGCGGATCACCCACTTCGACATCCTGCCAACGCTGCTCTACGCACTCGACCTTCCGCAGGCCCGCGACCACCGCGGCCGCCCGCTCACCGAGCTGTTCACCAAAGACTACGCCGGCGATCGCAAGAGCGAGACGATCGAAACGTACGTGACGGCCGCGGACCGCGAAAAGCCCACGGTCCGAAGCAGGCTCGACCCGGAGATCGTCGAAGAGCTGCGGTCTCTGGGCTACGTGCAGTAGATCCCCGCTCGACTCAGCCGGTCGCCGTCTCCTGGAAGAGATGCACGTCCGTCTGCGGGAACGGAATCGAGCAGCCCGCGGCTTCGAGCTCCTCCTTCAGGGAGCGGAGCAGGTCGAAGCGAAGCATCCAGTAGTCCTCGGCCTTGCACCACGGCCGCACGACGATGTTCACCGACGAATCCCCGAGCTCGCTCACCGCGATCACCGGCTGTGGATCCTTCAACACGCGCGCGTCGCTCTCCACGACCTTCTTGATGGTCGTCAGCGCGAGGCCGATGTCGTCGGTGTAGGCGATCCCCATGACGATGTCGTTTCGACGCGTTGGGTTCGCCGAGTAGTTCTTGATGATCGTGCCGAAGATCGACGAGTTGGGCACCGTGATCTGGACGTTGTCGGGCGTGGCGAGGACCGTCGAGAACATCCCGATCTCCTTTACCGAACCCGCCGTCCCCGCAACCTCGACGTAATGACCGGGCCGGAACGGTCGGAAGATCAACAGCATCATGCCCGCCGCGAAGTTCGACAGCGTTCCCTGCCACGCCAAGCTGATGCCGACACTCGCGCCACCCAAGACGGCGATGAGTGACGTCGTCTCGATGCCGAAGAGCCCCAGCACCGCGACCACGGTGACCAAGATGATCAGGTAGTAGACCACGCCCGACAGGAAGGGCCGCAGTGCCTCGTCGATCTGAGCACGCTCGAGGGCGCGCTCGGTCGTCTTGCGCATCCGACCAGCAATCCAGCGTCCGATGATCAGGACCGCGATCGCGCCGACCACCTGAATCCCCCAGTTCGTGACGAGCGTCACGAGCGTGTTCATTCCGTCGTCGAGATACTTGGAGTATTCGTCCATTGCTTCCCCTTCGCGGCCCCGTGAGTCTGCCGGAGCGGTTACGTTGCAGATTTCGTGCACTGGATCGAGGGCTCGGGGCTCACCGACGCTCGATTGAATGCGCCCGGGCCCGCCGGTAACCTCGGCCAAATGGCCACCTTCATCACCGACGAGTGCATCAACTGCGGCGCCTGCGAACCGGAGTGCCCGAATACCGCCATCTACCAGGGAGGTGTCGAATTCGACGCGCTCGATGGGAGCAAGCTGGCCGCGATTTCGGACGATTTTTTCTACATTGTCCCCGATAAATGCACGGAATGCGTGGGCTTCTTCGACGCGGAGGCCTGCGCCGCGGTCTGCCCGGTCGACTGCTGCATCCCCGACCCGAACATCCCCGAGACCGAGGCGGTCCTCTTCGAGCGGGCGAAGCAGATCCACCCGGAGGAGGCGTTCCCCGAGGACTTCCCGTCGCGCTTCAAGGCAGGCGCAGGCGGCGACAGCGGTGACGAGGCCGCGGCCGCCCCGGCGGCTGCGGCTACACCCACGGCCGGAGCCGCTCCCGCGGGCGGCGGCGCCACCCTGACGATGAGCCCCGAAGACGCGCTCGCTGGGTCGATCCCCGCACTCGCCGACTGGGAGGTGCCTCTGTCGTGCTTCCGGTGTAGCGGCCAGTTCGAAGTACCGTTCCAGTTCATCCGGCCGGGCACCGTGCTCCACTGCCCGCACTGCGGAGGCTCGTTCGTTCCCAACACGACCATGTACCAGAACGTCGCCGGACGAGTGACGCGGTTCTACGACGCGTGGACCTCGGAGCTCACTCAGATCCGCAAGCGGCGCCAAACCGAGCTCGACAAGTTCGAAGAGAAGCTCCACGCCGGGCTCGACGACCTCAAGAACGACCTGCGTAGCCACGGAGGCGGCGCCGACCTCGCGGGCGCCCCCCAGCGCGACCGCGGCTTCTTCGGCTGACCCCTGAAACGGACTCTCGTCGTAGCGGCGGGCGGCGCCGCGATCGTGGTGCTCGCCGGCCTAACGAACTTCCTCGGGATTTCCGACCTGCCCTTCTACACGAAGGGCGAGCCGCGCGAGGCGGTGGTCGTTTGGGAGATGGCCAGCGACGGGGGCCTCGTGCTCCCGATGCGCAATGGCGATGAAGTGCCGTCGAAGCCGCCCCTGTTTCACTGGCTCGGTTTGGTCAGCTCCACTGCACTCGGGCAGGTCGATGAACTCTCGACTCGAACGCCGTCGGCCGTTCTCGCAATCCTCATGACCCTAGCGGTATACGCGTTCGCCGCGACCGCGAGCCGTATCCGCTGCGCGTGGCTCTCCGCCATTGCGCTTTCCTTCAGCTTCGAATGGCTACGTGCCGCGCGGACCGCGCGTGTGGACATGACGTTCGCCGCGTTCTGCGCGGGCGCGTTGCTGCTTTACGCCGTGATGGATCGCTACGGTGTCACACGAGCCCGATGCATCGCCTTCTACGTGGCGCTGGCCGCCGCAACACTGACGAAGGGCCCCGTTGGTCTTCTGCTTCCGCTCCTCGTCGTGCTCGTCTACGCCGCAACGTCGCCGGCGCCCGCCCCAGAGAACCGCACGGTGTCGAGCCGGGCCACGAGGATTCTCCAAGCATTTCGCGAGATCCGCATCGTACCCGGCGTGGCTGCGGTTCTCGCAGTGACGAGCGTCTGGTACATCGCCGCATTCGCAACCGGTGGCGACGCGTTCCTAGAGACGCATGCGCTCCGGGAGAACGTGTTTCGCGTCCTCGACGCCGACCGGTTCGCTTCGGGCCATTCCCACGGGCTCTTCTATCTGTTCGGCCAGTTCTTCCTCGGTGCGTTCCCCTGGAGCGCGTGCGTGCCCGCAATCGCCCTGTGGCTCTGGCGGGGCCGGCCGCTCGACGACACGCAGCGATTTCTCGTCGTCTGGTTCCTCGTGGTGTTCGCCTTCTTCTTGATCCCAGATTCGAAGCGCGGGGTGTATCTGCTGCCAGCCTACCCGGCCGCCGCCCTGTTGTTCGGCCTGGTGCTGGGTCCCGGCCCCGAAGGCGCCACCGAGCGCCGCCTCGCGGCATGGGGCTGGCTCCTGGGGTGTCTCGTTCTCGGAGTCGTCGGGCTCACAGGGGTCGTCGTCGCGAGCGGGCTGCCGCTGGAGAGTCTGATTCTGCCCCGGCTCCGGCCGCACGAGGCCGTCGAGGTCGCGGCATCGATTGAGGCGCTGCGCGCGCACGCGCTGTGGACGGCATGTGCCGGGGCCCTCGTAGTGCTGGCGGCCGGTGGCGCCGCGGCGAACGCACTGGGCGCCCACTGGTTGCGCGCGAGCGTGCCACTCGTCATCTCGCTCGCCGTGACGTTCGGCGGCCTCGTAGCCCCGGTCGAGCGTTCGATCGCGGAAACGCGCACACTGGCGCCGTTCCTTCCTCGCGTGAACGCGGAGATCGCCGACCGCACGCTCGCGTTTGCCGATGGGAGCTTCGATTACGGCGCCGTCTTCTACGCCGGGCGCCGAATCCCCCGTGACGAGAGCACACGCGCGGACGCCGAATATTTGCTCGCGTTCGAGCGAACCGACGGCGTGCTCCCCGAGGGGGCCGAGATCGTGCTGAAGAGTCGAGGCACCGGCTCTCGTGGCCGCTCGCGGCTTCTGCTCGTACGACGTCCCTGACCTGAGTCAGCGCACGGGCGTGCGGAAGCCCCATCGCATCGCGATGGGCGCCACATTGACGACGGCGACGAGCACACTGGCCCCGTGGAGCGAGATCGGAACCTCGAAGGCCACGAAGCCCGCCCCGACGAAGACCGCTCCGTAGTTCAGGATCCCCGCGACGTGCCCCAGGGAATCGGGCCATCCACGCGGGCCCCCATCGCCGGCGGAGGGTCGCCGATGCCAGACGCGCGCAAGAGCAAGGAGCGAGACCGCGGCGGCCACGGGCAGCGAAGCCGCCAGGACACGAGCCCATGCCAGCGCCCCGAGCCCACACAGGACGAAGACACCGTCGCCGACGACATCGAGAGCGGCACCCCGCGACGAGCCGCCGCCCAGACGTCGCGCCAGCCGGCCGTCGACGAAGTCGGTCGCGGCCGCGACCCCAGCGAGCACGAAGGCGAGCCCCGGCGCGCTGGGCAACGAGAGCGCGAACAACGGGCCGAGCACGAACCGCGATCCGGTCAGCACGTCCGGCAGAAACGAGGGCGAGCGCGACCCGGGATCGCCCCCCGGGGCCTCACCGGGCACCGGTGAACTCCCGCCGACCGACATACAGAACCCCTACGCCTTCTCGATTGAACCGACAAACCTGCTACTTTTGCCAGGATGCCCTTCAAGTTCTGTCCTGAATGCGGAACCGCGATCGAACAAGGCGCTGGCTTCTGCGGTTCGTGCGGCCATCGAGTCGGAGGCGCCAAGGCCACCGTCAACCCCCTCCCACTCGCGGGCATCATCAGCCTCGTTGCGCTGCTCGTTCTCGGAGGCGGGTTCTGGCTCTATTTTCGGCTCGCCCCGGAACAGCCGCGGCCCCTGAAGCCGGGTGAGCGCGCCCCTGGGGTCATGGCCAATGCCCCAGCCCCCGGCGTCGGCGCCCCGGGGCAGGGAGGCCCGCCGTTCCAGCTGCCCGACGACATCAAAACGTACATGGCGGACCTGCAGAAGCAGGCCGACGCCAGCCCGGACGACAAGGAAAAATGGAAGACTCTCGCGGGGGTCTACTACCGAGCCTCGCGACTCGACCCGAGCTACGGGCAAAAGGCGACGACGGCCTTCGAGCACCTGGTCGGGCTCGACGAGAACGATCTCGACGGGCTTCGCGGCCTCGGGAACCTCGCGTACGACCGCCAGGACCGGCCGGCCGCGATCGCCTACTACGAGCGTTACCTCGCCGCGTCTCCGGCCGACGCGGAAGTCCGGACCGATCTCGGCACGATGTACTACGAGAGCAAGCAACCGGAGCGCGCAATCGCCGAGTACGAGCGCGTCCTCGCGACGAGCCCATCGTTCTACCAGGCCCACTTCAACCTCGCGGTCGTCTACGACTCGAGCGGCGACCGCACCGCCTCGCACGCCGCGCTGGAAGAGGCGCGTGACCTATCCACCGACGAGAACGTCAAGCAGCGCATCGGAGCACTCCTCGAGATCGCCCGCGAGCAGGATCTGGGGCTCACCGAGGCTGCCGCTGCTCTTGGCCAAAACGCTCCCCCGCCCGGCGCTCCCCCAGGCGGCCCCGCCGCACCGGCCGCCCAGGCCGCCGCACCTGCCGACTCATTCACGGGCGCCGTCGAGCAGCTCTTTCGCGGCCACCGAATCGCCGGCCCCAAGGTCGTGGCGATCGAATGGCCCGAGCCCACGCACGCGCGCGTGATGATGGCGGGCTTTCCGATGGACCAGATGCCGGAAGTGATGAAGATCGGCTACCTCGGCAAGATGTCTACCGGCGTAAAGGCCGCCCAGGACCGCTTCGAAGTCGACGGCCCCGTCAAGGTGGATCTCGTCGATCAACCCACCGGCAACATCATGGCCACTGTCGATCCTGCCCAGAGCCAAGACCAACCGTAGTTCTCGAACAGAGGTCCGCATGTCAGACGCAGGTACTCCGAAGAGCAACCGCCCCATCTCTGTCGTCGCCGACCCGATCCTGCGATTCGCGCAGCTCGAGAGCGCCGGCGCGATCCTGCTGTTGCTGATGACCGTCGTAGCGCTGGTTTGGGCGAACTCTCCGTGGGGCGAGTCGTACCATCACCTCTGGCACACTCCTGTCTCGTTCGGTTGGGGCGATCGCGTGCTCTCGCTGCCGTTGGAAGCCTGGGTGAACGATGGCCTGATGGCCATCTTCTTCTTCACGGTCGGCCTCGAGATCAAGCGCGAGATGGTTCTGGGCGAGCTGTCGAAGCTCTCCCGGGCGATGCTGCCGGTCATGGGTGCGCTCGGCGGCATGGTCGTGCCCGCCGGCATCTATGCCTCCATCCACTTAGGCGGCCCGGCGGCGAGCGGCTGGGGCGTGCCCATGGCCACCGACATCGCCTTCGCGGTCGCGGCACTCGCGGTGCTCGGCAAACGGGTCCCGCCACCGCTGAAGGTCTTTCTGCTCGCACTCGCGATCGCAGACGATCTCGGCGCGGTGACCGTTATCGCGGTGTTCTACACCGAGACGATTCACATGAACGCACTCTTCCTCTCGTTCGCACTGCTCGGCGTGGTCTTTGGGATGAATCTGCTCGGTGTTCGGGCCTTCCCGGCCTACTGGTTGGTGGGCGCCTTCGTGTGGTTCTTCATGCATGAGTCCGGTGTACACGCCACGATCGCGGGCGTGCTGCTGGGGATGCTGACGCCAGCGACTGCGCGCGTGGAACCCGGTCTCGGCTTCTCCGACCGCATCGATTCGCTGGTCGACAAGTTCAAAGGCCTCGTGAATCTAAACGAGGAGGACGACTATGGCGGCCACAAGAAGGCCCACGCAGTCGACGATGTCATCACCGTCTACGCAAGCTCTCAGTCACCGCTCGACTATCTTCTCCACCAACTCGAGCGCTTCGTGGCGATCGCGATCATGCCGATCTTCGCCCTGGCAAACGCCGGCGTCGTGTTCGATGCCGACGTCTTCGGTAGTGCGGTGAGCATGCAAGTCGCCGGTGCGGTGGGCGCCGGACTCTTCTTCGGAAAGCCGATCGGCATCACGTTATTCGCGTGGCTGTCCGTGCGGCTTGGCTTCGCGGTACTCCCTACGGGAGTGAACTGGGCGGCGATTGCCGGGACGGGCCTGCTGGCGGGCATCGGCTTCACGATGGCTCTCTTCGTGACGAACCTCGCGTTCGCAGACCCGCTCCTGATCTCCGGTTCGAAGATCGGAATCTTTGCGGGCTCGTTGCTCTCCGCCGTTCTCGGCGTTTTTCTCCTCGGAAAGGCTCTCCCGATGGACCCCGCGGAGAGCTAGCGCGGTCGGAGTTACCAGCCCAAGCGAGAACGAAGCTCGCGAGCTTGCACGCGCGAGAGCTCGACCTGGCTCGACTGCTCGTCCTTCATCACGAGCCGGTAACGACCGCCGAACCAGCGAGCGATCTCCTTCACTTGCTCGAGGTTCACGAGCCGTGACTTGTGAGCCCGAAAGAAAATCTCTGGGTCGAGCCGCTCCTCGAGCTCACGAAGGGTGAAGTTGGTCATGTACGCGCGCCCGTCGACATGCGCGTAGACCAGGCGCGACTCGACGGCGAACCACAGGATCTCATCCACCGGAAGGACGAGGATCTTCCGTGCCGTGTGGACAGGAATCTGCTTCGCGTACGCTTTGCTCGGCTCCGCGACCCGCGAGAGAGCTGCCGCGTCGGCACCCGCGACTCCCTCATCCATCCGCTGGCGGACCCTCTCGATCGCATCCACCAACCTGCCCCGAGAGAACGGCTTCAGCAGGTAGTCGATGGCCTCGACCTCGAAAGCCTTGATCGCGTACTCGTCATACGCGGTCGCGAAGATCACGTGGGGCGGATCCTTCAGAGCGCGCAGGACGCTGAACCCGTCGCTGCCGGGCATCTGCACATCGAGCACGACCAGGTCGGGGCTCTCCTTCTCGATGAGTTCGATCGCGGCCGACCCGTCCTCGGCCTCGCCTACGAGCTCGACATCGGGGATCTTCGAAAGAAATCCCTTTACGCGATCGCGCGCGAGCTTCTCGTCATCGACGACGACCAACCGAACCATGGGTCAATGTACCACAGCAGAAGTCTGAATCTCTGACGACACGAGCGGAACACGGAGCGTCACCGCGGTTCCCGTCCCGATATGGCTGTCGATCCGCGGCGCATACTCGGCACCAAACAGCTGCACCAAGCGGTTGTGCACATTGCGCAGCCCAACCCCGCTCGTCGAGTCATGCGTGACGTCGCTGGCCATCCCCACACCTGTATCGCGGATGACCACCTGCAGATCGTCGCCTTCGAGCGCGGCCTCGATGCTGACCCGACCGCCCCCGACCTTCTGAGAGACACCGTGCCGCACCGCATTCTCAATCAGTGGCTGGAGGATCAACGTCGGCACGAAGCGGTGTCGAACAACGTCGTCTACCATGATGTCGAAGGACAGCTTCTCGCCAAAACGCGCTCGTTCGATGTCGAGGTAGGCGTCGACGATGTCCAGTTCATCGGCGAGAGTGACGAACGAGCGGTTCTCGCTCCGCAGGAGGTAGCGGAAGATCTCTGCCAGACGCTCGACGCACTCCTCCGCGCGATCCGGATCTGAGGAGATGAGCTGGACGATCGAGTTCAAGCTGTTGAACAAGAAGTGCGGATTGATCTGAGCACGAAGCGCCTCGAGCTGCGCCGTCGCCGCGAGCTCCCGCGCCTGATGCTCGCGCTTCTCGAGCAAGAACATCTGCCACCAGCTCTGATTGAACCCCACGACCACGAGGAGCGCCGAGGGGATGATCGGAAACGCGAAGTAGATGTAGGGACCCCACGCAATGCTGGCCGACGGGATCACGACGCTCAGGTCCCCCCCGGTATAGGGCGAGAACATGGACTTGCCGGCGGACAGGAACAGCGCGCCGTTCACCACGAGGAACGACGTGGCCGTCATCACGATCAATGCGATCGCCGCCTGCACCGCGAACCGCCCGAGCCGCGAACGGAGCCGGATTCGCGGAAACACCGTCTGCCAGAGAACGAGCGACACGGCGCCGAACACGAGGCTCGTCACGACCGAGATCCAGACGGCCGACGGTCTCCCCAGCAAGTACGATTGCAGGAGGCCGAGCTGCAGCCCCATGGCCAGTGCCGTGCCGAAGACGAGCTTGGCCTGACTGCGGAGCCGGTTGCTCGGTTGGTCTGGGGAGATTGTCGTTGGAGCCACCATCACTCTGATCGAGGAACGAGTGCCTTATCTACCACCGCTGGCCAGGCGAGAGCACCCGCCGGCACCCGAACCTGGGCCGAACCGGCCCAGATCGCTCGCGACCGGATCGACGGCGACCCGACGGGCTCCGGAGAGGTCGCCGAGCGGTCGCCCCGGCTACTGTACGGTCGTCACCCTATGGGCTAGGTGAGGTGCCGCCGATGGATCTCTCAGCCGCACAAATCACCGAAGCATGCGCTGGACGCCTGCTCTCGGGCGATCCCGAGCATCGGTTCCACGAGATCGCGATCGACTCACGGCGCGTTCCACGCGGCTCTCTTTTCGCAGCAATCCCTGGTGCCCGAGTAGACGGCCACGACTTCGTAGCGGGAGCTCTCGAGATCGGTGCGGGCGGCGCACTCGTCATGCACGGCGATCCGACTCCGAACGGCGCCGTCCTGATTCAGGTTGAGGACACGCCCCTGGCACTCCAGGCGCTCGCGGCAGTCTGGCGCGACCGGCTCACGGCCACCGTCATCGGGATCGCCGGCAGCAACGGCAAGACGACGACCAAGGAGACCCTCGCCGCCGTTTTCGCTCGCGCCGGCCGCACGTGGGCGACACCCGGGAACGCCAACAGCCAAGTCGGCGCCCCACTCGCCGTGTTGGCCACGCCGCTCGACGCCGAATTCGCGATCCTCGAACTCGGAACGAGCGCCCCCGGCGAGCTCGACCGCCTGGCACGAATGGCGCGCCCCCACCACGCGGTCGTGACCGCCGCGTTCGCCGAACACCTGGAGTGGCTCGGAAGCGTCGCAGGCGTAATCGAAGCCGAGACGGAGATCCTCGACTCGCTCGAGCCGCACGGCCTCGCGCTCATCGGATCGGCCGAGCCCGACCTCGTATCGGCCGCCCGCCGCCGGGAGCATCTTCGAATCGAAACGCTGGGACGACGCGACGACGACCACTGGCAGCTGCGCGATGTCACGACATCGAGTAGCGGCACCGAGTTCCACCTCAGAGGTCAGGGGCGCCGCCAAGGCAGATGGCACCTGCCCCTGCTGGGAGAACCGGCCGCGTGGGCAGGCGGATTCGCAGTCGCTCTGGCGACGGAGCTCGGCGTGCCCGCGGAGGCCATCCGGGCGGGACTCCGCGACGTTCGACCAGCCGAGCACCGACTCGTTGCCCTACGCCACGAGACAAAACCGCTTCTCGTGCTCGACGACTGCTACAACTCCAACCCCGCGTCCTGCATCGCCGCCGTCGACACGGCGGCGGCCCTGGCCAAAGAGACTGCCCAACTGGTGCTCGTCGTGGGCGACATGCTGGAGCTCGGCGAAGCGACCCACGCGGCGCACGAGGAGGTCGGCCTCGCGATCGGCCGGCGCAGCGCCGAGGTCGACGTTCTGATCGCGGTGGGGCCCGAGTCGAAACGGATCGCCGATGTTGCGACTCGCCACGGAGTGAGGGCCGCGCACGTCCCCGACACCGACGCGGCGACCTCGCTCGTGGAGGAGATCCTCGCCGACGGGCGTCCGACCACCGTGCTCGCGAAGGCGTCTCGCGGCATCGGCCTCGACCGCCTCGTCGACGCACTCATTGCGGGGTGACGGTCGCGCCGGTGAGCGCGAAGAAGGCGAGCAGAACGACGCCGAACACGATGCGATACCAACCAAACGGTCGCAGCGAGTTCGTCTGAACGAATCTCAGGAAGGCGCGGATCACGATGACCGAGCTGATGTAGGCTGTGAGGAGCCCGACCAGCATGCCGATTCCGAGTTCATCGGTGAGCCGGTCGCGCGCTTTGAAGATCGTGTAGAAGCAAGCCGCGTACATCGTCGGCAGCGCCAGGAAGAACGAGAATTCGGTCGACGCAGCCCGAGAGAGGCCCGCCACGAGGCCCGTCACGATCGTCGCCCCGGAGCGCGACACGCCCGGCATCAGCGCGAGACACTGGCCAAGCCCGATGGCGATCGCTTGAGCAAAGCTCATCTTCTCGAGATCCTCGAGTCCTTTGCGCTCCCCGGGCCGGTCGATGACGATGATCAAAATGCCGCCGAGGACCAACATCGAGGCCACGAATGAGGGGCGGAACAGGTACTGTTCAATGACGTCGTGGGCCACAAACCCGATGGCCGCGGCAGGCACGAACGCTGCCCCGACCTTGAGGAGGAAGGGACGTCCCTCCGGTCGGAGCCCCATATTGCCAGACAAAGCCAGAATCCGGTCGCTCGTACACCACGTCAGGGCCAACATGGCGCCAAGCTGGATGATGATCTCGAACTCCGAGGAGCCGTAATGCAGAAAGTGTCCCGCGATGATCAGGTGGCCCGTCGAAGATACGGGGACGAACTCCGTCAGACCTTCAAGGATGCCCAGAAGGGCGGGTTTCCAGAGCTCGATCAGATGATTCATGGCGCCTCGGGTCTCGATTGCGTCCCCATATGGCATCGGGTAGCTTCCAGGGAAAGCGTATGAACCGAAAGCAGAAGTTCGCACTCGGCTCGTTCGTGATCGTGGCGGCTGTCGCCACCCTCATCTACACCGCAGCGCGCGAAACCTCCGCGTACTTCCTCACCATGGACGAGTACGCAGCCCAGGCACGGGCCCACGAGGGGAAGCCGCTTCGTCTCGCAGGACGCGTGACCGATGGCAGCGTGGAATGGAATCCGCGCACCCTGGACCTCGCGTTCCAGATCCAGTCGATACCGCCTCGACCGGGAACCGAAGAAGCCGAGGCGATCGAGGTGGTCGTGGCCGAGCCGGCCGAGCCCACTGCCACTCTGACGGTCACCTACAATGGCATCCTGCCGGACATGTTCGCCGAGGGACGCGACGTCATCGTCGAGGGCCACGTTACCGACGAGGTGTTCGTCGCCAATACCCTTCTCACGACCTGCCCGTCGAAGTACGAGGCGGAAGTCACCCCGGACGGATACGGCGCTGAGGCCGACGCCTCGGGCCAGCTGACGAGCGGCTGAGGCCGCTCTGGGGATGAGTCGCAGATGAGTGAGATCGGGCGCCTGGCCATCGTGCTGGGCTTCATCGTGGCCATTTGGGGTAGCGCCGCGAGCATCCTCGGCGGGCTGCGGCGCGACAAGGCTTTGGTCGCGAGCGGCACTCACGCCGCGTACGCCTTCTCTGCTCTCACCGGCATCGCCGTCCTCGCTCTCCTCCAACTCCTCCTCACACGCGACTTCAACGTCGAGTACGTGGCCTCCTACAGCTCGAGCACGCTGCCACTGTGGTACACGATAGCTGCCCTCTGGGGCGGGATGAAGGGGTCGCTGCTGTGGTGGACCTTCATTTTGGCGGTCTGCAACGCAGTCGTTCAGGTCCAGAACCGACACAAGAACCGCGACCAGATGCCGTACGTCACGGCGACCATGCTGATCACCGGGGGGTTCTTCCTCTCGCTGCTGGTCTTCGTGACGGACCCCTTCGAGCGGCTGCCGTTCACGCCGTCGGAAGGCTCCGACCTGAACCCCCTGCTGCAGAACTACTGGATGACGATTCACCCGCCCTCGCTGTACATCGGGTTCGTCTCCACAACGGTTCCCTTCGCCTTCGCGCTCGCCGCACTGGCCACTGGCAAGCTCAGCGACGCCTGGATTCGGACGACACGGCGCTGGGCGCTGTTTTCCTGGTTCTTCCTGAGCCTCGGGAACCTCTTTGGTGCCGCCTGGGCGTACGTCGTCCTGGGTTGGGGCGGATATTGGGCCTGGGACCCCGTCGAGAACGCGGCCTTCATGCCTTGGCTCACCTCGAGCGCCTACCTGCACTCGGTGATGATTCAGGAAAAGAAGGACATGCTGAAGGTCTGGAACATGGTGCTGGTGATCCTCACCTTCGCGCTGACCATCTTCGGTACCTTCCTCACCCGCTCGGGAGTCATCTCGTCGGTCCACTCGTTTACACAGTCGGGTCTTGGCCCGTTCTTCTTGATCTTCCTCGGCATCATCTTGGCGGTGTCCCTCGGTCTGCTCGTGTGGCGGCTGCCGATGTTGAAGAGCAAGAACGAGCTCGAGTCGGTCTTCTCCCGCGAAGCGACGTTCCTGCTGAACAACCTGATGTTCGTCGGCATCGCCTTCACCGTCTTCTGGGGCACCGTCTTCCCCGTACTCTCCGAGTGGGTCCGAGGCGTGAAGATCACCGTCGGACCGCCGTTCTTCAATCAGGTAAATGCACCACTCGGCCTCGCGCTCATCTTCCTCATGGGCGTCGGTCCCGTCATCGCCTGGCGGCGGGCGAGTTGGTCGAGCCTCAAGCGAGCGTTTGCGATTCCAGTCTTCGCTGGGGTCGCCACCGGCGTGATCGCGCTCGTGATGGGCGCGGGCAACTTCTACGCGATCGTCGCGTTCTCGATCTCGTCCTTCGCACTCGCAACCATGTTCACCGAGTTCTGGAAGGGCATGCGCGTTCGCCAGGCCATGATGGGCGAGGCGCCGTGGACCGCGCTCTCACGTCTGATCGGCAAGAACCGGCGGCGCTACGGCGGCTATATCGTGCACGTCGCGATGGTGATGGTCTTCGTCGGAATCGTCGCGTCGTCGGTCTTCAAGATCGAGAAGCAGACCGGCATCGAGATCGGGCAGTCCGTCGAGATCGGCGGCTACGACGTGCGCTTCGACGGCATCGAAGACGAGAGCACCGAGCACGTCGAGATTCGCAAAGCGAAGCTCGCAGTCTTCGATGACGGCGAGCTGCTCGGCTTCGTCTACCCCGAGAAGCGCTTCTACAAGAAGCCCGAGCAACCAACGACCGAGGTCGCCATCTGGTCGACGATCGGGAGCGATCTGTACACCGTGCTCGGCACGTACGATGAGGCGTCCAAGATAGGAGTCTTCCAACTCTTCCTGAACCCGATGATCTCGTGGATGTGGATCGGCGGCTTCGTGCTCTTCCTCGGAACCGTCGTCTGCATGTGGCCCACGTACGCAGAACGTACCGCCGAGGCGACCTCGCGGATTCCCGCGGGCTCGAAGACGACATCTTGAAGCGACAAGCAGCGACTCTGGGCCTGGTAATGCTCCTGACGAGCATCGCCGGGGTCTTCGGCATTGCGCCCGCACGCGCCGAAGTGCCGACGCAGAACGAGGTCGAAACCGCGCTCACGTGCCAGTGTGGGTGCGGCCTCACCGTCCACTCGTGCAATCACGTGAACTGCGGCTCCGGCATTCCCCTGAAGAGGGAGATTGGTGAGCAGATCGGCGAAGGCCGCTCGCTACCCGAAATCCTGAGCCACTTCGAAAACAAGTACGGCGAGATCATTCTCTCCGCGCCGACCACCCGCGGCTTCAACCTGATCGCGTGGGCCATGCCCTTCGTGGTCCTCGCCATCGGCGGCCTAACCGTCGGTGTCGTGCTGTGGCGATGGCGCGGCGCCACCGACGCCGACAAGTCGCCGGTGGCTCCCGTACCCCCGACGTCGGCAAGCCCCGCCGAGAACGAGCTGCGCGAACGGATGGAACGCGAGCTGCGCGAACGGGATACCTAGATGGCCGTCACTCTCATAGGGCTCGTGATCGTCACGGCGGCAGCGATCTTCATCGCGTGGCCTCTACTCTCCGGCGGCGGTGACTCGGATGCTCCCGTAGTCCCGGAGATGAGCGCACTCGAGAAGGACAAGAATGCCGCGCTCGAGGCGATCCGCGAGCTCGACTTTGACCAGCGCCTCGGAAAGATCTCCGACGAAGACCATGCCGGGCTGCGCGCCGATCTCGAAAAACGCGCGATGAAGGCGCTGAGTGCCGCCGACGCAGGCAGTGCGGGAGAGCCCGGGCTGCAATCCGTCACCAGCCACGGAGCAAGTCCGAGCACCAGCAATGCTGAGGCAGGCGGCTTCTGTTCGTCGTGCGGAAACCAATTCAAACGCGATGCACGGTTCTGCGTCACCTGTGGCAAGAAGCTTCTGAAGTCCGGGAGCGGCCGCGGACGTCGCCGCACTGGCTCCTGACCCGAGGCACCCATGAGCGACTCCGACGAGCAGACCAAGACCCAACCCGAGGCGGAAGCCAAGCCCGAGAGCGAAAAGATCACGATCGACGACTTCGGGAAGGTGGATCTCCGGATCGGCACGATTCGAACCGCAGAGCCCCATCCAAATGCGGATCGGCTACTCGTGCTGAAGGTCGACATAGGAGAACAAGAGCTCCGCCAACTCGTGGCCGGGATTCGGGACACATACGACGTGCGGACTCTCGTGGGCCAACAGATCGTGGTGGTCGCCAACCTGAAGCCCGCGAAACTGCGCGGGGTGGAGAGCCACGGAATGTTGCTCGCCGGGCGGGACGAGACGGGGCTCTCGGTGCTGGCGCCCGGGAAGAGGTTGTTGCCCGGGACCCGGGTGAGCTGAGGTCAGGCCTCCTCCGAAGCTCCCTTCCTGGTCCACCGCCGCCGCAACAGCGCCGCGCCTACCGCCAGCGGATAACCGGTGGTCATGTACACCGCACTGAAGTAGGTCAGGTCGAGGCGACCGAGGCCCGATAGAGCGACGATCGCCGAGACCGCGATGTTCCGGGCGGAGAACTCGATCAGGAAGGTGAACCGATCGGCCGCGTTCAGTCCGAGCGCGCGTGCGGTCGTCCAGCCGATCGCCATTGCGCACAGGGTCCAAACCGTCGCGGCGAGAAGCGCCGTGGCGTCAGCCGAGGCCTGCAGCTGCTCTTCATCCGTGAAGGCAACGCCGATGGCGACGCCGACGACGATGACCACCAACGTAGCCCGTTGCAGCTTCGGTCCGAGCGAACTCGCGAGATCGGGCCGACGGGCGCGGAGCCACATCCCCAGTGTGATCGGGACGAGTAGGATGAAGACGAGCTGCACGACCAGTGCGAGAACCGGGACCTCGACGTCGGTCGTCGTATCGAGAAAGACCCGCATCCCGAGCGACGCGATGAACGGCAAGGTGACGGCGGCAAGGATCGACGCTACCGCCGTGAGCGTAACCGAGAGCGCTGGGTTTGCGCGCGCGATCGACGTCAAGATGTTCGACATGCCGGCACCGGGAGCAACCGCGACCAGAATCGCACCAGCCCCGAAGACGGGATCCAAATCGAACAGCCGCACGACCACCCACGTGAGCAGCGGCAGCAGGATCCACTGAGCAAGTGTACCGCCGATGATCGCGCGTGGGTTCTGCCCAACCCGTCGAAAGTCGGCGACGGTGAGGTCCATGCCCACGATGCTCATGAGCAGGAAGAGGAAGAGTGGGCCGAGAATCTGACTGGGTTCCATCGCGCTTCTTCAGAACTGGAAGTAGATGAAGGGTTCGTACTCGTTCGCCGCCCAGGGCAGAACGACGGCGACGGCCACACCGTAGGCGGCCGCGAATATCCAGCCCGGCGCACGAGCGACCGGCGAATCGAGCGGCCACCGCGAGAGCGCCGCATGCGCAAAGCCGAAGCCAGCCACCATCCCCCACCAGCCCGGCCAGATCGTCAACGTTCCGGTCGATGCACCCGGCAGAAGCCCCGACAAGAAGATGCCGGCGGCCGGCAGACTCGTCGAGCGGAAGATCACGAAGCCACAGCTCACAACGAGCAGCACATACACGTGTCCGAGCGCGCGAGGAAGTCGATCCGCCCGGGCAAAGCGCTCGATGGTCAAAAAGAGCCCGTGGTAGATCCCCCAAACGACGAATGTCCAGGCCGCTCCGTGCCAGAGTCCGCACAGAAGAAAGACCGTGCAAAGGTTGATCGCGAGACGGGCGGGTCCGAGTCGGTTTCCACCCATTGGGATGTAGAGATAATCGCGGAACCACGTGGTCAGCGTGATGTGCCAACGCCGCCAGTACTCTTGGACGGTGGTTGCGAGATACGGGAAGCCGAAGTTTTCGGGCAGATGGTACCCGAGCAATGCAGCCGTTGCGATCGCCATGTCCGAGTACCCCGAAAAGTCGCAGTAGATCTGGAGGCTGTAGAGAAGCGACGCGAGCCACAAGGTCATGCCGTCGAAGGCGGCCGGGTCGGCGAACACTGGGTCGATCGCCGCCGCAATGTGATCGGCGATGCAGGCCTTCTTGATGTAACCCAGTAGGAATCGAACGAGCGGCACGCGAAGGCCGATGTCCGACAGGCGACCGGGATTGGCGAGCTGCGGAAGAAAATCGATCGCCCGGACGATGGGTCCGGCGACGAGCTGCGGAAAAAAGGCTACGAAGAGCGCGAAATCTGGCAGAGATTTCGTAGGCACGAGCCGGCCTCGGTAGACGTCGATCGAGTAACTCAGGGTCTGGAAGGTGTAGAAGCTGATCCCGAGCGGCAGCACGATCTCGAGCGCCTGCAGCGGCAGACCGAGGCCGAGCCAAGACGTGAACTCCGCCGCCGAGACCGCGAAGAAGTTGTAGTACTTGAAGAAGCCGAGGATGCCGAGGTTCCCCAGTAGGCTCACGACGAGAAGTGCTCGCCGGCGCGAAGTCTCCGAAGTCCGCTCCAGGCCTCGACCAACCAGGTAGTCGATGATCGTCGACGCAACGATGAGAGACAAGAAGCGCCAGTTCCACGCCCCGTAGAAGGCGTAGCTCGCGGCCAGCAGCCAGAGCTTGCGGGCGCGGTTCCACGGCAAGAGCCAGTGGACCAAGAAGATCGTCGCGAAGAACCCGACGAAGCGAAATTCGGTGAACAGCATCAGTCGCGATCCTCGGAGGTCGAGCCGCGCGAGCTCGAAGTGCTCTCGGCAGCCACACCGGCGACGATCGGTGCAAGTTCGGCAGCGATACGCTCGCTCATGAGCCGCGCCCCCTCCTCATTCATGTGTTCGCGATCGAATCGGTTCTCGGGCGCGAAGAGGTCAGGGTGCTCCGACGGGTCACGCAGATCGATCAGATGTTCGATCACTCCGTCGCGCTGGAGTGCCGAGAAGTCCGGCCCACGCGCGAGCCCAGGCGCCGCGAAGTACACCGGTGTGGCCCCTGCCTCGCGAACCCGTTCGACTTGCTCTTCGATCGACGCTAGGTCGTAGGTCTGAAAGGCCCCTGGAATCGCGAGCTGCCCCTTCTCGGCGAACGCGCGGATGTCCGCAACCGACTTCTCGAACCAGTCGAGATTCTCCAGAAATCTCCTTCGCCGGCGCCCTACCCGGGGCGTGTCCTCGTCCAGCGGCTGGTATCCTCGAAGCCGCCCCCGGCCGGCGACCAGTCGATCCCAGGCCGGATCGGCACGAGCCATGAGCCGATCTTTCGTCGCGTAATTCACGCTGCGCATGGCGAAGAACCGAAGGTTCCTCCACGAAAGCTCTAGCTTGGTGTACCAGGGCCCGTTGAACTTCCAGATCGCGCGCAGTACGAGCCACGTCGCCCTCGCGTCGTGCCAATCGACGTAGCGCTCGGTGAAGTCGTGCTGCGGAACATGCTCCGGCTTCCAGTCCGGTGCCTCGATCACGACAAAGCGCAGTCGCGCGGGCTCTGCATCGAGAATGCGACGTACCAGCCAATCGGCCTCGAAGCTCCGCATCCCCGCGATCCCGAGATTGAACGACCGAAACTCACGCTCCGGGGTGGACAACTTCTCATCGACCACCCGCGGCGAAACCCCGCGCTGAACCCGGCTCGAGCCGATGAACACGGCGTCGACGTCGTCCTTCTCTGCCAGGAACGCCTCGACCTGCGCCCGGATCGTCGCCGCCTTCAGCGGCCCTTGGACACTGCGGAGCAGGGCCGCCGCCGCCAAGAACACCACGATGCCGAGCCCCGCCAGCGCCAGTCGACGACGCGCGGTTCGCCGCACACCGCACGCAGCCGAGACCGGGCTCATTCCCCCTCCTTCTCCCACCGCGCCATCCAGGAGAGGACTAGCGGGCGGACGCTGGCGCTGGCGCGGACGCAGCCTTCAGATGCTCGAGGTTCCGTTCGAACAGTGGATTCCCCGGCTCCAGAGCAAGCGCCTTCTCGACCGCCGCCATCGCTGCCTGCTTGTCCCCCATCAAGAACGCGACGTTCGATCGATACTGGTAGACGAGGCTGTAGTCGGGAGCGACACGCTCCGCGCGATCGAGAAGCTCCATCGCTTCATCGTAGCGGCCCTTGCGCGCCGCAACGCTCGCATCCCGAGCCAGCTTCCCTGCGAGCTTCTGCTCATCGGTCAGCGCATCATCGATCGCGGCGGACCCGGTGAGCCGCTTCAGTGACTGGCGCGACGGCTCGTATCCCGAACCAAATCGTATCGCCTTCTTGTACTCCTCGATGGCCGCCTCGCGATCCCCCTGACGCTCATGGATCACCGCTTTGTTGTGATAGGCACCCGCGTGCAGGGGGTTCAGGCGAATCGCTTCGTCCAGGTGGACGAGAGCCTCGTCATATCGTTCGACCGCTCCGAGAGCGCCGGCAAGGCTCGAGTGCGCTCCCGCGTCCTTTGGATTCCTCTCGATCTGCGCCCGGTAGGCTTCAATCGACTTCTCGAAGTCCCCCTCTTCGAATGACATCGCGGCGAGATTCTTCGTGCTCCGCGGGGACTCGGCTTCGAGGTACCCCAGCGCCTCGAGTCGGGCGAGGATCGCAGGGTCGACCGACGCATCCTGAGTCTCGGCCGCCTCGGCTCCGCCCGCGGTTTCGAACGTCGCAACGGTCCGCTCAGGATCTGCGATCGTGAGCGCCTCGTGGACGACTCGCCCCGGCATGTCCTTGGCCGGCGCGACGCCTTCGAGCGCGAGAATGGTCGGCGCAATATCGAGCAGGCCCGCACCCTGGATCGTCACCCCGGGCTTCACCTGATTGCCATAGAGATACAGCACGCCGTCAATGCGATGATTGCGCGCACTCACCCGCCTCATGTCGCGCGTCTTGCTGGGATCGGAATGTAGCGCACCCAGCTCGAAGCCGTGGTCGGACAAGACGACGAGCGTGTCATTCTCGCCCAGCACCTCGAGGTACTGGCCGAGTAGATTGTCGGCGTACAGGTACATCTGCTCGACCGTTTGCCCGAAGCGCTTTTGCTGCTCCGCAAGCTCCCCGCCGAGGCCTTCCGCGCGAAACAGATGACCGAAGAGATGCGAGCTCGAGTCGACGCCTTCGATGTACACCATGAGCAGGTCCGGATGATCCTTCTTCCAGACTTCGAGCCCGATCTGGCGGTAGCTCTCCGCGGTGGCCCAGGCCCACTTGAAGTGACTCAGGTCGTCATGAAACTCGAACGGCCGGTCGAAATCGGCCTCGTCCACCGAGACGAAGGAGGTGATGTCCGAGTGCTTCACGTCGGTCGGGCGACGAACCAACGCGGCGATCTCTTCGGTACGTTCGGGCGGGTGAACGATCCCGATCGCGTCGTCGGTCTTGCCACCGGTGAGGCCGTCCTCGAATAGAAAATGGTAGCAAGTGTGATCGCTCACGAGGACGCCGTTTACCGATTCGGCCGGCCAGGTGGCCCACCATCCAACCACGCCGACCGACTTCCCCGCGCCGGTCAGTATGTTCCAAAGCGCGTTCACCTGGCGCATCTGACTGGTCACCGGCAGCCGCTCTCCGGTCTTCTCGTTGATCGCGGTGAAGTCGCCGATGCCGTGCTCCGTGGGCCGCTTTCCGGTCGCGATGGTCGTCCAGATGATCGGGCTCAGAATCGGCTCGCTGCTTCGCAAGCGCCCGAAGGCGCCCTCCTTCCGGAGCTTCGCGAAGTTTGGCATCTTCCCTTCCGAAGCGAGCAACTCGACTACATCAGGATCGAGGCTGTCGATGCCAAGGACGACCACCCGACCCTCCTCGGCACCGGCCCGTACTGAGGCAGGGAGGGTGAGCAGCATCAGGGCAAGGAGAACGTGGCGCATCCAGGTGCGGTATCAGAGCGGCCTAGTCGCACACCAGCCCTGGAGGCACGGGCGCCTAGAAAGCCACCCGCGCGCGAACTTCGAAGATCCCGACGAGATCGCGGGTCGGGTCGACCGCAGGGTGGATCAGCACCTGGTAACCGGGAGTGAGCTGCACGAAGGGAGTGAGCTGGATTCGGCAAAAGACCTCCCCCGATATCTGGCTTCGCGACAGCGAGTCTGTGGGCTTCCCCCACGCAACCGCGATCGCCGCCACGTCATCCTCGCGAAGGGGCAACCCGTCGAACCCAACACCGAGACTCGCGAGGTGCCGTATGCCGGTCGCCTCACCCACACCGTAAGCGTACCGGGCGAACGGCACGATGTTCGCGCCGACATCCTGCTCGACCGTACTTGCGATCCCCCAACCGCCGGGCTGCCCTTCGTAGGACGGGCTATTCCACACCGTCGCATGGGCGTCGCCCTCGCCCCAGCCCGCGACGTCGCCTTTCCACCCGAGCTCACCCGCGCTGAAGATCTTGCCGTCACGGAACAAGGTCGAGAACCCCGAGGTGTTGTCCTGCGCCTGGGCGTCGCTCGCCCCGCCGAGGAGGTACGCGCCGCCGCCAAGATCGAAGGCGCCAAGTAGCCCCAAGCCTCTGCCGGGGAGCGCGATGGCCGGGTTGGAAGAGAACGCCTGATTGACGAAGTAGAAGTCCACTCCTTTGAACCGATAGTCGTCGAACGCGTCGTCCTGATCGATCTTGCCGATGCGGTAGGCGAACCAACCGCCCGGGAGCTGTTGCTCCCAGTACAGCTGGGTGACGGAGAGCTTCAGCTCCGAGAAGTCGTTCGCAACCGCCCACAGGGATCCGATCCTTCCACCGAGATCCGCGGGCGACACCGGCGTGTACGCCTGCCACGCCGCCAGCTGGAACCCGAGGAACCCGAGCGAATGATCTCCACCATCGAGGAGAACCCAGACCCCGAACAGGTCGAACTTCCCGCCACCCACAGGCCGGGGGTCGCGCGTCGCCCCCTGATACAGCGCTGTGTACGCCGCACCGAGGTTCAAACCGAGGTTCGTGCGCAGAAACGCGTCGGCCTCGTCGAACGCTTCGGCCCCGAGCGAGAACGGGCCCCAACCAATGAGGGCGTCGGTCTCCTCCCGCTTGGCACGGAGCTCCGCGACGATGTCCTCCGCACTCGCGGCGAGCACCGAGAGCGCCTCGGTGTGCGCTTCGCCGGCGGCAGCCTCGGCCTCCAGCTCCGCCCTCTCACGGTGCACGGTCGCCGAGGCAGGGCCAGCGACCATCAACGGCACGACGAGTAGCAGGACACACCCGAGGGACCGGCCGGAAACGACAGCGGTCTGGATCGGGACGCGGGTCGCCCATGCGAAATGGCGGACCGCGGAAAACCAGTTCAGAACTGAATGACGGACCGGATCACCTCACCGGCCTGCATGGCTCGGAAGGCATCGTTCACATCGTCGACCTTGATGCGGCGGCTGATCATGCCCTCCAGGTCGAGCTTGCCCTGACGCCACAGGCGCAAGAGGCGATCAAAATCGGTGCGCACGTTCGCGCTGCCGTACATCGAGCCCTTGAGATTCTTCTCGTTGAAGAAGAGCTCGAACGCGCTGAACTGCACCATGTCGGTCATCTTGCCGACGCCGACGATCACGGCCGTTCCACCGCGCCGAACCGAGTCGAAACTACCCCGAATGGTGGCCGAAAGCCCGATGCACTCCAGCGCATAGTCGAAGCCTTCTCCACGGGTGACTTCCTGCTTCACTCCTTCGAGATCTTCGGGCTTCACCGCGTGCGTGGCACCGAACTTCTTCGCCATCTCGAGCTTGGAGTCGACCATGTCGACGGCGACGATCTCGGCAGCACCCGCGATCCGCGCGCCCTGGATTGCCGAGATGCCGACGCCGCCCGCACCGTACACGACCACCGACGTGCCCGGCCGAATGCCAGCGGTGTTGATCGCTGCGCCGACGCCCGTCATGACACCGCACCCGACGAGAGAAACCACGTCGAGGGGAATGTCGTCATCGACCTTCACGGCCGCGGCCTCGGGAATGATCATCTCTTCGGCAAACGTGCCGCAGCCGGTGAAGCCGACTACGGGCTGTCCATCGATGATGAAGTGCGGCGTGCTGGCCATCGTGCCCATCGTCTCGCAGAGGTTTGCCTCACCGCGCAGGCACATCCGGCACTTCCGACACGCCGGGGTGAAGGAGACGATGATGTGATCGCCGGCCTTCAGGTCGGCGACACCAGAGCCGACCTCTTGAACGATGCCGGCACCTTCGTGTCCCAGTACGCATGGCGTGCCCGATGGGATCGTTCCGTTCTGCGCCGAGAGGTCGGAATGGCAAACACCACTCGATACCAACTTGACGTGGACGTCGTCGTTTCCGAGATCACCGAGTGTCACATCGTCGCGGATCTCGAGATCCTTGTTCAATTCCGTCAGAACTGCTGCTTTCATCGTGGCTCCTCGTGAAAGTTTCAGGGGGTAACGGCCGGAGCAAAGCATAGGAAAACGGTCGCGCAAAGGCCGACTGGCTGGGACGCCGGTGCGTGCTAGGACCCTCCAGGGAGGGCACGGAATGAGCCGCCACTTTGGGCAGATTCGACAGAACGGGTACGTAGTCCGCGACATCGACGCGGCAATGCGCCACTGGACCGAAGTACTCGGTGTCGGCCCGTTCTTCTATATCGAGCGCGTGCCGGTCGATGAATTCCGATACCGCGGCGAGCCGTCGGCCATCGACGTGAGCATCGCGCTATCGAACTCGGGCCCACTCCAGATCGAGCTGATCCAGCTGCGCAACGACGCGCCTTCGCTCTGGGGTGATTTCCTGGCCGGCGGAAACGAAGGACTGCAGCACGTCGCGTACTGGACCGAAACGATGGACGAGGAGCTCGCGCGCATCGAAGAACGCGGCCTCGAGATCGGCCAGTCCGGCTGCATCGGGGAGAACGGTCGCTTCGTATATCTGCTCACCGAGAGCCATCCCGGTACCGTGGTCGAAGTCTCCGAGGTGAGTGGCGCCAAGGGCCGCTTCTTCCAGCACATCGCAAAGGCCGCCGAGAGCTGGGACGGCAACGAGCCCATTCGACGAATCTGAATCGCCCCGAAGAGGAGGAGATCAACCATGCCCCGCATCCGCTATCCCGACGTCGACGCCCTCCACCCCAAGGTCCGCAGCGCCCTGGACGCGCTACCGGCACCGCTGAACATCTTCCGCATCTCCACGCTCGCCGAGCGCAATTTCGAGCCGATGATGCGCCTCGGCGGAACGATCTTGAGCCGCCAACAGCTGCCGGGGAATCTCCGCGAGTTGGCCATCCTGCGCGTCGCGCGACTCTCTGGCGCCGAGTACGAGTGGGTGCAGCACGTACCGATCGCGGAGATGGTCGGGTGCACCAAGGAACAGATCGAAGCACTCCACCGCGGGCACGCGGCGGCTGCGTGCTTCGACGAGAAGGAGCGTGCGGTCCTCGACTTCACCGACGAGGTGCTCCGAGACGTTCGGCCATCGGACGAATCGCTGGCCAAGCTCAAGCAGCATTGCCCGGACCGCGAAGTCATGGAGCTCACGATCGCGATCGGCTTCTACATGCTGATGGCACGCATCATGGAAGTATCGGGAATCGAGCTCGAAGCACCGCTCGGCGACAAGATCGTGCGAGCCGCGTCCGAGGCGAAGGACTAAGCCGCGTCCTGCCGATCGCCGCCCACGGAGTCCCAATCGAATCCTCGGCCCCGGTACTGGCGGTAAGCGATGGTGCTGAGCCCACGAAGAAGGGGGCGCCCACAATGTGAGCGCCCCCCGTTTCGAGCCTGAACGAAGCTCTCCGTTCAGGAGACCTTCTGAAGCGTATTCTCGTCCGTGTGATGCATCTCCGCCCCCCCGTGCGACGCCATCGCGAGGACCAGGTCTTCCTTGTAGGCGTAGGTGCCGCCCGAGAGGTCGACCTCGAGCTCGTAGCCGGTGCTCTTGGCGGCGCCGTCGTAGAGGTACGAGTTCGATAGAATCCCGTTGGTCGGCGAACCCTGCTTTGCCGAGAGCTTGAAGCCCGTGTCGCCGGCGGCCGCCTTGCCCTCGGCGACGATCGTCGTCGAGCGAGGCACCATGAAGCAGCGATGGAGCGTTCCGGTTGCCGGCTCCCACAGCCAGTAGCCGACCTCCATGTGGAAGAAGTCGTCGGCGCCGATGCGCCAGGCCTTCATGCGGTAGTCGAGTCCGAAGAGCGACTGCTTCCCATTGTCGACCGGACCGAAGGGATCAAAGGTGATCTCTTCGCGGTACAGGTTCTCGGTGTCCTTCTTCTCGCCGTACGAGAACGAGAAGTCCCGCCCCTTGTCGCCGGCCCATTGTCCGGCCAGCTTGGCCAGCGGGCCCCAGCGCTCGTCTACGTCGGTAAAAGCGGCCATGTGGGCCGGAGGGCCGAACGTCGTTGCCATGGTGATTCCTCCCTATTGGTCGATTCGGGTCGTTGGTGGGGTATTCGAAGTGGAACGCCTTGTACCTAGCGAGAACGCCGGATCGGTCAAGCCCGGGCATTGAGCCGAAGGCCTACCAGGCCTCTCCAGCCTTAGGGCCGGCCTTGCCCATGAGGGTGCCCACCGAGGCCGCCGCGCGCCGCAGGGCCTGAGCTACCTCCAGCAACGCACTCGCGCCGCCCTCCCCGTATCCCCGCAGAACCTCGGCCTGATGAATCGCTGCTTCGATGTGCGCCTCGGCCAGGTACGCCCGAGCTTCCGGGAAATCGGGTCGCAGCTTGAGGGCGTTGCCGTACGCCTGGAACGCTCCGTCTAGATCACCGGTCTTCCGCAGGCAGTAGCCACGGACGTTGAACGCTGCGGCGTCGGTCGGGTCCAGGGACAAGACATGGCCGACGAGCCGGAGCGCCTCTTTGCATCGCCCCTCGCGCGCCGCCGCCTCCGCTTCCGCGTACGCCGGCGTCATCTCCTTCGCCGGAGGCCGATCGCTCCCGCCCTCCCCCCTCGACATCGCCCCGTGAGAAACTCCCGACAAGAGCCCCACCATGATCCCGGCCGCCACCATGCGTCGCATGAGGCGGTTCCTCGCACGTCCTGCGTTCGGTGCAAACTCGACCCCACTTGCTCGAGATCGACGAGTAGGCGAAGGAAGCCCATGGCTGAGCTTCCCGGACCGGATTCCAAGCACCCCGCCCGTCTCGCCGCCTGGCGATCGATCGACGCGGTCGCGCGTGGCGACAAGCAGGCGTGGGTTGAAAACTTCGCCGACGACGGGATCGTGCAGGACCCAATCGGAAAGTCGGTGATCGATCCGACCGGCGAGGGACACAAGGGCAAGGTCGCGATCGAGAAGTTCTGGGACACGAACATCGCGATCGGACGGCCGCTGTTCAATCTTCAGAGCTCGATCTGCTCCGGAAACGAGTGCGCCAACGTCGGCACTCTAACGATCCAGTTCCCCGACGGGCTCGTGACGCAGCTCTACGGCGTCTTCACGTACCGGGTCAACGACGAGGGCAAGGTCACCGCGCTTCGCACGTACTGGGAAGCGGAAGACATGAAGGTGCACGCGCCACGCGAGGACTGGAAGTAGCGGCGCTCGGCGTCGAGATGTCGTCATTGTCGAAGCAAGCGCCAGGCCGAGCGTGAGCTCTCCCTCATGCCCGAGAGAACCCGGAACCCGGATCGTCCACGCCGAAGCCCCTCCCCTCATCGATCCAGCCGAATTCCTTGAGGATCGCCTGGCTGTAGGTCACGCATCCCGAAACCGTCTCGAGTGGTTCGGTGGCGAGCAGCAGTGCCGCACGTGCCATGACGATCGGGGCCTCGGCGCGCGGGTCATCGGCGTCTTTCAGAAGCTTGTGGTGAACCGTCCCGGGCGTCGGCACGATCTGGGACGGGCCCACGCATGTCACCGAAACCCCTTGATCGTACACTTCGGCGGCAAGCCCTTGGGTGAAGCGCTCGAGAGCTGCCTTCTCGGTTCCATACAGCGTACCGCCGCGAAACTTTCGAGCCATCTCCGAGTAGGGCGCGCGTCCAGGCCCAATCGCGGCCCCACTCGAGATGTTGACGATCGCGCCACTTCTCCGGGGAATCATATCGTGTAACGCGAGCTGCGACAGATAGAAGGGCGCGTGAAGGTTCACGGCAAACGAGCGGTGCCACTTTCCGACGGGGTAGTCCGCGACCGGGATGAAGTACGTCAGCGCCGCGTTGTTCACGAGCACATCGAGGGGCCCGAGCTCGTCGCGCACGCGCGAGACGGCACGCGCACAGTTCTCGTACTCGGAAACGTCGCACGGCACGGCGATCGCCTCGCCACCCGCAGCACGGATGGTCTCGGCCGTGCGGGCGACGGAGCCCTCGAAGAGCTTGTGTCCGCCTTCGTCAGCGGTTCGCGCGACGCACGCGACGCGAGCGCCCTCCGACGCGAATAGCTCCGCAATCGATTGGCCGATTCCTCGGCTCGCGCCCGTCACGAACGCGACCTTGCCCTCGAGCTTTCCCATCCGGAGTTCTTACCGAACCACAAGCACATCCAACAGGGACGAAGAGAGCTCAGTCAGTCCGTCGCAGTGGGAAAGAGGCGCGCCCGAAGCCACCCACCGAAGGTGTTTCCACACAAGGTGTAGAAGCTGAGGAACGCGTTCTTTCGGTCGGCCTCCGACACAGAATGCGTGAACAGCGCGGCGCGCGTGACGAGGCACTCCTCCTCGCCCAGCGGGCGTACGACCCGCGCCGGATTTCCGGCGGCAATCGAGTTTGCCGGCAGGTCCGAGACGACGACCGAGCCAGCACCAACCACGGTGTTCTTGCCGATCCGCACGCCTTTACAGACGATCGCGCCGTCACCAATCCAAACGTTGCGCCCGAGCACGATGGGCGCCGATCGACCCGGTGCCCGCGTACGGTCGTGGACGTCGTGCCAATCGGCGTCCGTCAAATAGACGCCCGACGCCAGCATGCAATCGTCACCGACTTCCACGCGCGTCGCCGCAGAGATGCGCACCCCCGGCGACAAGAGGCAGTGATCCCCGAGGATCATCTTCCCCGTGCCGGACTCGGTCGAAAAGGTACACAGCTCGACCGGCCGCCCCCACGAAGCCGAGAGATGCACGAACCGGCCGAACTCGATGCCCGGCCCGTCGATCCGGATGTACCAGGGCTTCCTGAACTCGCAGCCTCCGCCCATCGCATCGACCTGCGGGCGCAGGAAGTGTCTGGCGTAGAAACGCTGCAGGGCGAGTGTCGCCCGCATCATCCAGTACGGTCGATGATCACGTCTCACGGGTCGTTCCAGGTCGGGGGGCTAGGCCTCGTGGCCCGTGCGAAACTTGGCAATCCGAGGCGCTCGGAACAAGTCCGAGCTTGGCGATCTTCGAGAAGCCCGATACTTGCTGCGGAGGAGGTTCCACCCGATGGAGAACGACCAAGCCGACAAGCCAACGACCGGGCCGCACGGGCAAGGGCCGCTGGCAGGAGTCCGAATCCTCGCGATCGAGCAGATGCAGGCCCTCCCGTTCGCAACGCAGCTCCTGGGGCACATGGGGGCCGAGGTGGTAAAAGTCGAGCACCCGACCACCGGGGATTCAGGTCGCGGCGCCCTCCCAGCCCTCCGGGACATCGACGGCCGCGATGTCGGCGCGACCTATCTTCGCAACGCGCTGAACAAGAGGAGCCTCGCGATCGACCTGAAGAACCCAGCCGGGGTCGATCTCATCAGGCGCCTCGTCCCCACGTACGACGTGGTCGGTGAGAACTTCAAGCCGGGCGTGATGAAACGCCTCGGACTCTCCTACGACGACCTGGCGCCACTGCATCCCGGTCTGGTCTACGTCTCGGTCTCGGGCTTCGGCAACCTACTCGATTCGCCCTACAGGTCGTGGGCGGCCTACGCACCGATCGCTGAGGCAATGGGCGGAATCTACGAGTACAGCCGCCCCCAGGGTGAGCCCCCGCGGATCGGGCCGGCCGGGGCGTTGGGCGACATCGGGACATCACTCTTCGCGACCATCGGGCTTCTCGCCGCGCTGCGCGAGAAAGACCGGACCGGCCAGGGCCAGTACGTGGACGTGGCCATGTTCGACGCCATGGTGGCCATGGCCGACATCCCACCGTGCTTCTGGTCGATGGGCATGCGGGGCCGCCGAAAGGTCCCCGGCGTCTTCGACAGCTTTGCCGCAAGCGACGGCTACTTCGTGGTTCAGGCCGTGCGCGACCATCACCTCGCACTGTTCGCAAAAGCGATCGGGCATCCCGAATGGGTCGACGACCCGCGCTTCCAAACGAGACAGGGCTGGCGCGATCAGCTCGACGAGATCGTCCGGCCCGCCGTCGAAACATGGGCGTCGACTCGTACGAAGCTCGAAGCTTCGAGTGAGCTTGCGGGCGAGGGGATCGCCGCCGGACCGTGCTTCGACACCGAAGACCTGATGGACGATCCACACGTGGCGAGCCACAACATGCTCCTGCGCGTGCGTCGCCCCGATGCACCCGACCCGTTGCTGCTCGTCGGAAATCCAATCAAGCTGTCGGGCCACCCCGACCAAACACCGCGCCGCTGGCCGACCCTCGGCCAGCACACCGACGAGATCCTCCAGACCGAACTTGGCCTCTCGAACGACGAGCTCGCGGACCTCCGCGCGAGCGGGGCAATCGGTGGCGATCCCTAGGACGCGAGGCCGGAATGCCGCAAGAGCGCGTCCGTAGTCGGCGCACGACCGCGAAACGCTTGGAAGACCTCCATCGGCGGACGACTTCCGCCGAGGGCCAGGACCGTGTCGCGATACCGCTTCCCCGTCGCGCGCACCGCCTGTTCGTCGTCGAGTCCCACCTCTTCGAACGCCGCGAACGCGTCGGCCGACAACACCTCCGCCCACTTGTAGCTGTAGTAACCCGCGGCGTAGCCGCCGGCGAAGATGTGGCCGAAGGCGCAGAGGAATCGGTCTTCGGGGATCGGTGCCAGAACGGTGGCGCGCTCAGCAATCTTTCGCTGCACGTCGAAGGGCGATTCGCTGCCCTCGGGGTCGTACCCGTGGTGCAGCGCCATATCGACGAAGCTGAAGTAGAGTTGGCGGAGCGTATCCGAGCCCGAACGAAACGTGCGCGAGGCGACAATCTTGTCAAACAGATCGTCTGGCAGACGCGCACCAGTATCGACGTGCTCCGTCAGACCGAGCAACGTCTCGCGATGGTAGCACCAGTTCTCCATGAACTGACTCGGCAGCTCTACGGCGTCCCACTCGACGTTGCGAATTCCCGACGCCATCGGCTGATCGATCTTCGTCAACATGTGTTGCAGACCGTGGCCGAATTCGTGGAACAAGGTCTCGACCTCCCGGAACGTCATCTGCGACGGTTCTCCCGCTACGGGCGGGGCCTGGTTGCAGACGAGATACGCGACCGGGGTGCGACCCGGGGCGCGGCCGATGCACTCATCCATCCATGCGCCGCCACGCTTCTCAGCCGGTCGGCTGAACGGATCAAGGTAGAAGGCCGCAATCGGCGCCCCCTCTTCGCTCACCCGAAAAAAGCGTACGTCCTCATGCCACACCGGAGCCTCGCCATCGGCAGCTTCGATCTTCACCTCAAACAACCGCTCCGCCAGGGAGAAGAGTCCGTCGAGAACCTTGGGAAGGGGAAAGTACGGACGCAGCTCCTCGTCCGTATAGGAGTAACGCCTCTCCCGGAGACGCTCCGCCCAGAACGGGACGTCCCACGGGGCGAACTCATCTGCCTCAGCCGCGCCTTCTTCGCGCGCCAGGTTCGCCAACTCGACCAGGTCGTGTTCGGCCGCGGAGTGCGACGCAGAGCGAAGCTCTTCGAGCATCTTCTCTACGGCCGCAACGTCCGGCGCCATCTTGCTATCCAAGCTCAGCGCAGCAAAGTCTTCGAAGTCGAGCAGAACCGCCTCGTCATGTCGCAGCTCCAGAATCCTCGAAATGAGCGGCGCGTTGTCGGTCTCGGCGCTGCTCGCACGCGTGACGTTCGCCCGGTAGACCTGCTCTCGCAGATCGCGCCGCCTGCTGTGCTGCAGGAACGGACCGAAGCTCGGGAAGTCCAAGGTGATGCGCCACGGGCCATTCTCCGGCGTTGCGCCCTCTTCAGCCGCGTTTCCCGCAGCCTGCGCGGCGAGCTGGAGGAGGCTCGGCGGAAGCCCCACGACCTCTTCGGCCGCCCGCAGCGTCAGCGAGAACGCCTTGGTCGCGTCCAGTACGTTGTTCGAAAACTGCGTCGTCGCCTCCGCGAGTTCCCGCTGGATGACGTTGAACACCTCGCGCTCGTCGTCCTCTAGACCCACACCCGAGTGCTGAGCGTCGCGCAGCATCGACTCGACGATGCGCTTCTGGGTCGCGTCGAGCGCGCCGAACGGCGGCCCGTTGCGCAACTCGAGGAGCCCCTCGTAGATCGGCCGACTCTGACCCATCCGAAGCGAGAACGACACGACCTCGGGTTGGATCTCCTCGTGGGCAGCGCGTAGCTCTTCGCTGTTGCGCACTCCCATCAGATGGCCGACGACACCCCACGCTCGACTAAGCCGCTCACCGATCTCTTCGAGCGGTTCGATCGTGCTCTCCCAGGTGCTCGTCGCGCCCCTCTCGACTCGTTCGAGCTCATCGCTCAGCTCGGCGAGAAGCGCACGCACTGCCGGAACGACGTGCTCGGCCTCGATCGCTTCAAAGGGCGGCAGTCCTTCAGAAAAAAGGAGCGGATTGGCGGGCGGGCTCTGGTTGGCGTGCACGAGGACTCCGGTTGGCTGAGAGCCAAAACGACACGCGCGCCGCACCACCCGGCTGTTGCTTGCGGGAGAAGCGACGCGCGCGTCTTGGTTGAGGTTGTGTTCAGCGGGGCTGCTTGACGACTCGGAGGTACGGCTTCTTCGTCTCCCATCCATCGGGGAACTTCTTCTTCGCATCCTCGTCCGACAGAGCCGGAACGATGATCACGTCTTCGCCGTCCTTCCAGTTCACCGGTGTGGCAACCTGGTGGGTGGCGGTGAGCTGCAACGAGTCGACGACGCGTAGGATCTCGTCGAAGTTGCGCCCGGTGCTCGCCGGGTAGGTGAGCATCAACTTCACCGTCTTGTCTGGACCGATCACGAACACCGAGCGCACCGTCAACGTGTTCAACGCCTTCGGGTGAATCATGTCGTAGAGATCGGCAACCTTCCGCTCCGGATCTGCGATCAGCGGATAGTTCGGTGCCTGGCCCTGCGTCTCTTCGATGTCCTTCGACCATTCCTTGTGGGAGTCGGCGGAGTCCACGCTCAGGCCGAGGATCTTGACGCCACGCTTCTCAAACTCCGGCTTGATCTTGGCCATGTAACCAAGCTCGGTGGTGCACACCGGGGTAAAGTCCTTCGGGTGCGAGAAAAGCACGCACCAACCATCTCCGATCCACTCGTGGAAATTGATGGTCCCTTCGGTCGTTTCCGCCGAAAAGTCCGGCGCCGTATCACCCAAACGAATTGCCATGACTGGGGTCCTCCCGTTGAAGGTCCGTCCCTCCGACGGACCATAGGGAGCGACCTATCGGTGCAGGTGCGTCCTGGCAAGCGCGATCGCAGCCGAGAGCACCCCGGAGCGGGGAGCCCTCGGCCGCGACGCGGGTACTACTCGAAGAGGCTCGGAGACGGCAGAAGGAAGGCCTGGCCTGCCGAGCCGTACGAACCACCACCTTCACACGCGGAGCGGCATTCCCGGTGCCCAAGCTGGCACCGACGCGCCCCGCCCCGCATCCCGTGGGCACAACCGCGGAGGCAGACGGCTGCGTCTCGGGCGAGGCCGATCACGCAGCCAGCGCGATCCCGAGCGTCGCGGCAGGCCCGCATCGTCTCGAGCTTCGACAGGACGCAACCGGAGACACAGGCGCGGCCCTCCCCGCTGACCTCGTGCAGACAGACCCGGAGCTCTGCCCGGCAGTGGCCGCACTCCTGGGGAGGAGGAGGCTGCTCCTCACACGCATCGCGGCAACCCTCACGGGCCTCGCGACAGGTGTCCTTGGCATCATGAATCGCCGCGCGGCAGCTACGCTGACACGCCCGCCGTCCGACTCGGTCCTCCACGTCGCGGCAATCTTCCTTGCAACTCCGGAACGCCGCCTTGGCTGCGTGCACGCAGGTCTTGACCGCGTCCTTGCACGATCCCTTGCACTCTTCGTCGAAGAAGTTCGCGCGCGCAGGACCCGCAAGTGCGAGCAGCGCAGCGCCCACGACCATCAACCACATCACCCCAACCCGAGAAGACCCCATTGCTTACTTCACTCCCGTTCAAACGCGGCAGAACCCACTTCTGCGGCTGCCCCCAGGGTGTCCGCGGCAAGGAGCCTAGACAATGCGATCGAGCGTACGAAAGTAGCCTTTTCAGTGCGATCGATGCTGTTTTCTTGCGAAACCAGGAGGGGGCCGCACCAGGCGCTGAGGAGCACGCAATACTGTGCGCGCTTCCGCTCGCTCAACGAGGCAAGTGGAGCGCGCGACGTGCCAAGCTTCTTCAGTCTACCTTGCGCTTGACGATGACGTCGACGTGCTGTCTCTCGCCGACGCGAACGAGCGCATACGCGACCGCCTCTTTCGCCGACGTGCCGCCGTCGGGCGACCACGCAATCTCCGCGAGCACGAGGTAGTCTCCGGCGGGCAACCACGAGAAGACGAAGCGTCCATCTCGACCCGCCTTCGTCGTCCACCAGACGCCTTCTGCCTTGCGATCGATCATCTCGTTGTTGCGAATCACCTGCGTCTCGGCCAGCTGCTTCGCGTAGGCCGTCGCCGGCGTGAGGTGAACCGGCCGCCGCGCGCCAACTACCTCTCCGGTTGGGGTTTCGAGGAATACCCGCCCGGTGATCGCGCTCTCCCCACGCTGGCGGTACGGAGCCAGCTCCTCTTCGAGCAGCACGTGCTGCGCTTCGCTCGGGCCCTTGTCCGAGGCACCGTAGACGATTCCCGTGACCGCAGGCGCGCAGCCGGCCGAAGACAAGAGCAAACAACCACAGAGGGCCAGCGGACCACCGATCGCGAAGCTAGCGTTTCTCATGACCCTCGACCTCTCGGGGAGTACCGGGGCCTTGTCAAGGTCGACGCGCGAGGTGAGGGCCGAGGGGCTCGGCGACAGAGTCGACACACGCGACCTTCCGGGGCGCGAAGGTGGTCCTACGGGAATTGGCATCGCCCTTGGCGGTGACGTCGCGAACTCCGCCGAGCCGGCACCATGGCGAGCTACTTCGGAAGCACTGCGCCCAGCGGCGTAGCGCGGCTGGGCGCGAACCTCCCGAAATGCGGGATTGAGAGCCTCGTCGCGCGAGATCGTAGAGTTCCGAATCGAGCTCGTCGCCGACGTCGAGCTCGATATGCTTCCACCGCGTGGACGATGGCCGCTTGGCCGCGCCGCGCCGTGGCAGCTCAGGTCGGCTCGGACCGCAATGCGGAGAGACAACAAATCCGACGCGCCCGAACAGCGAGCCTACCCCACCGACGGCAGCGCAAGAACAGCGCAGAAGAGAGCACCGAAGATGCAGATCCGAGAGCCAAGCACAGGTCCCGCGAGCTGAGCCAGCCGCGGCCGGAGGCGGTCAAGGATTTGGCTGAGGGTGGAGGTTTTCGCCGAGCCCGGCAAAGGACGTGACTCCCCCAGTTTCGAGCAGTCGGCAGAAAGGCCCGCTTTCCGGCGATTCTTGCCGACCTGACCGCCCGGGAGCGTGGCCGGGTCTTTGCATCCGGTCTCTTTGTGATGCTTCGCCACACCCACGCCCGATCCCAGAGGTGGTCACCGAGATGACCGCTTCCTACGATCTCGCCTCAGCAACCGCAGTGCTCCTCGCCGGCGGGCTCGGGACGCGCCTGCGCAGCGTGGTCTCGGACCGACCCAAGGTTCTGGCTTCGGTCGGCGGTCGGCCTTTCCTCTCCTATCTACTCGATCAGATCCGAACAGCCGGCATCCGTCGCACGATTCTGTGCACCGGACATCTCGGCGATCAGATCCAGCGACTCTACGGCGAGACGTTTGAGGGGATCGAGCTTGTCTACTCGCACGAGTCCGAGCCTGCTGGGACCGGCGGAGCACTGCGGCTCGCGTACGAACACATCCATTGCTCATCGATTCTCGTCATGAACGGCGACTCGTACTGCGCCGCCGATCTGCTCGACCTGTGGGACTGGCACCACGTCCACCCCGCGCACATCAGCGTCGTCACTGCGACGGTTCCCGACGCGAGATCGTTCGGTCGGATCGAAACGGATGGCTCCGATCGCGTCGTGCGTTTTGCGGAGAAGACCTCCGACAGGAGCCCCGGCGCCATCAACGCCGGCATCTATCTGATGCACACCGCGATGATCGGACGGATTGCGAAGGATCGAGCCGTGTCCTTGGAGCAGGAACTCTTCCCTCGTTGGGTGAGTGCGGGTGGTGTCTTTTCCTACCCCACCGGCGCCTCCGTCATCGATATCGGCACACCCGATCGATTCGAGCGCGCCGACCGCTTCGCCCACCGACTTCGGCCCGGCGGTAGCCGCCAGACCGCCATCGATGAAGTCGCCAGCGCGCTGGTCTCGGTTCAGGGAGGTCCTACATGACGTTTGCGAATCCGCACGAGCAGCTCTTCTACGAAGCCCTCCGCATCCGCCGAGCCGAAGAGCGCATCATCGAAATCTACCCCACCGATCGAATCCAGAGCCCCGTACACCTGTCCATCGGGCAAGAGGCGATCGCCGTTGGGGTCTGTCATCCGCTCCGGATCGAAGACCCTCTGTTCGGATCGTATCGAAGCCACGCCTTCTTCCTTGCGAAGGGCGGGTCCATGCGAAGCATGTTCGCGGAACTTTACGGCAAGGCCACCGGAGGTTCGGGGGGCAAGGCCGGCTCGATGCACCTCACCGCACCGGAGGTCGGGTTCATGGGGTCGTCCGCCGTCGTGGCCAGCACGATCCCCAACGCGGTCGGCGCGGCGCTCGCGGCCCAGCGGCGTGAAACCGGACAGGTCGTCGTAACGGTTTTCGGCGACGGCGCGACCGAAGAAGGCGTCTACCACGAGTCCCTGAACTTCGCGGCGCTGCACCAGCTTCCCGTCTTGTTTCTGTGTGAGAACAACGGGCTCGCCGTGCACTCCAAGCTCAGTGACCGGCAGGCGTACGGGATCTGCGAGCACGCGGCGACGTACGGCATCACCACGCAGCGGTGTCGCGAAGGGTGGGACTTCGTTCGCGTGAACGACCTCGTCGGCCAAGCTGTAGAGGCGATTCGGCGCGGGGACGGGCCTCGCTTCATCGAATGTCGGACGTACCGGTACCAGGAGCACGTCGGTATCGGCTGTGATCACGACGTCGGCTACCGCCCCCGCGGTCCGCTCGAAGCCTGGCAAGCGAACGACCCTCTTCTCAATGAGCCTGCCCTGGTCGAGGCCTTCGACCCGGCGATTCGCGACGAGATCGACGATGCCGTTCAGTTCGCCGAGAGCAGCCCATGGCCGGGCCCCGAACAACTACTCGCCGACGTGGCGTAGCCGAAGAGATCCGAGACCATGGGCGTCGCCTACAAGATCGAAGAAGACCAAGCGCAGACCACGACCTACCGTGAGGCGCTCTTTCGCTGCATGCGCGGTGCGCTCGCCGACCATCCCGAAACCTTCATCTTGGGACAGGGGGTCGATGATCACAAAGGCACGTTCGGCTCCACTGTCGGCCTCGCCGAAGAGTTCGGTGCTGGTCGCGTCATGGACTCGCCGCTCGCCGAAGAGAGCATGACCGGCATCGGCATCGGCGCCGCCCTCAATGGGCTCTACCCGATCCAGACGCACATCCGTGCCGACTTCGCGCTTCTCGCGATGAATCAGATCGTCAACATGGCGGCCAAGTACAAGTACATGTTCGGCGGCCGTTTCGAGGTCCCCATGCTCATCCGCATGGTGATCGGACGCAGCTGGGGTCAGGGCGCGCAACACTCGCAGAGCCTGCAATCTCTGTTCGCCCACGTTCCCGGGCTCACCGTAATCATGCCGGCAACGTCCGACTCCATCCTCGAGACCTATCCGTGGATCATCGAGAACCACCGCGGTCCGGTCATCTCTCTCGAGCACCGACTTCTTTACGATATCGCCTTCCGTGGCGACGACGCGCGGCCCGAGAACAGCCCCCTGTCCTCGCGCCTCCTTCGACGCGGCAAGGACGTGACGATCGTAGCGACGTCGATCATGGTTCTGGAGGCCAAGCGCGCGGCCGAGCACCTCGCCGAGACCGCGGGCATCGAAGCCGAGGTCATCGACCTGCATTGCGTCTCCCATCCCGACCGCCAAATGATCCTCGACAGCGTCGCCCGAACCGGGCGCCTCATCGTCGCCGATACGTCGTGGCAGGCGTACGGCGTGGCGGCAGAGATCTCACGCATCGTCTGTGAGCACGATCCGAGCATCCTACGCGCCCCGATCGCGACGCTCGGCATGGCGCCAGCTCCGTGTCCGACCGCCAAGACTCTCGAAGACCTCTACTACCCGACGCTGCGAAGCCTCGCCGACACCGCAGCACGAATGGTCGTCGGCGAAGAGGATCACGGCGTGACGCTGCCCGAAGAAGCGTCGATGGCCGACGTCTACAAGCGCTTCAAGGGCCCGTTCTGAGAGAAGGAAGACTCGCATGCGAATCCTCATCACCGGCATCACCGGCATGGTCGGCAGTCATCTGGCCGAGTACGTGCTGCGAGAACATCCCACCGTGGAGGTGCACGGGCTCACGCGTTGGCGGAGCCCGCACGATAACATCCGCGGGTTCGCCCATCGCGTCCGGCTGCACGACGCGGAGCTCCGCGATCTGCACTCGATGATCCGTCTCATGGACACGGTTCAGCCAGATTGGATCTTCCATCTCGCTGCCCAGTCCTACGTTTCGACGAGCTTCGTCGCGCCGGCCGACACGCTGCACACCAACGTCATCGGGACGACGAATCTGCTCGATGCAGTACGGCTCATCGGCATCGATCCGAAGATCCACATCTGCAGCTCTTCCGAGGTCTACGGCCAGGTGCTCGAGTCCGAAGTGCCGATCACCGAATCGAACGAGTTTCGGCCCGCGAGCCCATACGCCGTCTCGAAGACGGGCGAGGACATGATCGCCCAGCAGTACTTCCTCTCGTATGGGATTCAGACCATCCGCACCCGGATGTTCACCCACACCGGCCCGCGCCGAGGCGACGTGTTCGCGGAGAGCGCATTCGCCAAGCAGATCGCCGAGATCGAAGCGGGGGTGCGCGAAGGCCCCCTGCGCGTCGGGAACCTCGACAGTGTTCGCACCTTCGCCGACGTCCGCGACGCGGTTCGCGCATACTGGCTTCTCCTGGAGAAGTGCCCAGGCGGCGAGGTGTACAACATCGGCGGAAACCGAACGATGCTCGTTGGCGAGATGCTCGATCTTCTCAAGGGGATGTCGAGCACGAAGATCGAGCATGAGGTCGATCCGGCACTCGTGCGGCCGTCGGACGTCACGCTGCAGATCCCCGACATCAGTAAGTTCCAGAACGTCACCGGATGGGAACCCGAGATCCCGCTCGAGACGACGCTGGCCGACCTTCTAAACTACCAACGCGAGAGAATCGCCGACATGCAAGCGCAGGCGGCGGCATGATCATTACCCGCACACCGTATCGCCTCTCCTTCTTCGGGGGTGGCACCGACTACCCCACGTGGTACGAGCGCGAGGGCGGTGCGGTGCTGTCGACGACGATCGACAAGTACTGCTACGTGAGCGTCCGCCACCTTCCGCCGTTCTTCTCGAACAAGCATCGCGTGGTGTGGTCACACGTCGAGACAGTGCAGTCCGTCTCGGAGATCCTGCATCCCGCCGTGCGTGAAGGCCTTCGGATGCTCGACTTCGGCGACGACCACGGCCTGGAGATTCATCACCAGGGCGACCTACCGGCGCGCGCCGGGATGGGCTCCTCGTCGGCATTCGCCGTCGGCCTTCTGCAGGCCCTATCGGCGTATCGCGGGCAGATGATCGACAAACATGAGCTCGCTCTGCGGGCCGTAGAGCTCGAGCACGAACGCCTCCAAGAGAACGTCGGTACACAGGATCAGTTCGCAGCCGCGTACGGCGGTCTCAACACGATCGAGTTCCGCCGCGGCGGAGAAATCCGCGTCGATCCAGTCACGATCTCCCCCGAGCGCGTTCACGAGCTCGAGCGGCACCTCCTTCTCTTCTACACCGGAACGAGCCGGCTCTCGTCCGACGTCGCGGCCGACGTCGTCGCGAACCTCGGACAACGGCGCGAGGTGCTGACGCGCATGCGCTCGATGGTCGATCAGGCGGTCGCGCTCCTGAACTCGTCGGAGAATCTCGACGAGTTCGGCCGCATGTTGCACGAGGCATGGTCACTCAAGAGAAAGCTCAGCACCCGCATCGCGAGCGACACGGTGGAAGACGTCTACCGCAAGGCAATGCGCGCGGGCGCGCTCGGCGGCAAGCTGCTCGGCGCCGGCAGCTCGGGCTTCATGGTGTTCTACGTCCCCGAGAAACGCCAAGACGCCGTGCGCCGCACACTCTCGAGCTACCTGCAGGTTCCGTTCGGCTTCGAGTCCGAAGGAAGCCGCGTGATCTACTATGGCTCGCGGGCTCCCGAGCTCGACGGATTTGCGAGCGCAGACGATCGTGCCCGACCTCCGACTCGGCGGCGCTCGCCGGCGGCGGCGCGCGCAAGCCTCTGACCCCGCAATCATGAAAATCAGCGACCTCGAAGAGAAGGCCCGGCGAATTCGCCAGCAGGTGCTCGAAACCGCTCTCACCGGCGGCAAGGGACACGTGCCTCCGGCGATGTCATGGGTCGACATCGGTGTGGCGCTCTATCACGGCGGCGTCTTGCGCCACCGACCGGACGAACCGAGCTGGGCGCAACGAGATCGTTTCCTTCTGAGCAAGGGGCACGGCTGCCTCACGCTCTACGCGCTGCTCGCTGATCGAGGCTTCTTCCCGCAGGCGGAGCTCGAAACCTTCGTGCAGGAGGGAAGCCGCCTTGCCGGGCATCCCGACCCCGAGATCCCGGGGGTCGAGATGATCTCCGGCTCACTCGGACACGGTCTCGGCATCGGCGCGGGGCTTGCCCTCGGGGCACGGTACGATGCGGAGGCCTGGCGGGTCTTCACACTGCTCGGAGACGGCGAGTGTCACGAGGGATCCGTCTGGGAGGCGGCCACATTTGCCGGCCATCACGGTCTCTCGAACCTGATCGCCATCGTCGACCGCAACGGCCTGTGCTCGACCGACTTCACGGAAAACGTCGTCGGGCTCGAACCCGTCGCGGATCGCTGGCGCGTACTCGGGTGGGACGTCCTCGAGATCGACGGCCACGATCTGGCTGGACTCGTCGAAACGCTCGGCCGACTCGATGCTCGGATGGCGGACCGGCCTCTCGTGATCATCGCGCACACGACCAAGGGTCGCGGCGTGAGCTTCATGGAGGGATCCCCTCTGTGGCACCATCGCATGCCGCGGGGCGATGAGATCGCTCGCGCCCGTGCCGAGCTCGCGGGACGAGTCTGATGTCGAACGACCCGCGCGACGCGGTGTTCGACGCTCTCTATGAGGTCATGTCGAACGATCGAAACACGTTCCTCGTGACCAACGACATGGGCGCGATGGGTGTCGATCGCATCCGCAAGGACGTACCGGCTCAATTCCTGAATCTGGGGATCGCAGAACAGAACCTCATCTCCGTTGCGGCCGGCCTCGCCGCCACCGGCAAGACCGTCTTTACGTTCGGAATTCTCTCGCACATGACGGCGCGCTGCTACGAGCAGCTCCGGCTCGACGTGTGCGCGCTCGGCGTACCCGTCATCGGGATCGCGTCCGGCGCAGGACTCTCCTACGGCGTCGACGGCCCGACGCATCATGGGATCTACGATATCGGGCTACTGCGTGGCCTCCCCGGCATGCAGGTCTTCAATCCGGCCGACGCACGAACCGCGGGCGCCTGCGTCGAGATGTCGTACCGCACCCAGAGGCCAGCCTTGATCCGGCTCGACAAGGAAGCACCGGACTCGCTCTACGAAACGGGCACCGACTTCAGCGACGGAATGAAGCTCCTGCGCACCGGCCCCGACGGCATCGTCGTCGCAACCGGCTGCTCGGTCCATCGCGCGCTCGAGGCAGCCGAACGACTCTCCCGAGACGACATTCACGTCACGGTTCTCGACCTGTTCCGCCTAAAGCCCGTTGACGAGACCCGGCTCTCCGCGCTGCTGCGTGCGAGCCCGGTCGTCGTCTCGGTCGAGGAACATTCGAGGGTTGGCGGGCTCGGTAGCTTGCTCGCAGAAACGATCGCCGAGATGGACGACGCGCCGAACTTCCACCACATCTCCCTCGGAGACGAGTTCCTTCTCGGTTCGACCAGCCGCGCTTGGGCGGAGGAGCATCGCTGCCTTGGTCCTCAGGGGATCGAGGCGGCGGTGCGCACTCTCCTCGACCGCGCGGCGCAGCCCCGGCGAAGCCAGGCTCGGAGGGTCGCATGAGCCTTCCTCTCCACGCCTCGTGCCACCTCGAAGTCGGAGCCATCGGACAGGGAACTGCCCTGGAATGGACCGATGGAGGCACCCGCGACACGCACTGCATCCAGATGCTCCGTCTCGGCATCGACCTGGGCATGACCGTGATCGATACGGCACCGATCTACGAGAACGGACACGCCGAGGAGGTGGTCGGGCGTGCGCTCGCAGGACGCCGAACGGAAGCGTTCGTGGCTACGAAGTTCTCGCCCGAGGCCAGTCGCCGAGAGCACGTGATCCGCTCGGCCGAGGAATCCCTACGGCGCCTGCGCACGGACTGGATCGATCTCCTCCAGATCCACTGGCCGCACCCGAGTGTCCCGCTCTCCGAAAGCCTCGAAGGCATGGTGCGACTCGTGGAGCAGGGAAAAGTGCGCCACCTCGGCCTCGGCAACTGCACGGCCGGGCAGATCCGAGAGGCACTCGATACACCGGCGGGACCGCACCTCCTCTCGGTGCAGCAGGAGTACAGCCTCGCGGATCGAAGCATCGAAGCATCGATCCTCCCTCTGTGCGACGAGCATCAGCTGTGGTTGCTGGCATACAGCCCTCTGGCCCGCGGGAAGATCGCGCCAACCGACCCGCGTGCCGTCGTACTCATGGAGATCGCAGCCAAGTGCGAATCCTCGATCGCGCAGGTCGTGCTCGCGTGGCTGCGCCGCGACGTCGCCGTACTTCCGATCCCTCGCTCCGGCAGTGAGGACCATCTGCGCGAGAACGCCGCCGCCGCGACGATCGACCTCTGTGAAGACGACGTCTCCCGAATCGATGCCGCGTACGCAATGCGGGTGGAACCAGTAGAGACCGACGAGATCTTCGTCCCCGACGGCGACGGCGTCTACACCACCCTCGAAGAAGCGATCGAGAACCGCTTCGACCTCGTGCCCGGACCAGCCGACCTCGCCGAGAAGATCGAATCGGGTGAGTTGCTGAAGCCCATCAAGCTCGCCGTGGATCGAGACGATCCGCACGGCCGGTACCGATTACTGGAAGGACGGGTCCGCTACTGGGCCTGGGTGATTGCCCACCGAGGCAAACGACCGATTCCAGCCGTGATCGAAGGACTCGAAGAAGGCTGAACGGAGAACGCATGGAAGCTCGCTCACATTCACCGGATGAACGACTCGGCATCACGACGTATGCCAGTGATGCCGAACGCTCGAGCCGGTCCGAGATGCTCGACCTCCTGCGCGGAGCGCCGATTCCGGGCGATCAGCTGCTCTCGAATCTCGGGCTCTTCCTCGAATCGAAGAACCTCGCGCGGATTCTCTTCATGGACTTTCTGTTCCGACAGATCGTGTCGGTGCACGGCGCGGTCATGGAGTTCGGAACGCGCTGGGGCCAGAATGTCGCATTGTTCGCCGCCTTGCGCGGGATCTACGACCCCTTCAACCGGCACCGGAAAATCATCGGCTTCGACACCTTCGAAGGCTTCCCCTCGATCGCACCGCAAGATGGCGAATCCACGATCATGCATGAGGGCAACCTCGCGGTTCCCGAAGACTACGAGAGCTTCCTCGGCAACGTTCTCGAACACCACGAGCAAGTAAACCCGCTCGCCCACCTCCGAAAATTCGAGCTCCGAGCAGGCGACGCAACCGTCGAGTTACCGAAGTACCTCGAAGAAGCGCCCGAGACGATCGTCGCGCTCGCGTACTTCGATCTCGATCTGTACGAGCCGACTCGCCGTTGCCTCGAGATACTCCGTCCCCGCCTCGTGCGCGGGAGCGTACTCGGGTTCGACGAACTGAACGATCCAGACTCGCCCGGCGAAACCCTGGCGGTAATGGAGGTGTTCGGCCTCGAGCACGTGCGCCTCCGGCGCCTGCCCCAGGTCTCCCGTGCCTCCTACTTCGTAGTGGAATGAGAGGAACTCACAACATGCTTTGCGAAGAAGTCCTGAGTGCCCTCACCGGGAAGAACGTCCTGGTAACCGGCGGCACGGGAATGGTGGGCCGGCAGATCGTCGAGCGTGCACTCGATGCCGGCGCTGCCGTGCGGGTCACCTCACTGGATGACGTTCGCCCGAGTCCCGCGGCGACCTACGTACGGGCCGACCTCACCGACCCGCGAAGCTGCTACGACGCGGTACGAGACATCGACTTCGTCTTTCACGTGGCCGGCATCAAAGGCTCGGTTCAGGTTACGAAGAGCAAGCCGGCGAGCTTCTTCGTGCCCCTCCTCCTCATGACGGCAAACGTTCTCGAGGCCAGCCGGCGCGCGGGAATACGTCGTCTCGTTTACACGAGCTCAATCGGGGCCTACCCCAGCCGCGAAGAGTTTTGCGAGGACGATGCCTGGGACGGCGACCCGATGGACACGTACCCCGGATGGGCGAAGCGCATGGGCGAGCTCCAGATTCGAGCCTACCGCGAGCAATACGGACTCGATGCCTACTCCGTCGTCCGTCTGACCAACGTGTACGGGCCCGGCGACAACTTCGACCCGAAGAGCGCCATGGTCGTGGGCTCGCTGATCCACCGCATCCACTCTGGCGAGGACCCCCTTGTCGTTTGGGGTGATGGCAGTGCGGTTCGAGAGTTCGCCTACAGCGGGGACGTGGCCGAAGGCATCATGCTCGCGTTGCATCACGGGACGGGCGGCCAAGTCGTAAACCTGGGAACCGGCCAAGGCACGACGATCCGAGAGCTAGTCGAAACTCTGAGCGAGATCGTGCCTTTCACGTACGCATTCGACGCATCCAAGCCATCGGGATTTGCACGGCGCGTAATGAACATCACGCGCGCTCGCGACTCGCTCGGCTACGAGCCACGGACCTCCCTGCTCGAAGGACTGGATGCAACATGGAACTGGTACCTCGATCGCAACGGCGAACACGAGAAGAAGGTCGACTACTTCCGGGAGAGTGCCTGATGGAAGTCCGCGAAAGCGATCTCAAGGGCGTTCTCGTCCTCAAGCCACCGACGCTCTACGAGGATTTTCGCGGTTCGTACGTCGAGACATACAACCGGAGAATCTACCGGGAGTCGGGCATCGACGTCGACTTCATCCAGGACGACATCTCGGTGTCGCATCGCAACGTCCTGCGTGGCATCCACGGCAACCAGGACACCTGGAAGCTCATCTCCTGCCTCTCCGGAAAGTTCTACCTCGTAGTGCTGAACTGGGATCCGAGTTCTCCGCAATTCAAACAGTGGCAAGGCTTCACTCTCTCCGAACACAACCGCCTGCAGGTTCTCGTACCCCCGAAGTTCGGCAATGGGCACCTGGTCCTCTCGGAGCAGGCCATCTTTCACTACAAGCAGTCGACCGACTACGACCGCTCGAGCCAGTTCACCCTGTTCTGGGATGATCCCGAGCTGAAGATTTGGTGGCCAAGTCGCGATCCGATCCTGTCGAAGCGCGACCGCGGGGAAGCACATGCGGCTTGAGGGCAAGCGAATCCTCGTGACCGGTGCGACGGGCTTTCTGGGCTCGAGCCTCCTCGAGCGATTGGTCCGCGGCGGCCACTCGGTGCGCGCGACCTTTCATCACAGACACGTATCCGTGACGCGCGAACCCGTCGACTGGGTTCGCGCCGACCTCACGAGACCGGAGGACTGTGCTCGCGTCACACGGGGCATCGACGTCGTGTTCCACTTCGCCGCCAATACCTCGGGCGCGGCCGTGATGGTGGAAACGCCTCTCGTCCACGTGACCACCAACGTGGTGATGAATACGCTGTTGTTGGAGGCGGCCCACGCGGCCCGGGTCCAGCGCTTCGTGTTTCCAAGCAGTGGGGCGGCCTACCCTCCGACCGCCGACCGCCCGGTGACCGAAGCCGAGATGTTCGCCGGCGAGCCGTATGCCGCGTACTACCCGGTGGCGTCGATGAAACGGTTCGCCGAGCTGCTCTGCGAGATGTACGCGACCCGGATCAACCCAGCGATGAGCACCGCCGTGGTCCGACCTTCGAACGTCTACGGCCCATGCGACAAGTTCGACCCAAAGACCTCACACGTCACCGCCGCGCTGGTCCGCAAGGTGGCCGAGCGGCTAGATCCGCTCGAAGTCTGGGGCACGGGCGAGGACATCCGCGATCTGATCTATGTCGACGACTTCCTCGACGGTCTTCTGCTCGCCGCCGAGGATGACGCGCCCCACACCGTGGTGAACATCGCTTCGGGCGAAGCCCATTCGGTTCGCGAGGTTCTGGAGACACTCCTCGACATCGATGCCTGGACCGACGCCGACGTTCGCTACGACCCATCCAAGCCCAGCACGATTCCGATCCGGCTGATGAGCAACGACCTCGCTCGGCGGTCGCTCGGGTTCGCCCCTAAGGTAAGCTTGCGCAGCGGTCTGCGCCGCACCCTGGAATGGTACCGGCGCGACGACGAGAGACGAAAGGCGGTACGCCGTGCCTCTTGAACAAGAGATTCTGATCTCGGCGTTGGTGTCCACGTACCGAGCCGAGCGATTCATGCGGGAGCTCCTCGAAGACCTCGAGGCACAGACGATCCGCGATCGGATGGAAATCGTGATCATCGATAGCGCGTCGCCCGAGGGCGAGGGCGACATCGTTCGCGAGTTCCAGAAGGACTTCGCCAACATCGTCTATGAGCGAACCCCCGAGCGCGAGAACGCGCACATCTCGGTGAACCGTGCCTTCGCACTTTCTCGTGGGCGGTACGTCACTCCGGCTGCAACCGACGACCGCCACCATCCTCAGGCGTTCGAACGCATGGTGGCAGAGCTCGAAGCCTACCCTGAGGTCGGACTCGTGTACGCGGATGCCGCGGTCACGCAAACCGAGAACGAGATTCTGGCCAACGCGACCCGCACGGCCCACTTCCTGTGGCCCGAGTTCGATGCGCGGCTCCTGTTCGACGTCTGCTACGTGGGCCCGCATCCCGTGTATCGACGCACGATGCACGAGAAGTATGGCGGCTTCGACGAATCGATGACGGTCGCTGGCGACTACGAGTTCTGGCTGCGCCTCGTCGCGGCAGGCGAGCGGTTTCGGCATGTCCCCGAGGTCCTGAGCCTCTACCTGCAGAACCCACGCGGCAATGAGTACGGGAATCCGGAGCTCTGCGACCAGGAGTCCGATCTGGCCCGCACCCGCTACTGGCAAACCGAATGGGGCCCGCGGCCGCGACCCGGGACGTGCTTCCTGTTCCCGGTGAAGGAAAACGAGGCGCCGCCGCCCGCGCTCGCCCCCGTAGTCGAGGCCGAGCCGAAGATCTCTCTCGTAGAAGAACCCGTACCTGTTGTGCCGGGGCCCCCGGGAGCGTCCGCCAAGCCAGTGGTGTCGGTCGTCATCCCGACGCACAACCGACCGAAGTGGCTTCGCAGGGCGGTTGCGAGCGCTCTCTCGCAGACGCTAGACGACATCGAGATCATCGTGGTGAACGACGCCGGCGAGCCGGTCGACCAGCTCCTCGCGGAACTCGATTGCGACGGCAAGGTCGAGTCGATCCGGTTCGCGCAGAATCGCGAGCGCTCCGCGGCCCGCAACGCGGGCCTCGCGCTCGCGCGCGGTCGCTACATCGCGTACCTCGATGACGACGACTGGTGGGAACACGACCACCTTCGACCGCTCGTCGAGGAGCTCGACCGAACGGGCGCCGTCGGCGTCTACAGCGACGCGCGCACCGTCGTGGAGACCCTTCAGAACGGACGATACGAGGCGACGCAGTCGGAAGAGTTGCGCCTTCCGGACTTCGATCGGAACTCGCTTCTCGTCGGCAACTTCGTACCGACGCCGTGCATCGTGCATCGGCGCGACGCGCTCGCAACCGGGGGCGTCTTCGATCCATCGCTCCGCACCCACGAAGATTGGGATCTCTGGATTCGTCTCACGACGAACTCACCCTTCATCCACCTGAGACGTGCAACGGCCAACATCAGCTGGCGCACCGATGGCAGCTCAACCACGAGCTCGAGCCGGGAGGACTTCCCGGTGACGGCCGAGAAGATCCACCGGCGGTATGCGGCGGAGGCCCGGGTTCGCCCCGGTGTACCTGAGGCACAAGAGCGCTACGTCGCCGGATTGCAAGCCCGCCTCCCGCGACCGGCCCAGGTGCCAGCGACGCCAACTGGGGCGACCGACCCCACCGATCCGGGTGACACGCATGCCGCAGAGGCACGCTTGGCCATTACGCAGGGCAACCTTCAGGAGGCGAACGACGCGCTCACGAAGCTCTTCGAGTGCGCTCCGGAGCACCCCGAGGGGTGGCTGCTTCGCGGCGTTCTCACGATCCAGCACCTCGACTACAGTGGTGCGGCGGACGCCTTCTCGACCGCGCTGCGGCACGGCGCCGATTCGCGACGCGCCGAATTGGGCATCGCCATGGCGGCGCTCGGTCGAGGACAGAACGAGCGCGCCTGGAATGTGCTGCGCGATCTGTCCGACCAACACCCCGGAGACGATGAGGTCGTGCACTGGCTGCTGCGAGCCGCATGCGTGCGCGCGCGGTTTAGCGAGGCCATCCCACCCGTCGAACGCTACCTCGAAGCACGCCCCGACGATTCGTCGGTTCGATTCGCACTCGCCGGCCTCCTACTTCGACTGGGCCGCCTGAACGACGCGGTCGTCCAATACGAGAGGATCCGGTCATCCGAGCCGGGCTTCGCCGGCCTCGCCGAGCTGACCGCCGCGCTGTCGGAAGCCGGCGCCCTGACGGCGCAGCCCGTGGCCGCCACCACGGAGCCCCCAACCCAGGTGGGATGACATCCATCGACGCGCGGCACCCCGACGAACCTCGACGCGCGCGGGCAGGCGGCCTACGAGAACCTCGAAGAGGTCTCCCGGTGGATCGTCCGGCACCCGAAGCCCATCAGCCCTCGGGCTGGAGCCCCTCCAGCCGCTCGACCGCGTTCAAGTACTCCTCCGACAGCCGCTGCATCACCTGGCGCACCGATTCCACCCGGTCGATCATTCCCACCACCTGCCCAACCGGGTTGAACGCAACCTTCTGCGCCGACTCGGCGTAGCGATGGGTCCGCTGCACCGCGTCCATCGTGACCATGCCTTGGAGCGGCATGCCGAGCGGATCCGGACTGTCCTCGGACGCCCAGGCTTCGGTCCATTCGTTCTTGAGCATGCGACAGGGCTTGCCCGTGTAGGAGCGCGACCGCACCGTGTCACGACTCGTCGCTTCGAAGTAGGAGGCGCGCTGCGCCGGCGCGGCTTCGGCCTCCTCGACCGCAAGCCAGAGAGAACCCGTCCACACGCCAGCCGCGCCCACCGCCAACGCCGCCGCGATCTGCCGACCGGTACCAATACCACCAGCCGCCAGCACCGGCGTCGGCGCCACCGCATCAATGACCTGCGGCCACAGAACGAGGCTGCCCACCTCGCCGGTGTGCCCGCCCCCCTCGGTGCCCTGAGCGATCACGATGTCGATGTCCGCGTCTTTGTGCTTGAGCGCCTGCCGGGGGCTCCCACAGAGCGCCGCCACGAGACGGCCAGCATCATGGCACTGCTTGATGACATCGTCCGGCGGCGTGCCCAGAGCGTTTGCGAGGAGCCTGACCTTGTCATGCCGGAGCGCGCAATCCACCTGAGGGGCGGCTGTCGCCGCGGTCCAGCCGAGAAGCTCGTGGTGCTTCTCCTCTGCCGGCATCTCCGGCACGCCCGCGTTGGAGAGAAGCGTGGAAGCGAACTGGCGATGTTGCTCGGGAATGAGCTCCCGGAGCTGCTCCTCGAGCTTCGCCGGATCGAGCTCCCCCATGCCCTCGTACTTCCCCGGAATGACGATATCGACGCCGTACGGGTGGTCGCCCACGTGCTCGTCGATCCACTTGAGCTCGACCTCGAGCTGCTCGGCCGTGAAGCCCACTGCGCCGAGAACGCCCAAGCCCCCCGCCTTGCTCACGGCGGCGACGACGTCGCGACAGTGCGTAAAGGCAAAGATAGGGACATCGATCCCGAGTTTGTCGCAAAGATCAGTATGCATGGTGAAGCCTCCTCGGGAGATCTCTAACAATCCGAGCGCGACAGGGAAGCCCGCCGCTCCCGCCTCTGCGACCACTGGTTCCAGTTCTCGCTGAACGACAACGGCCCCGACGGCAACGAGGTCCAGCGGGGCTGCGACAACTTCGCCACGCACAACGAGATGAACGCGTGGTTTGCCGAAGGCCACTTCGCAAAGAACTTCTGCGCCATCGGGTTCCATCCCGTGGAAGTCGACGCCTCGCACACCAGCGGCGTCCCAGACGCGAAGATCTTCGCCGGCAGGTACAAGGGGGAGGGGCCGGACCTGCCGCGGGCGCATCAAGCGCCGGAGTGAGGCCGGGCGGGGATCCGTTGGGACTACCCCACGGACCGGCTGCGCCTCGGAGACGCCGGCGGAAGCACCGCCGGTTGCCCGCTTCTGCGTCGGGTGACAATGGGTCTCAGAGATGAGAAGCCAAACGACGTTGCTGATCCTCGCCCTCGTGGGCGGAGCCCTGGCCTGCGGTAGCAGCTCCTCCACCGGGAGCGGCGACGGCCTGGCGGGGCCCACTAAATCCCCTTCCCTCGAAGGCTCCTGCCCAGACGGCTTCGCAGTGACCGAGGGCTTCAACGACGGGTTCCCCGCCGACGGCAAGAACCGTCAGTTCCACATCCTGCTCCCCGACGACACGAGCGATCCTCGACCGCTGTTCGTCTCACTCACCGGCACCGTGCAGTCCGAGCTCGACTTCGCCGCCCAGTCCGGACTCGATCAGCTTCCGAACGACGGCTGGATCGTCGCCGCGCCGGTCCGAACATGCAGCCAGAACCAGACGAACTGTGCGCAGATCGGGAGCGATGGGCGCGTGTGGGAGCCCTGGTACGACGGCACGATCGCGGGAGCGACCGACGACGAAGGACCCGACGTGCGCTTCGTCGAGGCGATGGTCCGATGCATCGCCGACCGCTGGCCGGTCGACGCCTCGCAGATCCACGTCGGCGGCATCTCGGCAGGCGGCTCCCTCACCAACCGCACCATGACGTTCAACTCCGACTTCTTCGCCAGCGGCGTCGCCTCGTCGGGCAACTGGTACGGCGGCCTTGCCGCGCCAGCGAGCCGGCTGCGCATGGATGGCTCACTTGTGGTGATCATCTGGGGCGGACCGAACGACCTGTGGCCGCCCGGCAACCCAATTGCCGACTACGATCCCGAGACCAAGCAGGCGTCGATCTACTACGCCGCGCAGCCCGATGTCGTGACGGTCTCGTGCACCGGAAGCCACGGTCACATCTGGCCGACGGTCATGACCTCCTGGCTCGCGCAGACCGCGCTGTCGTTCCCGAAGGGCTCCAAAGCAGCCGACTTCGAGCTCACCGAGCCGCCGGCCGGGTTCAGCTGCATTCTCGGCGAGTACACCGACCACTGAGGGCGGGCGATTAGGAAGGATGAACGGCCCCCGACGATCGCGTCGTTTTCGCGCCTTGGCCTCGGGTGCAAATCGACGCACCTGGCTCGGTCCGGAGCGTTCCAACAGCCTGCTAGTTCCTGGTCAGGCGGATCATGCTGATCTCGCGGGGGCAGTTCAGGCGCACCGGGAGGCCGGCGACCCCGAGACCCTGGCTCACGTAGAGAGTCGCGTCGCCGATGTCGAAACGGCCGGCGGTCCAGTGAGCGATGACCCGCGCGGCGTTGAAGTTCCGGGCGAACGGGAGGCGCAACTGGCCGCCGTGGGTGTGGCCGGCGAGCACCAGGGGGAAGCCGGAACGCGCGGCGTGGGCGAAGTAGCTGGGGCGATGCGAGAGGAGGATACGCGGGATGCCCGCGGGGAGCTCCGGGGCGAGGCGGTCGAGCGCTGGGTGTTCCGCCTCCCGCTCTCGCCAACCCTCACCCGGATCTTCGATCCCCGCGATGCACAAGGCCGCGCCGTCGACGTCGAGCTGGACCCAATCGTCGCGCAGGACACGGATCGTCGTGTGCTGTTCGAGGCCGGCGACGACGGCCTCGACGCCGGTGTACACGTCGTGGTTGCCGAGAACCGCAAGGACACCGTGCCGTGCCTGCAGGCGACCGAGCTCAATGCATCCTTCTGCGATGAACTGCGGGTCGAAGTCGAAAATGTCCCCGGTGATGACGATCAGATCGGGCTGGAGACGGTTGATACGATCGACGTAGCCACGAAGCTTCGGCGCCCGCATCATCGGGCCAATGTGCAGATCGGTGATCTGCGCAATCTGAATCTCGGTCAGCGAACTGTTCGCCCCGCGCATCGGCAGCGCCACCGACGGCACCGAAACCCACCGCTGCCCGATCAAGTATCCCCACAGGATCGAGCCAAACCCGAGCGCGATCGCGAGCCCACCCCCTCCCGCGAGGATCAACGAGCGAGTGGGTTCTCCGATCTGGACGGCCCACCCGACGAGCCAGACCGATCCTCCCAGAAACACGAACGCCACAGCCAACAACAACCCCGCCCACAGCGCGGCAATGCTGCCGATGATCCATCCCCGGCTGAAGACCAGCCCGAGGCCCTCAGCCCGGATCCGTCGACGCGCCATAGGGAAGAGCGTGAGGTTCGTCAGCAACGCCACCGCGAAGCACGCGAGGGCCTGCGCCGCGGAAAGCCCCGATCCACCGGTCGCAAGGGTGGCCCAATGCAGGATGAGCACTTGGGCCGCCGAGAGGGCGACCAGGGCAATACGCAGTAACCGATTCACGTGTTAGGAAGACTCCATGGCAGCCAAGGTAGATTGGTACTACTCCCGCAAGGGTTGAATGTCCTGCACCCGCGCGTCCAAGTTCTTGGACGACCAGAACATTGAACCCAAAGAGACGATTCCCGCGAGCCGCAAACTCAGCCGCAAAGACGCCGCCGCTCTGGCAAAGGCCGCGAAGAAGATCGTCGTCGCCAAGGGGAAGAAGATCTCCGAGTTCCCGGGCGGGGCCGCGCCCAAGGAAGTGATCGAGGCGATGCTGGGCCCGACGGGGAACCTCCGAGCGCCGACGATCCGAAGTGGCAAGACCGTCCTGGTCGGCTTCAACGAGGAAGTCTTCTCAGAGCATCTGGGCTGAGACGCGCTTGCCCGAAAGGGGGAGCCAGCCACGCCGGACGCCTCGCTCCCGGACCGGTGCTCAAAGCCGCCAGCCATCTGTTCGACAACCTCGGGCAGCTGCCTCGCAGACGAGCTGGTGAGGCACGATCACGCCTCCGCGCCGTCTGGTGGCTGATCCCGTGGCCCTGGGTCCTTGCCCAAGGCTTCTACGACTTCACCGCCGTTGCCCTGATGTCCGCGATCCTCGCCCGTTTCCAGGGGGAGCCCGCTCAGTAGCTCATGCCGCGGGTGCGGAGGTAGCCTTGGATGGTGCGAATGTCGGCCACGATTTCGTGGCGGCGACGGCCGCGCCCCCAGGGCGTCTTCTCGGCGTATGCGAAGGGGAGTCCGACGTCTTCCTCATCGCCGAAGCGGTAGACGAGGTGGGCATGCTTGGAGAGGTCGTCGTCGATCCACTGGATGCCGTATGCCGCAGCGTTCTCGTAGATCGGGGACCCGGGGACGGGATCGAAGCCGGAGACCGCAACGTAGTCGGGCTCGACCTCCTCGAGGAACTTGATCGTTCGGTCGACGACGGCGCCGGTCTCGCCGGGTAGGCCGAAGATGAGGCAGACCTTCACTCGGATTCCGTGCTTCTTCAGAAGCTCGATGAATTTTCGGTTCGTGGCAACGCTCTTCGAGGGCTTGTTGATGATGCGAAGTACGTCGTCGGACTCGACGTTCTCGAGCCCCAGAGCGAGTTCGCGACAACCGGAGTCGGCCGCCGCCTTCACGAGTTCCTCCGAGGCGATGGTCACCGTCTGGCCGCGCCAGGAGACGCCGCCGTTCCCGATCGCTTCGAGATACGGCAGGCCCGTTTTCGGACTCACCGGCACACAGACCTCGTCACGGAGGTTCACTCCTTCAACACCGTAGGTCTTCTTCAGGTACTCGATTTCGGCCGTGATCTGCTCCGGCCGTCGGTACTCGAACTTACTTGGGTTATTGTAAACGCAGAAAGCACATCCGAAGCTGCAGCCCCTCGAGAAGTAGACGCCGGTGCCCGTGAGGCCCCCGTACTGCGAGAAGTGCTGATCGTTCACGATGCGCGCTGCCGGCAGGAACTCTCGGCGAGCGAATCCATAGTTTGAGAAGTGAAAGCGCTCGGCCGAGCGATAGACGCTCTGCAGCCGACCCGTTCCCAGGTCGTCGAAGGCGCGAGCCAGGAGCTCTTCGGCCGTCCCCACGAACGATACGTCGAACGCCTTGGAGGCCTCATCGGTACAGCGGTCGACGTGGTTCCCCCCGCCGAAATGTAGGCTCTTGGGGTATTTCTCCCTGAGGCCCCGCACCACGTCGTACACCTCCAGCGCGTCCGCCGACTTCATGACCCAGTAGAGGTAGACGTCGTACTCGGGGATCTCGGCCGCCTCGCCCCCTTCGGCCCCAACCCGAAGGTCGACCAGGTCGACGGCCAGACCGGGAACTCGATCTTGGAGAAACGTCGCGTAGTACATCTCCCACAGCGGCTGCAGCTTGAGAGGGTCCTTCCAATACGCCCACGAAGGGACGACGACGCAGACGCTCGGCATCAGAGGCTCTCCCCGGTCGGCTCGAGGAGCTCGGCCGCGCTTCGCTGCTGTGGATCGAGCCGGGCCTCGTCGGCAGTCCGGATCTTCGTCCGTGCGCCTCCGCCCCCGTACTCGTCGTGAACGACGTAGTTTAGAATCAAGAGGGTTCGGTCCCGGGTGCTGGCCTTCATTCGTCGGTGAAAACCAGATGTGTCCTCGAGGACGACGTCACCAGCGCGTGCGCCGTGCACCACCATCCGGTCGCGGCCGTAGCGACGCTCGATGAGCTCTTCGGAGGCGCGCGCCGCGACGTCCCACCCCGCGATCCGCTCGCGATGACTCGCGCGAACGAACTGATGGGGCCCCGCGCCGATGTCGGTGTCGTGTAGATGTACGAACGCCTTCACGAGGCACGTGCTGTTGCCGTCGACATGAAACTCCTCGGTGTCGAAGGGCCGCAATCCGTTCACCAGACTCCGCGTGAGCTTCACGAAGCCGAGCATCGGCGGACAGCCCAGGTAGGCCCCCGCCAGATCGAGGAGCCGCGAATCGAGGGCCAGGTCGACGAGGCTCGGGACAGCGACCAGGGGGTCGGCGACGTTCACCGCGCTCGTGAGATGGCGGTAGTGATCCACGCCCAGAGCGAGGTCCGCCGGGTCGAGGCGTGAGGCATCTCGGTAGTCGGCCTCGCCCGAAAGTCCCGCGACTCTCGCCGGAGGCTGGAGATTCTGCCCGGTGGCGCAGAACGAATCGACGTCCCGGTCGATTGCCGTCGCCACGCCGACCGGTACGTGGCCTGGGAGGCGCGCAAAGCCATCGCGACGCAAGCGGCCGAGAGTGTCGGCCTGCGTTGCAGCTACCCCGTCCAGACGTGCCGCCAGGTCGGCATATCTGTCCCGCCGTTCCTGACGAGCCTGCTCGAAGAGGCCCGTTCCACCGTGCTCCACGCTCATCGCAGAATCCCACAACAGTGGCTTCGCAAAGACCGTGCCCGGCCGGACTCGGCCGACCTCGCCTCAGGCGCGCGCATGCTCCCGGTTCCGCCGATACCACTCCAGGGTATCCTCGAGTCCCGCGTCGAGAGACACCCGGGCTTCGAAGCCCAGACGCTGGCGCGCTCGGAGGGCCGAGAAGCTACGCTTCGGCACGCTGCGTGGGCGCCCCGCGACGTGCTCGACCCGGGCGTCGGGCCAGCCGTCGAGGCGCAGCAAGTGCTCGAGGACCCCGTTCACCGAATGGGCCTGCCCCGCCGCGACGTTGAAGGCATCAAACCCGTCGATACTCAGGGCCAGCAGACACGCATCGACGACGTCGCTCGCGTGAATGAGATCCCGCTCCTCCTCGCCGGTACCCCAGACCTCGATCGGGTCCTGGCGCTCGACCACCCGGCGCAGAAGCGCGGGGAGGAAGTGGCCGTCGTCAAATGAAAAGTTGTCGTGCGGGCCGTAGATCATGGTGGGTCTCAGCGCGACGAACGAGGTCTGCCCATCGGAGCTCTCCGCGAGGTACCGCGCCTGAACCTCCAAGAAGCGGGTGGCCCAGCCGAGGTACGTCCAGTTTGGAGGAGGTTCTCCGACGAACATCTGCTCCTCAGCCAGTTCGCCGTCTCCGGCGGGATATCCGGCCGTGCTGCTCAGAAAAACGACGCGGGAGACCCGCGCGCGAAAGGCCGCCTCGCAGACCGACGTCGTGACCGACATCTGGTCCTGGACCGGCCCAACGGGATCTCGCGCCAGAACCGGCGCAGTCGCCACGACTCCGGCGAAGAGAAGAACGAAATCGACCCCGTCCATGAGTGCCGCGGCGGCGGCGGGATCACGAAGATCCGCCCGCCGATGCTCGATATTCTCAGCCTCGACGGCCGGAGCCCGAGAATGGCTGACCGCGCGAACGCGTATCGAGGGTTGGCCCCCGAGGCGCGCCAGCGCATGCGAGCCGACGAGGCCACTGGCACCCAGGACCAGATAGGTGCCGGGGGGAGCTGTCGGGGTGTCAGCCACTCTGGGTTTTCGTCACCTCTGGCAAAACCGATTAGTTCCCGGGATTCCTGGGAAAAGCGTTGTTTGTTCACCTCGTTCTCTGTGCTAACTCGTGGGTTCTCGGCTAGGTCCGAACAAGGAGAGGTATGCACAGACCGCGTGGGGCGCGCTTCATGCCGGCGAGGCCCGAAGAAACACACCGTACAAACCGACAGATTCGAGTTCCTCAGGTTCGCCTGATTGGAGCCGAAGGAGAGCAGGTCGGGCTCATCTCGACCGAAGACGCTCTCAAGATGGGACAGGAGAAGGGCCTCGACCTCGTCGAAGTCGCCCCGAACGCCAGCCCTCCGGTTTGCCGTCTGCTCGATTACGGCAAGTTCCGTTACTCGAAGCAGAAGAAGGACGCTGAGGCGAAGAAAAAGCAGCACATCACGCAAGTGAAGGAGCTGCGCGTTCGCCCTGGCACCGACGTCAACGATCTCAAGCGCCAGATGTTGAAGGCCAAGGCTTTCCTCGAGGACGGCCAGCGTGTCAAGTTCACGCTCCGCTTCCGTGGCCGCGAGATGGCGCACCAGGACCTCGGCCGAAAGAAGCTGACGAGCCTCGCCATCCAGCTCGAAGAGTGGGGCTGGGTCGAGGTATCGCCGCGGACGGAAGGGCGCGTCATGCACCTCGTGATGGCGCCTGGTCAAAAGAAGGTAAAGCTGCCTCCGAGTGCCAGCGGAGCCGCGACAGCGGCAAAGGCCGAAGCCAAGCCAGCGGCCAAACCCGGCGCAGCCAAGACCGAGGTCAAGCCGGCAGCGAAGCCAGCCGCAGCGAAGACCGAGGCCAAGCCGGCCGCGTCGGCCGACCAACCCGCAAGTAGCTGATCCCGCGGTGACGCGGCGCCGTCTCGGCGCTTCGCTCATCAACGCCAATCGAACAATCCGGTAGTTCGCATCCCGCGCGGGGTGTATTCTGTACGTGCATGGTGAGTTCGAGAGACCTCCTCAAGGGAGTCTCGGTCTTCGGAGGGCTCTCCGACGAGGCGCTCGATTTCCTGGCCGAGCGGGTGGAGTCCGTCCGCGTTGCGACCGGCCAGTACTTCTTCCGGGAAGGCGAGATGGCGACCTCGGTCTACGTTCTCGAGACCGGCGCCGCCGAGGTCGTCAAAACCCGCGACGGCGAGACCTACGTCTTCGTGACGTTCCAGCCGGGCGCCTGCTTCGGCGAAACCGCTCTGATCGAGATCGCTCCGCAAATCGCGGGGATCCGCGCCGCGTCGGATTGCCACGCGATCCAGCTCGGAAAGGACGTCCTGCACGAACTCTCCAAACGCGACCTCGGGCAGTTCACCCTGGTCCAGATGAACCTGGCTCGCGAAATCGCTCGGCGGTTCACGAGCCTGGGCGAGGTGCTCTTCGAGCACTCCATGGTCAAGAAGGAAGGAAAGCTCGGCCCGCTCGCCCATGCGATTCATGACACGATGAAATGAGATTGGGCCCCGGGCCGAAGGAAGGGCACGCGCGCACCGCCCCACCGGCTCGACCGCAACCAGCGGTCGGACCAACGAGGTCTACGAGCCGCGGGAACGGGAACCAGTTCCCGCGGGCGTTCAGCCCCGCCCCTTCGGCCGTCGCTCCGCCTCCGCCGCCCAGAGGCGGGCCCAGGCCTCGAGCGGTTCGACCGCGCCGCGAAGGGATCGCCCAATCCCTGTGAGCTCGTACCCGTCTTGCTCGCCGCGAGCGATGAGGCCTGCCGCTTCCAGCTCCCGGAAGCGGTCGCGCAGCACACTCGACGACATGCCGTCGCAACGCGCCTGCATCTCCCGAAAGCCCACTGGCCCGGTGCGCAGCTCCCACAACACGCGCATCGCCCATCGCCGGCCAAGGAGATCGAAGGCGGCCATCACCGGACGGCCCGTCCGACTTCCCCGCACGGGACGGCCCGGCTTCACGGAACGCGGCATCGCGAGGTTTCCCCTTGTGCTTCGGTTTTCAAAGCGCTAGATCTGGCCGTGATCATGCTTCGAAAATCGAAGCACAAAGGAGCCTGACATGCGAATCGAGCCGCTCGAAGAACCATTCGAAGAGAAGACGGGAACCTTGCTCCGGTCCATGATGCCCCCGGGGGTGCCACCCATCGCACTCTTTCGCACATTCGCCCGGAACCCCGCGATGGCCGAATCCATGCACGGCTGGGGGAGCTACGAGCTCAGCAAGAAGCTATCGGTCGACATGCGCACGCGCGAGATCGTGATCGATCGGACGTGCGCTCGCTGCGGCTGTGAGTACGAATGGGGCGTCCACGTCGCATTCTTCGCCGAACGAGTCGGCCTCGACCCGACGCAGATCGCGTCCCTGACCCACGGCGCTCCAGCCGACCCGTGCTGGAACAGCGAGGCGGATCGCCTGGCAATCCGCCTCGTGGACACCCTCCACGACACCTCGAACGTCGCAGACGAGCTGTGGGAGGCGCTGGCCACGTCCTTCACGACAGAGCAGCTGCTCGACCTCACGATGTTGGTCGGCTGGTATCACGCCATCAGCTTCGCAGCCCGGGCAACTCAGGTTCCGCTCGAGGCGGGAGCACCTCGGTTCCGAGACTTCGAACCTGCATCCTAGCCGTGGGCGCGCTCCGGGGCCGACCCGAACATCACGAGCCTACCTCGAGACGACCTAGAGCCGCTCCGCGACCGCTACCGTACGATCCACCAAGGCGTCGAGATCCATCTCCCCGATGCCCGCCAGGCTGACGCCGACCCGACCCCGCCAAGGCAGCGTCCACGCCGTCGGAATCGATTTCCCCTGCAGCCCCCACAGCCCGCCTACCGTCGCCCCGTTGCAGTCCGTATCGAACCCGGCCGCGACCACATCACCGATGGTCGCTCCGAAATCTTCGGGATGCGTGAGGAGCGCCCAGACGACGAGGGCGAGGTTGTTCAGAGTATGAACCGGGCTCATCCCGTCGAAGTGCGCGCGGATCGCCGCGCCCGCCCCCCCATCCCCGGCGTGCCCCCGGCCGACTCGAACCGCGTCGGCCGCGCCCGAGTCTAGCGGGATCTGGCCGAGGGCCTCGTCGACGGCAGCCTCGAGTGACGTAGCTTCTGGCAAAGCCGCTCCCAGGGCCGCCACGAAGACGGCGCCGTACACGCCCTCCCCACGGTGCGAGAGCGCCGCGTCCCGACGAGCCAGGTCGGCTGCGAGCTCCGGTCTTCCCGGACAAACCCAGCCGTACAGATCGGCCCGAATCTGAGCGCCGATCCAGTCGCTGTATTCGCTGTCGGAGCACTCGGCGAGATCGAATCCCGGTTCGACGCCGAACGAAAAGTGCTCGTGCGCTCGGTCGAGCAGGGTCTTGTACGCGGCCCGCTCTGCCGTGAAGACGGCGCCGGCAGGCAACCGCTGCAGCCAAGCGCGCGCAACGTCGGCGGTCGAGAGATCCAAGCCGTGCTCCTCGAGCAAGAGAAGCGCGATGACGGTGTAGTTGATGTCGTCATCGGGCTCGGCCCGCACCAAGTTGCCGCGACAGCAGGCCCGCCCCAGTCGCTCTACCAGCGTACCCTCGATCAGCGGAACGTAGTCGCGCAAGGGCAACGCGTCGGCCTTCCTGAGGTAGTCTTGGAGAGCGTCCGCACCCTGCACCACCGACATCACCTCGACGGGCTTGCCGAGCTGGCAGCCGGAGATACGGCCTTGCCAGGCGGCACGAATGCGGTCTCACAGCTCACTCATGAGTTCACCACAGCCCGCCGAATAACCCAACGCTCTCGATGTTTCGGGGTGCCAGGACGTCCACGCGCGCGATCTCGTCGGTCCCTCGCGTCAAGACGACGGCACCGACGACTTGGCCCTGGGTAATCGGGGCAGGCACCTGCCCCGGCACCCGAACCTCGACGGTGAGATCACGCGCCTCTTCGGAAGACAGCAGCATCCGCATGCCCTCTGCAGCCCGGCCACGGAAGAAGGACTCGGTTCCGCCCGAGACCGAGATCTCGGCGCCCACGTCGGCTCCCGCCTTCACCGGCTCGACGATCCGGTACGTCTCGAACCCGTAGTCCAGCAGCCGGGACGCCTCGCCCAGGCTCGAGCGCTTCCCCGCGGCGCCCATGACGACGGCGACGAGCGAGAGCCCATCCCTCTCGGCGGTCGCGGTCACCCCGAAGCCCGAAAGGTTGATGAAGCCCGTCTTGAGACCCGTAATGCCCGGGTACCAGTGAACCAACCAGTTCGTCGTCCGCAGCGTGAACTTACCGTCGCGGAACGGAGCTTCCTTCGTCGAGGCCCATTGCCATACCTCGGGATACGCGCGCAGCGCGGTGGCCGCCTTCGCGAGGTCCCGGGGGCTCATGAGATCGACCACCTTCCCCTTGCTCGGGGGCAGCCCGTGAACGCTCTGAATCTCGGTCTCGTTCATCCCCAGGGCCCGGGCTTTCGCGTTCATGCGCGCCACGAAGCCGTCGACGCTGCCGCCCACGTGCTCCGCCACGGCCACCGACGCGTCATTGGCCGAGCCGACCAGAATCGCCTGCATGAGGTCTCGCATCGCAAAGCGCTCGCCGGCGGCGAGCCAGACCTGGGTGCCGCCCATGGATTCGGCCCACTTCGAAGCGACCACGGTGTCGTCCAGAGACACCTCGCCAGCGGCGACGGCGTCCATCGCCACGAGCACCGTCATGATCTTCACCATCGATGCGGGCGGCCAGGCCAGGTCTTCGTTCTTGGCGAACAGAACCTTCCCACTCCCCATCTCGACGAGGATCGCGCCCCGGTACGGGTGAATGCCTCCGACCTCGGGCGTGGGCTTGGGCTCCGCCAACGCAATCGTGCCGAAACACAGCGCGAAAATGATCCCGAAAGAAGCCAGCCTATCCATGAAGACGCCTCGAACCGCCAGTGCGGCCCCGCGTCCTACACTGGAAACTTCGCCGGGGCTAGGCAAGACTCCCCTCCCATGGTGCGCGACGTCGGCGACACTCCCATACGCGCACGCTCTCTGGCCAAGTCCTACGGTCTCCTGCCCGTTCTACGTGGCATCGATCTCGACGTGGAGCGCGGCGAATGCCTGGCGCTTCTGGGCGCCAACGGAGCGGGCAAGAGCACGCTGCTGCGTCTGCTGGCTGGCGTGTCGCGCGCCTCCAAGGGCGAGCTCGCGCTCTTCGGCGCGAGCTGCCATCCGGACCGTCCACCGGCCGACGTGCTCGCGCGCGTCGGCTTCGTTGGCCACGAGCCCCTGGTTTATCGGGACCTCACGCCGCGTCAGAACCTCGACTTTTTCGCCCAGCTCTACTCCGTCGGCGCCTCGGCTGCCGAGCGCGCCGAGCGCATCGGCCGGGCGATCGAAAGTGTGCGGCTGGAGCGGCACGCCGACCGCGAAGTACGCACGCTCTCGCGTGGCACCCTCCAGCGCCTGGCCCTCGCCCGCGCGAGCCTGCACGACCCGGAACTTCTCCTGCTCGACGAACCCTTCACCGGTCTCGATGCGCCGGGACGCGAGCGCTTCACGCAGTCGCTCGCCACACTGCATCGCACCGGCACGACGATCGCCATGGTGAGCCACGACTTCACCGAAGTCACGGCGCTCGCCACGCGCGCCGTCGTCCTGCGCGGGGGAAGAATCGCGGCAGACCTCTCGCCCGTCCCCCCCCTGGCCGAACTCAACGAGCAATACCGAACCCTGGTAGACGACGGATCGCGCAATGTGGGCCATCGTTCGTAAGGATCTCTCGATCGAGCGACGGACGGGCGAGATGCTCACCTCGCTGTTCCTGCTCGCGCTGCTCGTGATCCTACTCTTCGCGTTCAGCCTGGAACCGGACCGGCTCCGCGGGCCCGAGTTCGTCGCTGGGCTTCTGTGGACGACCCTGCTGCTTTCGGGAACGCTCACGCTCAACCGATCCTTCGTGCTCGAACGCGAGCTCGGGGCTTGGACGGCCCTGGCTTTGGCGCCGGTCGATCGCGGGTCCATTTACCTCGGCAAGACGATCGCGAACCTGATCTTCCTGCTCACGGCCGCCGTCCTACTGCTGCCGCTGATCGCCCTCCTCCTCGGCACGAACGGGATCGCGCCGAGCCCTCTGCTCCCGGTGTCGATCGTCCTCGGTGTGGTCGGGATCGCCGCCATCGGCACGCTGTTCTCCGCGATGGCCAGCCGAACACGAGCACGGGAGATCCTGCTCCCCCTACTCTCCTTCCCCGTGCTCGCGCCCTTGCTGATCGGCGCCGCCCGCACCACCGCGGCCGGCCTCGCCGGGGAAGAGCTCGACCAGATCGGCTCGTGGATGCTGCTCCTCGGCGGCTTCGACGTCGTGTTCCTGACGGCCGGCTGGATGGCGTTCGACTACGTGCTCGAGGACTGAGCGACTCGCCGCACCACACGATTCGATGGTGGCAGCAAGCGGCGTCGCGCTTGAGTTTCCGCCAGAGGGCTGGTTGGCTTTTCGTCATGTCCGGAAGCTCTACCCCGGCGCCAGCGTCGCTCAAGCCGTGGAGCGACGTAGCCCTGCCCGCGCTCACCGGCATCTCGATGCTCGCCGCGGTCGTGATGGTCTTCTGGATCGTGCCCGACGAAAAGATCCAGGGCGTCGTCCAGCGCATCTTCTATTTCCACGTACACCTCGCGTGGATGTGCTTTGGCGGCTTCGTCTTCGTCGCAATCTGCAGTGCCTGGTATCTGAAGACCGGCAGCCCCATCGCCGACCGCTACGCCGAGGCCAACGCGGAGGTGGGGCTCCTGTTCACGACTCTCATGCTGTGGACCGGCCCGCTATGGGCGCGGCCCATCTGGGGCGTCTGGTGGACCTGGGACCCGCGTCTGACGATGACCATCGTGCTCTGGGTCATCTACGCGGCCTATCTGATGCTCCGCCGCCTGGGAGAAGGCGACGAGACGATCCTGCGCTACGCCGCGGTGCTCGGCATCGTCGGGGTCCTCGACATCCCGCTGCTCGTCCTTGCCGTCCGCCTCTGGCGCGGCATCCACCCCGCTGTGATGATCTCCGACGATCCCGAGGCCGGCCTACGCAATGCCACCATGCGGTGGGCCTTCGGCATTTCTGGCATCGGCCTCGCCTTCTTGTTCACGTGGCTGGTATCGCTCCGCGTCCGCTTCGCCACCGTCGACCAGGAGCTGGCGGTCCTCGCCGCAGAAAGGGAACACCGATGAGCGGTCTCAACTTCCTCGCCGCCGCGTACACCGGAGTGTGGATCGGATTCTTTTTTTACTTGATGTCGCTCGGGCGGCGGGCGCGCCGGCTGGAGCAAGAGGTCGTCGCGCTGCGCCAGGACCAGCCAGACTGAGCCGCCGACAAACCGCGGCGCAGGGCTCGGGATTTGCGGAGCTTCAGGAAGGCCGATCCACTCCCTTTTCGGGCTATGGCTTCCAGCCGATCGCCTCTCCCGCAGCAGACGCAAAGAAGCTCCCCTCATGGGCGCCCAGCCGCCGCCAGGCCGCGACGATGGTGTCGACCCGCGCACCGTCCGCCTGGCCGGTCCCGACGATGGCGTCCTTCATGCCGTTGATCATTCCGCCAAAGCCTTGGCCCATCGGCTCCTTTTCGAAGCCGTCCCCGGAGGCGTTGTAGCTCGAAGAAGCCTGCACGCGCCCATAATCCAGCGGTCGATTCACACATGTCCGCAACAGCGACCCGAGCCCACCCCCAAGCTGCCTGCGGCCATTAGCGCCCCAACGTGCTTCTTGGCGCCAGCGCTGCAAACCAAACGCAGCGGTCCCAGATGGGCCTGTTCCGATCCACCCCCGAAAACCAAAGGCTTTTGGGGGCCCGCGGGGACCGGCGGGCATTGGCACCCGACCTGCAATGTCCCTCCTCCAACTCCCGGCAAGGGCCGGATCGACTCGAAACCAACCTTAGGAGGACAGCCCCATGAAGACTCTCAGCAAGATCACTCTCG
>JAJCZO010000095.1 GCA_029262355.1 Deltaproteobacteria bacterium
ACGTCGTCGGCAGCAACATCATGAACCTGCTCCTGATCCTCGGGCTGTCGTCGCTTTTCGCGACGGGAGGGCTCGAGGTCGCCCATGAGGTCATCGTCTTCGATCTCCCGTTCTGCATTGCTGCCGCCGTGGCATGCTTGCCGATCTTCTGGACCGGACATCGCATGGAGCGCAGCGAAGGAGCACTCTTCCTGGTGGCGTATGCCGTTTACCTGACCGACCTCGTGCTGGTGGCGACGGGACACCCCAGCGCCGAGGTGGCGCGCGACACGCTCTACTTCGTCGTGGCGCCTCTCGTCGTGCTCTCGATCGCGTGGGCGTTCGTGCAGGCGAGTCGCGCCTCGCGTTAGTTCGCCGCTCCCGGGGCTCCGTCGGGTCCCACGATCACCTGAGGAACGTAGAAGCCAAGGACGCGTTCCGCCGCCAGCTCGGCGCCGCGCAGGCTGCCCGAGCCGAGGTTCACGTTGTACGTGAGAACTCGCCCTCCGGCCGGCGCGAGTTCGGGGTGCGCCTTCACCGCATACGCGATGTACTCGCTGCAGGTAAACGCGGTGTCCGGGCAGTCCTTGTTCTGTTCGGTGCTCCAGGGGGGCGGAAGTCGATAGACCACACCAGAGTCACGCCACGGGCCCTCGATGTCGGGTGCGGTGTAGAGGTGAACTTCGAAACTGAGCGGCGGCAATTGGTAGCTGTACCAGCCGAGCTCGGGGTCGTACATGACGGTGGTTTCCGACGTGCCGGGCAGCCCGCGGATCCGATGGAGTCGCGTCACGTCGAACTCGCGAGTCCATCGAAGGTGGCCGCTTGCGTCGCGCATGAGATACTCGGGCATTGGCTTCCAGTCATTCGCGGCTACGTCGTCGTCGTCGACACGGGCGAGAACCGTGTGGGCGTCGAACCCTGATCCCAGTTCACCGAAGAGGTAGACGTGCCGCCCCAGGTGAATGATGGCCATGGTCCACACGAGAGAGGGGGCGGGACCATCGAACGGACGGAAGTTCGGTATCTCGTGACGCGTGATGATCCACTCGCCGGCCTCGTCGTCGGGATTCGCGATCCGCACGAGGGTGTTGCCGACCGGGGCGAGGCCGCTCGTCAGGGTGTTGCGGTTTGCGGCGATCAACACGGGGGTCCCTGCACGTACGCCAGCCAGCGGCCACAAGAACTCGCCGTCGGTGCCGGACGGGAAAGTGTCGCTCGGGTCTCCGCCCGTCTTTGGCCAATATTTGACGATGCGCCGGAATGAGCCGTCGTCGCCGCGCACGGTGACGCCTGCAGTGTTTCGGATCATGCCGATCTCACCATCACCGTGATCGACGACTCGATCGCAATAGATGTCATTGCCGGGGCACTCGTCCGAAACCCCGCCGAGCAGGGTGTCGCCGAAGATCCAGATGTAGCGATCGTCCTGGACCCGGATGGACGTGCCGACGTCGGCGCCGAGCCAGCTTGTGTCCTCGGGCGCCGGGTAGGGATCCACCAGGAATTGGAGAGCGGGGGAGGGGGCGAAGTAGTGGCCCGCGCCGCTCCGCGGGATTTCGACCGGCGGCCCGGTCCACGTCGGCGCGGCCTGCGTCGCCTGGAGGGCTGCGCAGCCGCCCAGCAGCGGGAGAAGAAGGAGGGACGAAACGACTCTGCGCATCGGGGTGTTCCTCAGAGGCCGGTGGCGAGCCGCCGCGCGACCTCATCGAGGACGGGCTCTTCCACGGCGAAGTGGAATCGCAAAACCGGCGGGCTGGCGTCGGCGTAAAAGATCTCGCCGGGGATCGCGGCGAGATGAAGCTCGTCGAGAAGGCGGAAACAGGCGTCGCTCGTCGGGATGTCGCCGTATCGATCGCGGTAGTCGGCGAGCATGTAGTAGGCGCCGCTGGGTACGCGAGGTCGAAGGCCGCCGGACTCCAGCGCCGCAGCGAGCCGGTCGCGTCTGCGTTCGTACGCGTCGCGCAGATCCGTGTAGTACCTCTGGGGAATCGTCTCGAGTGCCTTCGCGGCACCCTCCTGAAGTGGGCGGGGGGCACAGACGCAGAGAGTGTCGAAAACCGGACCGATCGCGGCGGCGAGATCCCGAGGTGCGGCGAGCCAGCCCAGTCGCCAGCCCGTGATCGAGTAGGCCTTGCTCAACCCCGACACGGTGATCGTGCGGTCGCGGAGCGCCGGGATTGCGGCGGGCGGCACGTGCGTGTGTCGGTCGTAGACCAGGTCTTCGTAGATCTCGTCCGTCACTACAATGACTTTCGTCCCGTCCAGGAGCGCGGCGAGGCGCTCGAGTTGAGCCCGCGTCCACACGCGGCCACTGGGGTTGGCCGGGGTGTTCAGGACCAACACCCGCGTTCTTTCGCCGAGGGCGGCTTCGAGCCGGGCCAGGTCGGGCCCGCCTTCCGAGACCTCGGGGATGGCGACCACTCTCGCGTCGGCGAGAAGGGCCGCGCTGTAGTGGTATGGATAGAACGGCTCGAACAGCACGACTTCGTCCTGTGGATTCAACAGCGTGAAGAACGTCGAGCCCAGTGCGGCGGACGCGCCGATCGTAACGACGACCTCGTCGAGCTCGTAGGAGACTCCGTACCGCTGCTCCATGCGTGAGACGATCTGTCGGCGGAGCGGTTCCACGCCCGCAAACGGGGTGTAGGTGGCGCGGCTCTCGCGGATCGACTCGATCGTGGCGGTGGCGAGTTGTTCGGGCATGTCGAGATCGCACACGCCCTGGCCGAGGTTGATGCCGTCGGGGTATGCGGCGACCCGCTCCGTCAGCGTTCGCAGCACACTCGCCTGCCGCAGGTGTTGGGTCCGGTCGGAGAGCTGGATGGAGTCCGCCATCGAACGCGGATCATGGAGACGCGTGGCGTCGATCGCAAGCGGGGACGGTCAGGAAGCCGGCCCACCTTCGAGTCGGTAGAGCCGGATCACGGGCCCGCGTCCCTCCGGTCCCGGTCGGAACTCGGCGATGCGCGCGTGCTTGCGGAAGAGAGTGCGGTAGAATCCGACTTCCTTGGGGTAGCGCTCGGGCGTCCCGAGAAAACGGCGGTAGACGGTGCTGGAAACCATCGCGATGTCGTAGCCGCGGGCCGCCAGTTCGGCCGGGGTCGAAACGATCTCGGCAAGAGAGAAGACGAAGTCGGTGTTCTCGAACGCCGTGTTCTGCAAGGGGGCGGTGTAGAGATCCGCCGCGATGCGCTCGCCTGGGGTCAGGTTGTCGATGATCCACTCTCGCGCGATGTCGCGCGTGCTCGGGCTCGCTTGAAGACGTGCATGCCGGACGTAGCTCAACGCCGGAACCACGCTCACGGCCACCACGATCGTCACGAGGGCGACCTCGCGCGTGCGCCCGCTGCCTCCGACGCGGCCGACGACTGCGGCGACGCCCCAGACGATGGCCGCAGCGGCGAACAGTGCGAGAATGGGCAGAATCTGAATGAGCCACCGACCCCAGTGGAGTGTCGCGAAGCTGATGCCGGCAAGGAAGATCGCAACGAAGCCCAGGAGCAGGAGCGGTCCGAGCTCGCGTCGCACCAACGACCAGATCGTTCCGACCCCGGCGAGGGCGAGGACCGCCCAGGGCACCGAGCGAGGGAGTGCGACCGTGAAGTACCACGAGAGGTTTCCCAGGTAATCGAGGCCGTCTGCCCCCGGATGGGCGCCGCGTGTCTCGTGCGTGAGATTCGCGACCACTTCGTTGATCTCGAGGAAGAGAAACGGCGAGCTCAGTGCGAGTCCGACCGCGACCGAGGCGGCACCGATCAGCGCCGAGCGAACCGTCGAGCGGCGATCCTCCGGGCTCGTCGCTCGGGAGAGCAAGCTCACGTCGATCGCGAGCAGCAATGGGAGCAGCCCCGCGAGGAAGTACCGCGACGCGATGGCCAGACCGAGGGTCAGCCCCGCCAGGACGTGCGCGCGCGGACTGGGCTCGTGGAGCAATCGCAAGAGCGCCCACATGGCGAGGAAGCCGAAGAACAGGCCGGCGCTATCCGTACGTGCCATGTCGACGTGGTCGAGGGTGAGTGGCGAGAGCACCGCGAGCCAACTGCCGATCAAGCCCACGGGCGGCCCAAATGCGCGGTCGCCCACGAGGCAGATCATCCAGATCGCGAGTATTCCGTAGGCCACCGAAACGAGCCGACCGACGAGGATCGCCGCGCCAGAGTTCTCGGCGAGCGTCTCGGCCAAGCTCGGGTCGGCGCCGAGCCAGGGGCCGCCGGTTACGGCGGCGTTCCACGTGTGTAGTCCGACCGCGTACGGATAGATGAAGGTCGCTCCGGGATGACCGAACCAGTGCGGATTCGGATCGCTGGTCGCCGCCATCTGCGCGACGATGAGGAGAAAGTCCACTTCGTCGCTGCCGGCGGCGTTTGGCAGGTCCCGCCGCACGCCCCAGAGGTATGTGAGCGACACGAACAGCAGCAGGACGGCCAGCAGAAGGCGCGACGTCTTCACGCGGTGAGAGTCTCGATTCGCTCGATGATGAGCCTGTGTGGCGCAGTTACCAGAAAATCCCCGCTCGTCGCTCGAGCCCGCGGGCGATCATCGAGCGCAGGCGCTTCTTTACTTCTTCGACCTGTGCCCCGATCACGCGGTCTTCGTCGTGCGGGTTGCCTTCGAACGTGAGCGGCTCGCCGAACTCGATGTGGTACCGAACGGGAAGAGGCACGGGTGTGAGGACGAGTGGGAACGCTGGCATGCCCAATAGGTTTGCGAGTGGCCGGAAGTTCCCGAGCGACGGCGCCTGCTCCTCTGAGCCCACGACTGCGACCGGCACGATGGGGGTGTTCGTCTCAAGGGCCAGGCGCAGGAACCCGAGGCCGAACTCTTGGAGGGTGTACCGCTGCGTGAACGCCTTGTTCATGCCGCGCACCCCCTCGGGGAAGGCGATCACCGCCTCTTCGTGGCCCAGCAGGTCGACGCAGTTTTTCGGTGTGCCGACGACGCTGCCGGCTCGCACCATGGCGACGTTCAGGAACGGCAATCGCGGCAGCCAATACTCGCCCATGCCGCGCACGACACGCGGGGTGTCGGCTTCCAGCAGCGCCGCCGTTCCGATCATCACGGCATCGAGAGCGATCTGGCCTGCGTGGTTGGCGATGAGGAGCATTCGTCCGGACGGGAGATTCTCGATGCCGCGCGTTTCCACACGGAAATAATAGCGGTACAACAGCGTGGACAGGACCAAGCCGCGCATCGCGGTCTCTGTGTGGAAGCCCCACGGGTCGAAGCCGTACGCGTTCAAGTCCATCGGGGCGCCGGCGAGTCGTTCGCGGACGTCTCGTTCGGCCTGCCGGATGAAGGTGGGGGCGAGCCAGTCGAACGTGGTCGAACCGACTGCCGACAGTGCGTCGAGCGTCTGGCTCATGAGGGACTCGGTGTGGGGGCGGGGCTCGGGTGGGGCGGGTGGTGGCGGTGGTGGC
>JAJCZO010000096.1 GCA_029262355.1 Deltaproteobacteria bacterium
GCCCTCCCACGTCGACCTCGAGCCCATCTGGGCACGCCTGGCAGAGGCGCGTGTGCCCATCGCGCTCCACATCGGCGGCGGCAAACTACTGGACCGCCGGTATCACGAGAACGGTCACCCCAAGCCCAAGGATTGGCTCGGAGGCGGCGAGAACCTCCGCGCAAAGGACTTCCCCATGGTCCATCACTCGCCGGAGCGCTTTCTCACCTGCCTCACCCTGGATGGCGTCTTCGAGCGCCACCCAGACCTACGCTGTGGCGTGATCGAACTCGGCGCGAGCTGGGTGCCAGGAATGCTGCGAAATCTCGACTACGCGGCGCGCAGCTTTGGACGCAACGAACCGCTGCTCGGGAAGCTCAGCCTGCAACCCTCCGAATACATTCAACGCCAGGTCCGCTTCACCCCCTTCCCGTTCGAAGACGTGGGATGGCTGATCGAGCAGGCCGGAGACGAGCTCTTCCTGTTCTCGTCCGACTACCCGCACCCGGAAGGCAGCAAGGACCCCATCGGCCGGTTCGATCGATTCCTCGACGAACACGCCATCGGCGACGTCGCCCGCGAGCAGTTCTACTGGAAGAACTTCGCGCACCTCTTGGACGCGTAAGCGCGATCTTTAGGCTATCGGGTTGGCGCGCGTTGCGCCAAACACGCTCCGCCGCGAGGTCCTCGACGCCCGGTGGCCGCGGGCACAAGAGACCGCCGAGGACGTGCGCGGTCGGGAGCGACACATGGGAACCGCAAAGGGTGCAGGCTTGTTCGTCATCCGAAGCCTCGGCTCAGCCGCGCTCGTCCACCCACATGCCATGGAAGCCCGCGGGTACGCCCACCGGAATCTCCACGCGCGCCACCCTCTCCATGGCCTGGGCGTCGTAGATGGCCAGGTAGCTGCTGTCGGAGGTCGCGTCGTGGCCGAAGCCCATGAGATAGCCGTGATCTTCGGCGCTACCGTCCTCGGCGGGTACGAAGAAGACTTCGTCGCTGGCATGTCCAGTGGGCAAGTCCAATAGCCGCGACGACCCGCGCTCCAGGTCGTACTTGAGCAGCCCGTTGACACCACGCAACACCCCGCCCTCCCTCTCGACTCCGAAGTGGGCGGCATAGCCGTAGCGGTTCTTCCGACCCAGTAGTCTGCGATCGAACTGGGGGAAGTCACAGAGGTGTTCGTCGAGCTGCTCTTCGCGCACCGTTCGGCCAGCAGGGTCGATCGTGTAGCGCCACAACTTGCCCGTCTCCCAGTTCGAAGGCCCGCCGCGCCAGAGCTCGGGCATCCGCGCGCACTCCAACACGATCGTTCCGTCCTCTGTGTCGTGGGCGTTCATGGTGTGGACGATCATGCACTGCTCGATTTCCAACCACACGACATCGGCATTACCGCCGTTACGAGGCATGACGCCGAAGCGCGTCGGGTGGTCGTCCACCCAGGCGAGCGGGAATCCGGAAGAGAGCAGCTCCAGATTGAAGCCGATGGGCACGTCGATGAAGACGACGTGGTCTTCGCTGACGGCGAAGTCGTGCATCATGCTGAAGGCCGGCATGTCGATCTTCTCGCTACGGACGAGCACCCCCGACGCATCCACCTGGTGGTAGGTAAGGAAGTCGCCGCCGAAGCCGTAGCCGAAGAAGAGCAGCTCTCCCGTGCGCGGATCGAGCTTGGGGTGAGCGGTCATGGCCGTCGTGAGCTTGCCGTCGTAGTCGTACCATCCGTGGGTCGCGAGCTCTCGATCGATCTCAAAGGGCAGGCCGGTCTCGGCCACGGCGAACACTCGGTCGCCGTGCACCACGATCGCCGTGTTCGCGGGATGGGCCTTGGATGAGGGCGGCGCGATGCCGCCCGACGGCGGAGCCGTCAGCAAATCGGTCTGGACGTAGCGGTTCCGGTACCACTCGGCGGCGCCGTTGCGGATCCGAACGCCGTGCAGCATCCCTTCGCCCAGGAACCAATGGCCGCTCTCCCCGGAGATCGGGTTGGGACCGTTGCGCATGTAGACGCCGTCGAGCTCGGGCGGGATGGCGCCCTCCACTTTGAGGTCGAACGCATCCCGCTCGGCGTCGACGGGCGCGTAGTTGGCCTGGAGCCACCAGCTCGCCGGGTCGAGAACGGGCTCCGCCCAACCGGGATCGCCCGCGCCTGAACCGCCGGGGGGCAGGACTCGGTCTCCGCAACCAGCGAGCAACCCACTGCCCGCCAGAGCCACTGCACCGGCGCCCGCGTAGTGTAGGGCCTCACGCCTCGAGTAGTTCTTCTTCATGGCGGCTCCATGTGTGGCACGACATCACGTCATTGCGCCACTCCGACGTTCCGCCACGGATTCCACGCGTAGCGCCGAACGTTCTGCCGAACGAAGACACTCGTCGGATCGATGGCGACGAAGTCGCTCCAGGGTGTCGAGAACCGTTGGATGTCGACCGCGTCGGGACCTGCGAGGGCGACCGCCTCTTCCATCGTCTGACCATCGTAGAAGATCTTGTCGCAAACGCCGTTCCGTGCGCAGACCCAATCACCGGCCTCCACCCAGTCGAGTGTCGGAAGCGCGCTCTGTGCTCTACCGAGATCAATGCTGGCCTCGAATTCGATCGCCCTGGATTCCAGCGTCGTTTGCAGTTGGCCCTCCGAACTCGCGTGCTCGACGACGCTCGGCAGCCGAAGGAAGAGCTCTGGGTCGGGGACAGCCTCCTGCGTGAGCCGATCCACGATCAGGGCGTGAGGACGTCCGTCGTTCCCCTCCACGAAGACCGTCCACTCGGCGCGATTGCCCTTCGACATACCGTCGACTCCGTAGACGCGGAGCGAGAGATAGTGCTTCGCTTCGGTGTCGCCTTCGAGAAGCCGCAGCTTTGCAAGCCGCGTGCTCTCCGGCAGCTCCAGGGCGTCCTCCAATCCGCTGGGGTCGGTGATCACGAAGTTGAAGTACGCCGACGGCACCGACGTGCCGACCGCGAAGGCCGCGAGAGCATCGCCCTCCCCCGCCACGGCGGCCTCGGCGATGCCGAGAACAGTCCCGGGGTAGAAGCCGTTCTTGAAATCGACCAGCGCCTGCAGATGATCCTCGGTCACATCGAGGTAGTCGGCATCGAGGTTCCACCACGGCGAGATCACGATCTCCAGCGGATTCAGGTAGACGTAGCTGTGCTTGGGGACGGGCTTGAGGTAAGCGCTCCAGCGGCTGCTGTCAGTGATCGCGATGTCCGCGTCGGGAATGCGGACCCCGTCGCGGTTGTGCATGGTGGCGTTGTACAGAGTGCGATCGGCCACACCGTTGCCCCAGTAAATGAAGTCGTTCGCGGCGACGAACTGGCGTGCGAACCCCACGCGATCTTCGGGGTCTTGGGGCCAAGCGACCCTGGATGAGAAGTAGTGTCGCTCTGCGCCACCTTCCGGATCTTCGACGCCCACGTAGCTCACGATGTCTCCGTCCTGGAGCTCGTGCGTGACCGGCTCTGGGAGGGTGAGGAGATTCACCGAGTCGGCTGAGACGTTGGCGGCCGCCGCCTGCACCACGAGAAAACGCGGATGGCCGCCCTCGGGATCCTCGACGAAGACGGACCACTCGGCGCGCGCACCAGCCACCAATCCGCCCGAGGAGTCATAAACGTTCAACACGAGGAAGTACGTAGGCTCGTCGGTCTCCAGGATTCGTAGAGGTGCCAACACGAAGCCCTCGGGAAGCTCGTTCGCCTCGAAGGCCTCGATCTCCGACCGATCTTTGAACTCGAAGTTGATGAAGATGGAGTTCGGATCCCCGCCGACGTCGAAATTCATCCAGGGCACGTTGCCGCCGTGAAAGACGCCCTCGGCGTAATCCACCGCATCCATCGCGTGCACGAGCCTCTTCAAGAGGGAACGCGACTCGAGGATCTCCGCTCGTGTCTTCTCGAGCGGCGACCTCGGAATCTCCACGTCGACCGTGCCACTGTCCCCTACCTTCAAAGGAGCCGTACTCGTCTCCGCCACCAACTCGTTGAATCGCGCGACGTAGTCGTTGGCATTGTCGCTGTGGAAGTGGACGTGCCCCTCGAACGAATCGGCTCCGAACGAGAGCGCACCGGTGACGGCGCGCGCCTGTCTCAACGTGGCTCTGCCGGGGCCGAGTGCACCAACCTCTGCGTAGAGGGCCGGGAGTCCAAAGAGAAATGCGAACGGCTCGACCGCATCCAAGGCCGAGAGGTAGGGGCCGATCGCAGCGACGCCGACGCCCGGGTCCTCCCCTTCGAGGGTGTCGATCGCCGCACGCAGGCCGGCTTCGCGACCGACGAGGAGACGACCATCGGGAAGAAGGCTGAGTTGGAGGTCGGAGCCACGCTTGGCGTAGATCGCATGCCCCTCGTAGGGTGCCGCCTCCATCAGCTCCGCCGTGTCGAAGACATCGGGGATCGTTCGGACCTTGAGCTTTGCCGCGAACAGGAAGCCATCCTGCACGTCGGTGGTCTGCGCGAGAAGGATCGTCTCCATCGTCCCCGCGATGTCCGCTCCCAGAGCGTAGTGCTTGATCGTCTCGAACGGGGCATTGAGCGCGGAGTCCGATCCCTTCCCGTCGAGCAGCGCCTCCACGGCGTCGGCAGCTTCCCCGGACAAGAGCGCATCGACGTCGACCACGAGAATGCCTCGAGTGCTCTCGGGCAAGACAGTGATCAGCGGCGGCGGATCGATCTCTGGACTGCTCGTCGAACTCGAGGCGCCATTGCCGCACGCGCCCAGAAGCAGCGCCGTAGACAACGAGAGAAGCAGTGGAGAGAGCCGCAGAATTCGCATATATTGTCCCTATCTGAGCACCTGACGACGCGTTCGACCACGCCGGCCTCGCTTGCGAGCTCCTACGTAGCTCCCGAGCCACGGTCCCGCTCGCCAGCAGACGGTCCCCTCCTTGGGGCTACCACCTCTCGCACCGACCGCCTGCTCGGCGGGCCGCGCAGCACTTGCGGTAGCGAACGCCTTCTGGACGCTGACCGTCCGCTCGCGCCGATCGGTAGAGCTCGGCCCCACCCGACTGTTCCCTCTGCAAACAAACAGCCGGACCACCGCCGCGTCGAGCCTGACCGACGACGGCATCGAGCCGTCGCCGGAGCGGGGCAAGCAGACGTCGTGGAACACATTCTTGAATGTCTCATTGGGAGGTTCTCGCCGCCATGGACTTCTTCACCGCAGAAGTCGTGACGGTCCGCGGGCTGGTCCGATTACTCGGTGCTGTTCGGGATCGAGCCGAACACGCGCAAGGTTCACATCGCCGGCATCACCTGCCAGCCCAATGAAGCGTGGATGAGGAACATGGCGCGGCATCTCACCGATGGGTTCGACGGGTCCCTGTTGGGCAAGCGCTACCTCATTCTTGATCGAGATCCGCTCTTCACGCGGAACTTTCGGGAGATCCTGCCAGGCAGCGGCATAGAGGCACTGCGCTTGCCTGTACGAAGTCCGAATCTGAATGCGTACGCGCAACGGTGCGTGCTCCTCGATCAAGTCGGAGTGCCTCGACAACATCGTGCCGTTGGGCGAACGGCACCTTTGGCTAGCAATCAAGGAGTACGTCGAACACTACCATCAGGAGCGCCATCATCAGGGGCTCGACAGCTCGATCATCCCTCGCGGGAACGCGGCGGGGACCGACGGACTAATCCAGCGCCGGGAGCGACTCGACGGAATCCTGAACCACTACTACAGAGAGGTGGCGTAGCTACGTGGGCCGAGTTTCCGGACACGACCGGGATAACCAGCCTGCCTTCCGGCGTTTGAAGACGCCCATGGGCAAGAGCCGGAGACTCAGCTCAGGATCTTCTTCGAAGCGACGCGGCGGTCGATCTTCTTGATCAAGAGCCGGTGTCCCTGACCTGGCCGGCGCTGTCGCCGGGCTGCCGTCGCGCACTCGGCCGGCGAACGCGCCGCAGTGGCCAGGCGTCAGCGGCCACCGCCGTGAACCTCCTCAGCGCCGCTGCCCCATTACCCGCAGCAACATCAGGAAGAGGTTGATGAAGTCGAGGTAGAGAGAGAGAGCACCGCGGACCGCTTCCTTGGTATCCTCTTCGGTTCCCTCGTTGCCGAGGATATTCATCTCCTTGATCTTCTGCGTGTCGTACGCTGTCAGGCCCACAAAGATCAGCACTCCAGCGTAGGTGACGAGCCAGTAGACCATCGAGCTCTGTAGAAACATATTGACGATGGAGGCGATGATGATGCCCACCAAGCCCATGAAGAGAAAACTTCCCCACGAGGTCAGATCACGCTTCGTCGTGTAACCGTAGAAGCTCATCGCTCCGAAAGTGCCGGCGGTGACGAAGAAGGTCGAGGTCAGCGAGGCAGTCGTATAGACGAGAAATACGAAAGAGAGCGTTACCCCGGTCAACGCGGAATAAAGCAGGAAGACGCCGGTCGCTTGTACAGCGCTCATCTGCATGACCCGAGTGGCCAGCCACACAACGAGACCCAACTGAAGGAGGATCAACGGGAAACTGACCCACGGGCTGGCAACTACCTGCAGCAGCGCCGGTGTGGTCGCGACCAGGAAGGCAACACCGCCTGTGAGGGCAAGGCCGAGAGTCATCCAGTTGTAGACCCGAACCATAAAACGTTGCTGCTCGGCCGCGATGGTGCTCTCGCTGTAGTGGACTGTCGTGGGTTCCATCTTCCTCCTCATTCGTGCCGGGAACTACCCAGGCCCGGCACGGCAACTCCCGAGGGGTATAGCTGAACGAGGCCCGGCTTCCGCTTATCCATCACACCAACCAGAACACGAAGCCACCGACGCCGGCGAGCCCCGCGCCCGTCACCAACAGCGCGAGCGCAAGGCACCCCTGCTTCTCGACCTCCTCTGGCGGCGGCCCCGCGGCAATCCAGGCTTCATCAATGAAGTCGTCGTCCATGCCTCAATCCTCGTACTCGTCCCCATCATCCAGTCGGTCTCACCTCGTCCCGCTCCGTGAGGGCCGCTACCGCCCGGGCCCTCATCCACATGGAACGAAAAGTCTGTCGCTGCCCCCATCCAGAACGAGCGGAAACAGGAAGCCACCGGTGCAGGGTCGATCCACAACTCTTGCAAGTAACTCTCGATTGAGGCCAAGAGGTGTCTCGCATGCAATGCACTTTTAGTCACTCAGCCTCACTGAGGCATCATTGGATCTTTCAGCCGATGCAAATTGTTGCCCTGCTCATCTTACTGGGCATCACACAGCAGGCCGCGGCTATGGATGCCGGGATGCCCAACCCGCCGGCTTCACCCACGATCGTGAAGGTGGGGATCTTTCTGGCGGATATCGTCAATCTGGATGAGGTGAATGAAACCTTCGAGGCAGAATTTATCGTTGGCGCGCAGTGGGTGGATCCTCGCCTGGCCTTTGATCCGGCGGAGGCGGGAACCGAAAAGAAGCTCTTCCAAGGCCCGTTCCAGTTTGACGAGGCCTACGGGGGTTGGTGGCCGCAGCTTCTGATTGTCAATGAGATCGGGAAGGGCGATACGAATGCGGTGAGGCTGGTGGTCCATGCCGACGGCCGGGTACGCTACCTGGAGCAGCGCAACGTGACCCTGGAGACGCCGATGCAGCTGCAACGTTTCCCGTTCGATGAACAGACACTGGAGGCCAATATCATCGCCTTCGGCGACTCCAGTGATCAGGTCGTCCTGGAAGTCGACCAGCAGATGCTCGGGGCGACCGAGGAATACGCCGAGAAAAATCGAAAAGTGAACATCGCGCAGTGGCAGTTTGAGAACCTGGATCTGACGAGCAGAACGGCGGACTTTCGATACTCTGGCGATCGCGCAGACATCTCCGAAATCCATCTGGCCATATCGCTGACCCGCCAATCAAGGAACTTCATCTGGAAGGTGATCTTTCCCCTCACCGTCCTTGTACTGCTTATGTGGGCGGTGTTTTGGCTGGAGGTGGATAATCTGTCCGAGCGACTGAACCTCGCGTTCATCGGTGTGCTGACGATCGTCGCCTATCAGTTCCTTATCGACGGCACGATGCCAAGAATCTCCTACTTCACGTTTACCGATGCCGTCCTGCTGTATTCGTTTGTGATCATGTGCATGGCGATCTTCGAAAGCCTGGTTGTCTATTCGTTGTTCCGCGCCGGGCACAAACCACTGGCCGAACGCGTCGACCTGATCGGGCAGTGGGTTTTCCCTGTTGTCTATTTCGCCGGCCTGTTCACGAGCTATTTCTACTATCAGCAGGCATTTTGAGGTGCTGTAGTCCGCGAAAACTCATCGCATACGAGGCCGATCAGTTCCGGCGTCGTGGAAGTTGGTCGCGCCGGATAGCCGCATCTCGTGATCGGATGTCGCGCAGCGAACGGGAAGAGCGTGACTCGCACGACACCCCATTCGGCGTGGAGCAGACGTAAGAGTTCCCCACGAAGACGCCGGCAACACACGCCACGTACCCTACGCCGCGAGGCGGCAGTCGTGGTGCAGGCCGCCCAGTGTTGGCGACCGTGTGAGAGCGCGCGCATTCGATCGTGCGGGATATGCCGCGATTTCCCCGCAGGCGCATGCGCTGACATCCGATTTCGCTGGTGATCGAGCGCGCGCGGTTTCCGACGATCGCCAACACTTGACGGACGGGGCTCGACCTGAACTAGGATCGGATCCGGACGTAGTGGCGATGAGCCGTGGGAGCATCATACCCTAGGCCGTGCAGTGGGGTCTCAAAGTAGAGGGGGCAGCAATGAAAAATCTACGCCTCGCGGTCATTGTCGCGATTCTAGGCCTGGTGGTGATCTTCTTCGCAAGGAGAGGATGCGGCCGCGGCTCCGAGTGCGAGACCATCTTCCGGCAGACGTCCGTTACTCTTTCGACTGACCTCGAGGCGCTCATGGGCAAGGGAAGCCTGCTCTTGGACGAGGCGCAGATGCAGAACTTGACGGAGCGCTCTGAGATGATGGCGATGAATCTCAGGGCGTGCTGCATCGGGGCTCCGAGGGAGCAGTTCATGAGCTGCCAGGAGAACGTTCAGAAGTATCAGGATGAACTCCAGTCGGCAGCGAAGGATCTCGACGAGGCGGACGCAGCCAAGAGAGACGGGGATGCCGATCTGCTCAAGCAAAAGGTGGACGAGGCAACCTCCGCACTCGACGGGCTGGTTCAGCAGTCAGATCACTTCACCCAGATGGTGCGGCGCATGTCTGTCAAGACAATTGTTGCGACGGATGCGGTCCTGACGCGGGAAACCGACACCCCGGGCGTCGTAGCAGAGGTCACGCGGCTTGCCGACACCGACGGCATGATCACGGTCCACGCGAGGTTCAGGAACGTCGGTGACTCAGAGGTGGCCATCTGGTGCTATGAAGGTTCTACGTGGGGCTTGATCGACGAGAAGACTCGAACGCATTGGAACCCCAAGTTTTCCAAGGATTCATGGAGTCGTGTGACCTTGCAACCCGGAGGGAATTGCTCTGGGTGGGCGAAGTTCGAGGTCGATCCACCGTTTCCGGAGAAGTTCACTGTCGTCGTCGAGACGGTGCAGCCTTTCGAAGGGGTGACGTTCACGGAATGAATGAACGATCGGGCGATTGCGCGTCCGCCCCGACATCCAGCTTGGGAAGCTGGACGTCGAATCAAGTTCCGCCCAGGCGATGCCGCCCCGATCCCCGACACGAGGCGTCCGGTCGGCATGCGCTCGTCTGGGGCCGAATCACAGGCTCCCGGACTCGAGCTCGGTGAGGAAGTCCGGCAACGGCAGGACCTCGATTCCCTTCTCCGGCCGCAATCGTTCACTGCCCAGATATACGACCATGCGCCGCTTCACCCCGCGCAAGGCCGCGATGGCGCGAAGTCCTTTTGCGAATTCGGGCCTCCACCGGCGCGACGCCTTCACTTCGATGGCGATGTGCTCGCTGCCGCGCGAGAGAAGAAAGTCGACCTCGGTCAACCGGCTCTCGGCCGGCGCCCAGTATGCGAGCCCGTCGCAGAGACCACGGTAGTCGCGATAGGCCCGCAGGAGCTGTGCGATCCAACCCTCGAACAACGCGCCGCGCGAGTCGGCCTGCGGAGGCCCCCGATCGCCGACGACTGCGCGGACGAGCCCCGGGTCGACCCAGTAGAGCTTAGGGTGCCTCTTCTCGCGCACCCGCAGACGCGCCTCGAAGGCGGGCAGCTGGAAGGTGAACAGTGTGTCTTCGAGAATCTCGAGATACCCGTGGACGGTCGTGCGCGCGACGCCCGCATCGCGCGCCAACGCCGACACGTTGAGCGCCTGTGCGTGGAACAGCCCCGCAATCGGTAGGAAGCGGGCGAAGCCAGCCAGATTCCGTGTCGCCGCCTCGGCCTGGATCTCCTCCTTGAGATACATCTGGACATAGGCATCCAAGGCGTCTCGCCGATCCTCGGCTGCCCATACGATCGGCAGGGCGCCCCACTCGAGGTTCTCTTCGAGCGAGAAGCGGGCACCCACCTCCTCGGGCACGAACGGGTGGAGGGCACGCCGCGAGGCGCGGCCCGCCAGCAGATTCACCCCGGCCCGCCGGAGCTTGCGCGCACTCGAGCCGGAAAGCGCGAAGCGTAAGCGGCGAGACTCGATCTTCTGATGCACGACGTTCAACAACGAGGGCAGTCGCTGCACCTCGTCGACCACCACGGTCGACCCCCGCGGCACCGCGTCCATCTCTGCGCCAAAGAGACCGGGGTCCACGAGGTACCGCTGATAGAGGCCCTCGTCGAGGAGGTCGATCCAGTGCGCCTTCGGATGCAGAACGCGAAGGGAGGTGCTCTTGCCACTTCCACGAGGCCCGAACAAAAAATAGGAGCCGCGTGGCGGTTCAAAGAGTCGCGGGAAACTGTCGTGCATGTCGTCATATTACGCCGTATTATGACGACAATACAAGCGGGTCATATCCGATTACGGCCCTCCAGAACCCGGCCGCCAGGATGAGCCAGCGACGGTCCGCCCGAGAGCAACGCATCGCCCCGCTGGGTGCGCGGTGGCAAGCGCTGCAATGACCTCTCCCTATGTAGCCATTGACAACATCGAGTTGCGATGCGATGTATGCATCGACAACATTAGTCCTGATGAGCTACCACCACGGAAACCTGCGCGAAGCCCTTCTTCGTCGAGCGGCCCAAGTCATCGCTGAAGGCGGTGTCGAGGCTGTGAGCCTGCGTGGCCTCGCGCGCGATCTCGATGTCTCGCACGCCGCGCCGAGGCGCCACTTCGCGGACCGGGGGGCTCTTCTCGCGGCGCTCGCCCAGGAGGGCTTCCGCCGGAGCCTCGAAGCAATGGAGAACGGCGCGCGTGAGGCCGGCGACGACCCGATCGCACGGTACCGCGCGCTTGGACGCTCCTACGTTCGTTTCGCCTGCGAAGACCCCGCCTACTTCAGGGCAATCAACCATCCCGAGGTGAGCAACCTCGCCGACGACGCGCTGGGGGAAGTGAAGCAGCGGTGGTTCGCGGCTCTGCGGGAAGGGGCCGAGGCCGCGCAGCAGGCCGGTTGGCATCCGGAGGCGGACCCGCGGGCGCTGGTCGCCTTCAGCATCGCCGGGGCGAACGGAGCCGCGGCGCTCTTCGCGGACGAGAGATGGCACGACGTCGTCGGTGGATGCGATGCCGAGACGCTCGCGGACGACGTGTTGGACCTGATCGTCCACAAGAGCCGCACATCCGCCCCGCGGTCGACGAAGAAGACGACGAGCCGAAGGAAGGGAAGAAGCGCGTCATGAGCATTACGAAGAAGGCCTTCGCATGGGGGCCGCTGTGGTTTGGCATCGGCTTCATCGCGCCGCTCGTGGCGCAATCCATAGACGCGACGGGTGTAGCCGCGCCCTTCGGATTGGACGCCATCCAGTTCGGCCTCGCCGTCGGGATCGTCCTGGGCACGATCGCCAAGCTTCGTGGAAGCTGGATATGAGACACGCCACCGCAGCGGTAGCGGTAGCTGAGTCGGCCGATGTTTCGACGCGCGAACGAGAGCTGCTACGCCGCGAGGTGGAGATCTCCCGCAAGTATCTCGGACGGGTTCCTTGGGAGATGGTGGCTTGGGGTCTCGGGAACTTCGTGGTCTGGCTCTCGATCTGGCCGCTCACCTTTTCGGGGACCCTCCCTCTCTGGGCCGGGTTCCTCCTGTCGACCATCTGCATCACCATCTCCTATCTTCCTTCGCACGAGGCGCAGCACTCGATCATCGGTTCGCGTGGCTCGAAGCTTCGCTGGCTGAACGAGTTGGTCGGCCATGTCTCTACCATCCCGCTCGTGCTGCCGTACCGGCTTGCGTGGATCACCCACCGACAACACCACGCCCACACGAACGACCCGGATCTCGATCCCGACTACGGGACCAAGGGCGACACCTGGTGGCAATCGGTGTGGAACGGCCTGAACAAGCGACAGCCCGGGGCCGATAGCGCCTACAAGGTGGCGCTCCAACGCTCGGACGACCCGAATGCGAACCGGGCGACGATCGAAGCCGTTGCCATGAACACGGGCTTCTATGCGATCCTCACCGTGCTCGCGTGGTCGGGGTACGCGATCGAGGCGGCGCTCCTGTGGTGGCTCCCGCGCCACCTGGGCACGACGTACATCCAGCTCTTCTTGAGCTGGGCCCCGCACCATCCCATGGAGGAAGAGGGGCGCTACCGCGATACCCGCGCCTGGCGCTCCCCGGTGGGAACGATCGCGTCGCTCGGGATGGAGTACCACCTGATCCATCATCTCCATCCGCGGATTCCGCTCGTGCAGACCGGGCCGGCCTATCGGGAAATGCGCGAGACCCTTCTCGAGCGGGGCATCCGGAACGACGGGCTCTGAGACCCGTTCCTCATTCCATCTCGACGCCCAGGTACCCTTCCTCGGCTATCCGGCTGATTCGTTCCTTGTAGCGCGGTGCGCCGCCCCAGTAGGCCAGGTAGCGAACCGTACCCTCGCCGTGTCCTTCGACGTTGGCGTTGTATCCGGTGAACCAACCACGGGCCCGTCGCACGAGCATTCGCTCCTGGGCCGTGATCACCTCCTCGTGCCATTGCTTCTCGGCGCCCTCGCCCGCCTCGAAGCGCGTGATGCGACTCTTCGTCACGTGCTCGATGAGTCGTGTCACCCAATCGACGCCGCTTTCGATCGCGCGCGGGAAATTGGTCGAGCCAGACGCGCTCTGCGGACCAGCCACCATCAACAGGTTCGGGAAGCCGTGGGTCATGAGCCCGTAGTACGTGCGCGGCCCATCGCGCCACTTCTCCCCGAGCGTGCAGCCCTCGGCACCTCGGATCTCCATCCGATCCCACGCGCCTGTAACCGCGTCGAAGCCCGTGGCCATCACCGCGAGGTCGAGCTCGTATTCCCGTGCCGTCGTCCGGATTCCACGCGGTGAAAACCGTTCGATGGGCGCCTCGGCGAGATCGACCAGGTGCACGTTGTCTCGGTTGTAGGCTTCGTAGTAGCGCGTCTCGAGGGGTAGGCGCTGCGTCGCGAAGCCGTGATCCTTTGGGATCAGCTTCTCTGCGGTGACGGGGTCCTGCACCCGCCCGCGAATTCGGCCGGCGACGTACTCGGACATTTCTCGATTGGCTTCTTCATCGAAGAAGATCTCCGGGAAGTTGGCGGCCATGATTGCGAAGCCAGGCGTCGTATAGAGCTTGTCCCAGTGCGCCTTTCGCTCCTCCGGCGTCACGTCCCAGAATCGACGTCTCTCGGGCAAGTGGTCGAAGCCCCCGTGGGTACTCGCGCAGCGAGCGAAGATCTCGTCGTAGCGGGAGCGGATGTCCGCCATTTCGTCTTCGGAGATCGGGGCGTTGTTGAGCGGCGTGCTCCAATTGGGACGGCGCTGGAAGACGAAGAGCCCGTCCACCTTGTCCGCGATCTCTGCGATGACCTGGATGCCCGTGGCTCCCGTGCCAATGACGCCGACCGTGCGGCCCTCGAGCGGCACAGGATCGTTGGGCCACCGGTGCGTGTGGAAGGCTTCTCCCTCGAACTCGGAGAGGCCTTCGTAGCGAGGCATCACCGGAATCGAGAGAACGCCGATTGCCGTGATCACGAATCGCGACGTATAGGTCTCCCCGCTCGCGAGAGTGATCTGCCAGATCCGCTCCCTCTCGTCCCAACGCATCGCCTCGACGCGAGCGTCGAACACCATGTGGCGCCGAAGGTCGAATCTGTCGGCGACAAAGTTCAGATAGCGAAGGTTCTCCGGCTGCGAGGAGAACCGCTCCTTCCAATGCCACTCGTTCAGCAGCTCTTTCGAGAACGCGTAGCCGTACGTGTAGCTCTCCGAGTCGAAACGACAGCCGGGGTAACGGTTGCGGTACCACGTGCCGCCGAGATCCTCGTCCGCCTCGAGCACGATCGCGTCGAGACCGAGATCCACAAGCCTCTTGATCTGATAGATCCCAGAGACTCCTGCACCGAGCACGATGACTTCATGGTACTTCGGGTGCGAGCCATCGGCGGCGCGTTCGATAATGTGTGCCTCCTCGTGCGTGTATGCGTTGCCCTGTCCGGGTCGCCGTGTCCGTGTGCCAATCGGCTCAAGAACGAGTGTATACGATCTGGAGAGAAGAAAACGACCAGGGAGACGCTATGAAATACGGGGCCGCAACGCAGCCCACTCAGGAACAGATCGAGGCAACGATCGCCAAGGGAGGGGACGAGCCGATCTACATGGTCAACCTGCTCAAGTACAAGGACAAAGCCGAGTAGCCTTCCAGGCCCATCTCCCGCATCAGCCGCTCTACCCCGCAGCGGGCGACGCAGAGGCCCTCGCGCAGGAGCTGGAGCCAGACCTTGCGAGCCCCGTAGACCCTCCGATTCTCGTCCCACACGCGCCGGATGTGCTCGCGCAGCTCAGCGTCGCGCTTGGCTCGGGAAGGGAGGCGACCCGGATCCGCTTCGCGAGCTTTCGCCTCGTAGTACGTCGATGGGGCGATCGGCAACGTGGCACAGATCGACTCGACCCCGTACTCGGCGCGGTGATCGTCGATGAACGCGACCATCACTTCGGTCGGCGGTCGAGCTCCGCCTGTGCGAAATACGCCGATGCCTTGCGGAGGATCTCATTCGCTCGCCGCAGCTCGCGATTCTCGCGGTCGAGATCCTTCATGCGCTCACGCTCTTCGGTCGTCGGCCCAGGCCGACCACCGGTGTCGCACTCGGATCGACCGACCCAGCCGCGCAGCGTTTCCGGCGAGCAGTCAAACTTCTCTGCGATCGAGCGAATCGCTGCCCACTGCGACTCGTGGCGCGACTGCCCGTACAGCACCATCCGAACCGCTCGCTCCCGCACCTCCGGTGCGTACTTGCTTGGTCTCCCCATAGCCCTTGCCTTTCCAAGAAATTCGGGCTCCGGGAAAGCCGGGGCGATTCAAGCGGATGACCGGGATCGAACCGCCGACATCCAGCTTGGGAAGCTGGACGTCGAAGCGGCCAGGTGGACCACGGGCTCGATCGAGCGAGCCGGAAGAGCGGGATCCGAGTCAGCTTGCCACGCGCAGGCCTTCCAAGAGAGAAGGACTGACCGAGACCAACCAACCGGGAGCCAGCGTGGGGTGCTTGATCCTCGGTCTCCGCGATGACGATACGGCTGCGACGTCAGCTTGCGAGCGGCAGTGGCTTCGGCAGCCGACGAAGTTGGCCGCGAGCCTGATACAGATCCACGGCCTTCTGGGCGTTCAGCCAGAACTCCGGCGAAGTGCTGAAGCTCGCCGCGAGTTTGAGCGCCATGTCGGCCGTGACCGACGTGCGGCCATTGACGATCCGATTGACGACCTTCACGTCGCAGCCCACGTGGTCAGCGAGTTGCTTCTGCGTCATCCCGAGAGGGCCGAGAAACTCCTCGCTCAGGATCTCGCCGGGCATCGTCGGGCGCCGTGTCACGCTGCGTTTGGTGCTCATCTCTGGCTCCTCTTCATCAATGGTAGTCGACCACGTCCACGTCCTCCGGCCCATTCTCGACCCACCGGAAAACGACGCGCCACCGCTCGTTCACCCGAATGCTGTAAAACCCGGCCATGTCACCTTTCAATGCCTCCAGGCGGTTTGCAGGTGGGGACCGAAGATCATCGATCCTCTCGGCGTAGTGCAGCATGTCGAGCTTCCGCATCGCCACCGTGGCCACCCGTGCCCATCCCGCCCGGCGCGGGAGCTTTCCGTCGAAGAAAAAGTTCGCTACCCCGCGATGGCGGAAAGTCCGGATAGCCACGCGGACTTATACCTTAAGGCGGTATACTCGGCAAGGGTATTCTTCACCCGCGCAACCGTCGGGATCTCGTTGGACTCGACCGGAGACCCATCGAACCACCGCAGACGGGACCAACAGGATCGAAGAGGTTCCTGCCTTCGCTACGGACGACGCCGGGACTCCAGTCCGCGGCTCTGGCTCACTCCGAAGACGGTGTGGCCGGGGGATACCAGGCCCCACAGACATCCAGCTTGGGAAGCTGGACGTCAGTCAGCTCCGGTTCCCACGCTCGATGAGGGCCCCCACACAGCCCCAACGTCCGAGAAGGCCTCGTCAGGAAGATCGGAGGCGACGAGGCGACCCGATGTCGGCGAGCCGCCGACCTTACCGGCATGGCGAGACAGCCCGCAGCAGCACCTCTCCGAACGTGACGCACGCCCACACTGTCGACGACGACCGGCCCTGCACGCATCGTCGACTCCCGCGCTCCGGACTCTTCCCGCGGCAGGGCCGGATCACACCGCTCGGTAGAGCCGGCGCAGGCCGGGAATTCCCTTCAGGCCGTGCTCGCCGCGATCCTCGAACGTGAGGCCCGATCCCGCCACGAGGTCCATGACGGTCTGAGACACCAGGACCTCTCCCGGCTCCGCCTTGGCGAGGATGCGCGCTCCCGTGTGTACATTGATGCCGACGACCTTCTCACCCGAGACCTCGCACTCGCCGGTGTGGATGCCCGCGCGGATCTGCACGCCGACGACCGCCACGCGCTCTCCGATCGATCTGGCGCATCGCACCGCACGGGCCGGGCCGTCGAACGTGGCGAAGAAGCCGTCTCCGGCGTTGTCGATCTCGCGTCCGCGGAAGCTCTCGAGCTCGCGGCGGACGAGCACGTGATGTCGCTGGAGAAGCTCCGACCACGCCCGATCGCCTACCTCGGCGGCCCGCTGCGTCGATGCAACGATGTCGGTGAAGAGGACCGTCGTGAGCACGCGTTCGCCTTCCACATCCACCACGTGGCGCGAGCCCATCACGAAGCGGCGGACCTCGTCGGCAATCGCCTTGCCGTCGCCGAACCACGGAGGGTGGTCGTCGCCCGGAAGCTCCTCGTACCGGGCCCCCTGGATGTTGTCGGCAAGCCAGCGACCGCTCTCCACCGGGACGACCGCGTCTCCGATCCGATGCAGCACGAGGGTCGGAACGCGCACGGTCTTCGCGATTTCTCGGACATCGATCCGGAGAATCCACTCGAGCGAGTGCCGCACCGCACTGGGGCTCGCCGACATGCGTTCGAAGCGCCCGAACTCCGTGCGAGCGCTCGGGTGCTCGGCAAGCGAAGGCACCATGCGATCGATTCCACGGCCCTCGCCCCAGGCCGTCTTCGCGAGCTCGATCATCTCCTCCATGATCGGGCGTTGCAGCCCTCCGGCGGGGTATCCGGGCGCCTCGTGGCTGCACGCGAAAGTCGCGAGTGCGATCAGCGAGCGGGTGCGTTCGGGATACGTCGAGGCGAACAGGATGGCGAGAGAACCGCCTTCCGAGAAGCCAAGGATCGCCGCCTTCTCGGAGCCCACCGCGTCAAGGACGGCGCGAAGGTCATCCATTCTCTCTTCGAGCGCATCGGTCGGCGGCGTGCGATCGGACAGGCCCGTGCCACGCTTGTCGAACAGGATCACCCGGGCGAAGGAGCGGAGCTGGTCGAGCCATCGGACGAAGTTCGGCTCTTGGAGAAGATACTCCAAGTGGGAGAGCAGCCCCGGCACGATCACGAGATCGACCGGGCCGCTTCCAGTCGCATGGTAGGCGATGCTCACCTCGCCGCTCTGGGCGTATCGGATCTCCGGAACGTCGGTCATGAGTTCTTTCTGTTGCCAGGCCCCTTTTCGGCACCCCTGCAGAGACCGTCTGCCGCATACCTCTTGAAGTCCCCCCAGCCAACCTCAGGGCTCGCGAACTCCCCCGCCCGTCCGCACCCGGAAACGGACGTCCTGGGCTTGGGGCGCCGACAGCTCCCCCTGCTGGCTTCTACGGCACGGGCGGCCAAACGAAGGCCGGGAAGAGCACGCGCGACGTACCTCGTCCCGGCCACTCTCGAGACCTTGGGGCGCGCGCATCGGGCCCGTCGCGTGGCACGCGCTTCCGCGTACCCGATGAGGGCCGGCGCCGCCGGATCCAGTTGATGTCTCGGTCCGATCAGGCGGATGCCTCAACATCTTTCGACCCGCCGGCGAGACCGTCCGCGAGTAGACTGTTGGCGATCGTGTGAAACCGCGCGCGCTCGATCACCAGCGAAATCGAATGTAAGCGCATGTACCTGCGGGGAAGTCGCGGCGTATTCCGAACGACCGAATGCGCGCGCTTTCACAGGATCGGCAACATCGTAGAGCGCTTGGCGACCGGTCCTTCGGGCCTCTGTCCTGTGTTCGTCCATTGTTCGATCTAACCCCTCGTCTGCGTCAGAAGTTGTCGTGAGGGCGGCGAACCTACGTGCTGCCGGGCTTTGGGCACGGATCCCGTCGGAAGTCCTTCCGGAGAAACACGATGTGATCGAGCAGCGCCTGCGGCTCAAGACGGGACTGATCTGGTCGTACATCGATGCGCGGGAGCCGTGTAGCTTCGATGAAGAGGCAGGACGTCGAGGCACGGCTCGGCTGCGGCGAGCCGGTCGGGCCGAGTTCCCGGACATCCACGGGAAGTCGAACGCGTGTTCAACGACCGGGCCCAACGGAGTCTTGTCCCGCCGGAGTCGCGCGGATAGAATTCGACGGATGTCGCTGAGAGTTCGAGTCAAGTCGCGCGGGGCTGCGCTTCTGATCGCATCGATTCTGCTCGTCACGACGAGCTGCAGCGACAAGGACTGCGAGCGTTTGGCCGATTGCGGAACGCTCATCGCCTCGGCCAACCTGGACGACAACGGAAAGACGTTCGACCTCCGCGAAGGCGAGCCCCTCTCCGTCGGTCTACCCGCGAATCCGCCCGCCCTGCATTGGCAGAGTGCGTCGTTCGATTCGGCAGTCCTGGCAGAGGAGCGCGTCGTGTACCGCCCGTGGAACACGCCCCCTCGGCTCGAGATCGGCCCGCGCGGCTTCGAGATCTTCCGATTCAGAGCGATCGGCTCGGGACGAACGCATCTGCGTTTCCACCTCGTGGGAATGCCGGAGCAACCGTACGAGATCGTGGTCAACGTGAGCGACGGAGAAGGATGATGGCACCGCGCATGCCCAGGCAACGCAAGAACACGCCGGTCGAACGAGCGGGGCTCGACGCCATCACCCGACGGCGTCTCGCGACATATCTTCTCGCGACGGGCGGCCTGGTCGGACTCGCCCAAGACGCGGGCAGCCAGTCGATGATCTACACGGAGACGTTCAACGTGGACAAGGGCTACGGAGGCAAGCTGAGCCACGTCGAAGAGTCCGGCCTCGTGGATGGAATCCTCAGCTACGACTTTCACATCCGCGCGTTCAGCTTCGACTCGGCGAGTGCGATGACGACGTCGATCGACGCGAGAGCCATCGACGGCGGACTCTACGGGGACGTGGAAGAAGAGTACCTCTGGAAGAAGCGGCTGGTAACACCGCTCCAGACGGGCGACACCGTGGGCGCCACGGGCGCGGATACGTTGCCCGTGGGAGAGCGCGGCTATCTGATGTTCAGCCGGATCACGACGTATTGCAACGAGTTCGGCGAGTGCAGTCGCAACGATTGGTCTTGGGGGAACTTCGACGGAGGTCAAACCTTCGTCGGCTACTTCATGGGCGATGATCCGAGTGACGCCGACTCCTTCGGAGCGATCAGCGTCGGGTTCACCTCCTTCCCAGACTCGCACTACCGAGTCTACGTGGACTATCTGAATGCCTCGGCCGACTCTTTCGCCATCCCTGCTTGCACCTCGTGTGACGAGACGGCCCGGAGCGACCGCCGCGGTTCTGAACTGGCGCAGGCGCCAACCTCGCCTTCGGCCGAGCCGGGGGACGGCCACGAGCGAATCCCGCTAGCGGTTCTCAGCGGCGGCGCTTCGGCCACCGTGGCATGGCGACGCCGATCGCTCACCAAGCCGCCAACGCCGAAGAGCTGAGCGGGCTTTGCGCGGCCCCCTCGCCGAGCGCGTGCTCCTCGTCGGCTGGGATGCCGCCGACTGGAAGCTGATCCATCCGCTGCTCGACAGTGGACAGATGCCGGCCCTGGCCGGGTTGGTCGAGCAGGGCGTGATCGGCGATCTCGCCTCCCTCGACCCGACGTATTCGCCGACGGTGTGGACGTCGATCGTGACCGGGAAGCGCCCGCACAAGCACGGAGTCCTATGGTTCACCGAGCCCACTCCGACCGGGGACGGGATCCGCCCGGTTCGGAGCACGACCCGCAGGTGCAAGGCCCTGTGGAACGTGCTCGGCCAGGCCGGTCTGGCGAGCCATTCCGTCGGCTGGTGGGCGAGCCACCCGGCCGAACCCATCGACGGCGTCTGCGTCTCCAACGAGTTCGCGCGTGCGAGCCCGGTTCGGCCGTGCCTCAAGCCGCTTCCGCCGGGCACCGTTCACCCTTCGTCGTTGCTGTCGACGTTCGACGAGCTGCGAATCAGCCCCGAAGAACTCGACCCCTCCATTCTTCGTTTCTTCGTTCCGCGTGCGGCCGAGATCGACCAGGAGAAGGACGATCGACTCGCCGTTCTCGGAGCGTGCCTCTCCGAGTGCTTCACCACGCATAACGCCATCACGTCGATTCTCGAGAATCAGCAATGGCGCTTCGCCTCGGTGTTCTTCGACACCATCGACCACCTGAGTCACGGGTTCATGCAGTATCACCCTCCGAAGCTCGCCCATGTGGATGCGCGCGACTTCGAGCTGTTCCACCACGTCGTGACGTCGTGCTACCGACTTCACGACCTCCTACTCGCGCGACTCCTGAGCCTGGCGGACGACGACACCGCGGTCATCCTCGTCTCCGACCACGGCTTTCACAGCGACCACCTGAGAAGCTACGGCGCCCCCAAGGCGCCGGCCGGCCCGGCGGCGTGCCACCGTCCCTACGGGATCTTTGCGATGAAAGGTCCGAACGTTCGCCGCGACGAGCGCGTCGAAGGGGTGAGTGTTCTGGACGTGACGCCGACCATCCTCGGCCTTCTCGGCCTCCCGGTCGGAGCGGACATGGATGGCCGATTCGTCGCCGAGGCGTTCGATCCAGCGCGTGCCCCGGCGATCGAGACCATCCCCTCGTGGGAAGACGTGGAAGATCCACAAGGCCTCGGCGGCATGCATCCGAGCGATCTGCAGGAAGATCCCTACACCGCGACGGATCTCCTCGGAAGGATGGAGGCGCTCGGGTATGTCGAGAAGAGTGGAGAGGGGCGGGAGACGGCCGTCGTGTCCGTCCGCGAGGCTCAGCGCACCCTCGCTCGCGATCTCCTGCACGCCGATCGCCCGAGCGAGGCGCTGCCGGTTCTGGAAAACCTGGCGCGACGCCACCCCGACGAGCAGCGCGTGCTGTTCTCTCTCGCGGGCTGTTACCTGCGCCTGAAACGCCGAGATGACGCCGCGGAAGTCCTCGTGCGCATCGAGAAGGCAACCCAGAACGACGGCGAACCCGATGCCGATGCGCTGCTCCTCAGAGCCGCGATCCACGTCGCGTCCGACGAGCCCCGCCAAGCAATCGATCTCCTGTGGCGAGGTGCAAAGGTAGCGCACGCGTCCCGGCGGGCGCGCATCTTGGTCGCGATCGGCGAGGCGCACCTCTCGCTCCGCGAGTGGCCGACCGCACGGACCGCCTTTGAAGAGGCCGTCGAGATCGACTCCGACCTGGCACGAGCCCACGTGGGACTCACCATCACCGCACTCCGAATGCGGCTCAAGCAGAAAGCGTTGGAGCACGCACTTCGCTCGGTCACGCTTCTTCCGACGCACGGAGCGACGCACTTCCGACTCGGTATGGCGTTGGTGCGGACCGGAGAGCTCCCGGCGGCACTCCGCGCCTTCGAGACGTCCGTCGCGTTGGAGCCGACGCGACGCATCGCCGCCCGGTGGATCGAGCGCCTGCGCCGCTTCGGCGTGCAGGCGCCGTCCGCGGATTCTCATCGCCACGACGAGCGACCCCCGGACGACCCCCGACACGACTGAAGCGCCGAGGCGTCGTCGTTAGTCGCTTCTCTGCCGGTAGAGCGCCGGTTGGATCGCGCGCTCCATGGCGTCGAGGTCGAGCGGCACTCGAAGAAACCGGCGAATTGCTTCGAGTTGAGGGGCGGCCTCGGTGAGCACTGCGTGGTGGTCGACGAACAGGACGTCGAAATTCGACTGCGCCACGAGCCACGCGCGGGTGCGCTCGAGCTCGCGTCGTAACAGGCTTTCGAAGTCGCTCCAGCTCATCGAAGCGTGGGTCTGCCCCGATCGCTCGAGCATCCGTTCTTGCGACGCGTGGACCTCCTCG
>JAJCZO010000097.1 GCA_029262355.1 Deltaproteobacteria bacterium
CACGCCCTTGGCCATGTGCTCGGTGACGGTAGTTTCGAGGTGGTTGTCGATCAGGCCAAGCGCCAACGTGTTCGCCGTTACACCCAGCCCGGCGACCTCCGCCGCGAGGTGGCGCATGAAACTGATGCCAGCGCCTTTGCCCGCGCCGTAGGCGGAAATGCCCAGAGGGATCCCGATTTGGCCCGCACCCGACGAGATCGTGACCACCCGGCCCCAGCCGCGATCGCACATTCCGTCGATGACCGCCTTCGCGCAGTTCATGACACCGTAGGCATTGAGTTCGATGTACTTTCGCCAAGTCTCGGGCGATGTTTCGCGAAACGACGCGACGCTCATACCAGCCGGAACACCCGCGTTGTTCACGAGGATGTCGATCGGGCCGAGATCCGTCTGCGCCGCCGCGACACGAGCCTCCACGGCCCCAAAGTCGGTCACGTCGAAGACCGCGGCGATCGCCCGGCCTCCGTCCCCACGTATCGACTCCGCAACCGCCTCGGCACGCTCGCTCTCGAGGTCGTTGATGACGACGGCCGCACCCTGGTGGACCAGAGCCTTGGCGATACCCGTGCCAACTCCTTGCCCAGAGCCGGTGACGAGCGCGGTCCTTCCACTCAAATCGAACATGCGTGTAGCGTAGTCGGTCGACGCCAGGCTGTCTCGCCCTGGGGCGAGGATGGGTGCGAAACAGCAACGATCGGAGAAGACCCGATGATGTCGAAACCAACGGCCGTGAATCTCTACAGCGTGCGACGGCAGCTCATCGCCGATTTCGAGGGGACTCTCTCGAAGAGAGCAGACATGGGCTACGACGGCGTCGAACCGATGGTCTTCGGGACGATCCCGCTCGAGGTGCTGCCAGAGGATCTCCGCGTCCCGTCGCCAGGCACGCCCCTTCGTAGCACTGGCACCCCGCCCGGGCCGGCGTGGGGGCCGCGGGGGGTGCCTCGTTCGGTTTTCAGCTGCAACCAGAGTTGTCAGCGGACCCCCGACGGGCGCTGGCCGAGTGCCGGGGAAAGTCTTTGAAATCACCGGCTTTTCCGGGAGCTCCGGAAAGGCGGGGACGTGGCATGCGTCGTGCGGAAGGAGTCTCCCGACAACTCATTCTCAACGACGCATTTCAGGAGGAAGCCATGAAAGCCATGAAAGCCACGAACAAGAGCACGACGATCCGCACAGCCGCAGCCGCCCTCGCGCTCTTCGGCCTCTTGCCGACCACGGCAACCGACTCCGACGCCGCCAAGCTCAACCGCGGTGGCACCAGCCTGAACCCCGCCATCCTCGAGAAGGCGGACCCGGGCCGAAACATCTTCACCCCGCACCTCCCCCCGCCCCCCCCGCCGCCCCCGCTGCCGATGATCGCAGCCCTCGATGGCGACGGCCGCCTTCTCGTGTTCGGCACCGAAGGCGCCGATGACCTGGAGATTCTCATCGACGATACAGGTGCGAACCGCGTCTACGTCTACTCCGGCAATCAGTTTCTCGGCTCGTGGTCCAGCTCGCCCATGAAGCGGATGGCCATCTCGCTGAAGGGCGGCGACGACACGTACTTCATCGGGCTGAAGTCCGGTGCCTCGCACAAGTTCGAGAAGGACATCGAAATTGCGCTGGGCAGCGGCAACGACTCCGGCTTCGTGGACTTCCGCGGCAACGGCGGGAACACGATCGTTCTGGGGAGCCTCGACGTCACCGTGCACGCGGGTGCCGGCGACGACGAAACCTACGCACACTTCGCCCAGAAGCACGGTGGCAAGCTCGACTTCACTTGCAACATGGGGAGCGGAGCCGACGACTGCTCGGCGAACATGTGGGGCGACGTCACGGGAAGCGCGGACGTCTCCTTCAACATGAAGGGCGGCGGCGGCAAGGATTCGCTCTTCAGCTGGAACACCTACGACCAGAAGACCGGTCAGTACTCGGACATCCGAATCACCGGAGACTCGACCCTCCTCGTCCGCATGGATGGCGGTTCGAAGGACGACATCCTCACCCCGACCTTTGCCGGTGAGGCCGATGGGAAGCTGACGATGACCCTCAAGGGCCAGGGTGGCAACGATAGCTCTTTCGGGAAGGTTAACCTCGGAAACGGCAGCCACGGCAGCGTGAAGCTCCGTACGACCGGGCAGTCCGGCAGCGACGACCTCCGCCTCGACGTGAACGGCGCCTCGCCCTTCCTCTCGGCTGTCGTCAACGGCGGCACCTCGACAGACATCTGTCAGGGCACGCCCAACGTCACGCTGGTCAACTGCCCGTAAGCACCGGGCGACGCGATACAGGCTACCGGGCCCGCGGATCTTCGAATCCGCGGGCCCTTTCTGCGTCCGTGGTTCCGCCACGACCTCGTAGCCGCGGAATCCGCCACGCCTCGTATGCTATCGCTCACACGAATGCGTGCACTCTCGACATTGATGGTCATGGCGCTCCTGGGAGCTGGCTGTGCACCCATGCGCGAACCGGAGTTTGCGCTCTTGTACAACGAAGCCGCGCAACACCACGGGCCGGATCGGAACCCGATCATCGTGATTCCTGGGCTGCTCGGATCAAAGCTGTTCGATCCCAAGACCGGTACGATCGTCTGGGGAGCCTTCGAGCCCGGCGCGGCCGATCCGGACGACCCCGACGGCGCTCGCCTCATCGCGCTTCCAATCGGGAATGGTGAGTCGTTGGCCAACACTCGGGACTCGGTCCGACCACATGGCGTACTCGACAAGGCACGCATCACACTCCTCGGGATTCCGCTCGAGGTACAGGCGTACGCCGGAATTCTCTCGACGCTCGGCGCGGGCGGCTACCGGGACGAAGCGCTCGGCCTCGCCGGCGAGGTCGACTACGGAGCGGAGCACTTCACGTGCTTCCAGTTCGACTACGATTGGCGCCGAGACAACATCGAGACAGCCGCCAAGCTCCACGCGTTCATCAAAGAGAAGCGCGAGTACGTTCGACAGGAATACAAGCGACGCTACGGCATCGACAAAGACGACATCAAGTTCGACATCGTCGCACACTCGATGGGCGGTCTGATCACTCGCTACTTCCTGCGGTACGGCGGACAGGATCTCGGGCCAGACGGAAGCGCCCCTGCTCTGAACTGGGATGGCGCGAACGATGTCGAACGAGTCGTTCTGATCGGCACGCCCAACGCCGGATCACCCCAAGCGCTTCTCAGCCTGGTCGACGGATACCAGCTGGGCCCCTTGCTTCCCGTGTTCCCACCCGCACTACTCGGGACGTTCCAGTCGCCCTATCAACTCCTTCCGCGGCCCCGCCACGATCAAGTGCAATGGGACGGCGATCCGGCCCGACCGGTCGACGTGCTCGACCCCGAGGTATGGGAGCGACTCGGCTGGGGCCTCGCCGCACCGAACCAGGCCCGGATGCTCGAAGTGCTCGAGCCGAACATTCACGACGCGATGGAGCGGCGCGCGCGGGGCCTCGCACTTCAGCGCCGCCTCCTCGAACGCGCGCGCTCGTTCATGAACGCCCTCGATCAGCCGGCGAAGACCCCCGAGGGCCTCGATGTCATCCTCGTCGCCGGCGACGCACTGCCAACGGCGGCCCGCCTCGCTGTGAACTCGAAGACGGGAGAAGTCACGGTACTCGAACGAGGACCGGGCGACGGCACGGTGCTGCGCACGAGTGCCATTCTCGACGAACGCGTCGGCCAGCCCTGGCAGCCTTTCGTCGCATCGCCCCTCGACCTGCGAACCACGATGTTCCTCCCAGACGAACATCTGGACCTCACCCGCAACCCGGTCTTCCGCGACAACGTCCTCTACTGGCTTCTCGAAGCACCGAGGTAGGCGACCTTGAGATCCACCGACGTCCCCAGATCTAGTTGAATCTGTAGCTCAATTCGCCGCCGAAGGTTCTGGGGGCCTGGTAGGCGCGAGTGACGATTCCGAAGGTCGATACGACTGCGGTTGCGTTGGTGAAGTAGGCATCGTCGAGGAGGTTGCGCGCCCATAGAGCGGCCTGCGCGCGATCATCGAAGAAGTCGTACGACAGGCGGGCGTTCAGGAGGTTGTAGCCCGGCTGTGTCGCCTGCGGGACCTCCGGGCCGAGCCACTGGACGTCGCTCGTGTAAGCCCATTCGAGACGCGGCGTGATCCAGCCGTCCATCGGGGTCTCTTCGAGACCTGGCACGGCCATCGAGTACTGGACCGACATGAAGCTCTGAAACTTCGGCACGAACAGGAAGCGATCGCCGGAACGATCGACCGTCTCGCCGTCGAGGTCGCTCAGAGCTTCGGGGAAATCATCGTAAACGGCGTCGGTGTAGCCCACGTTTGCAACGATCATCAGACCGTCGATCGGCCGGGTCATCAACTCGATCTCGAAGCCCTTCGTCGTCGCCTCTGCCGCGTTGTCGGTAATACGAGCGATCGTCGGCACGCCATCCTCGTCGAGACCCGTGTCGCGAACCGAGGTCACCTGGATGTCTTTGTACTTCCCGTAGTAGAAGGAGGTATTCAGGGTCGCGCGCTGCTCGAATCCGATCAACTTGAAACCGATCTCGAAGTTGTCGAGCGTCTCCGGATCGTACCCAAAAGATGGTCCCTGCCCCGCGCCAGACCGTCCGGTTGCAACGCCGTTGAAGCCCCCGCCTTTGAAGCCTTCCGAGTACGTGAAGTACCCCATCAAGTGATCAAGAGGCGTGTCGTCCAGATAATCGTCCGGAAGAGTCATCGCGATACTGGCCATCGGCGTCCACGCGGAGAACACCTTGCTACCCGCCTCGTTCGCAAACACCTCCTCGGTGCGAGGATCAATCTGCATGAAGGTGAGGCCCTTCTTGTCCTGCGTGTAGCGCAGCCCTCCCGTGAGACTCATCCAGTCGAACAAGTCGTACGACGCCTGTCCGTAGAGAGCCCACGTCCAGTTGTCGATCGTGGTCGGACCGTCGGTGAGACGATCCAGTGCCGGAACCCCTTGCCCCGGGGGCAACACGTAGGTCGCACGATTGTCGAAGCCCGTGTCCCAGAACCCGAAGACACCGCCCACATAGTCGAGATCACCGTCGAGCGCCGCGCCGTTGAGCTGGCCTTCCTGCAAGATCTGCCGCTGAAAACCAGGATCGCCGTCGACGATCGAGCCACCCGCGCTCGAGAGCTGAACGATGTTGAATTTCGTCTGATCGACGTCGAACCGAACACGGGGTTTCTGCTCCCGCCACGACGTAATCGACTTCACCGAGATGTCGCCCAGGATCGGCACGTCTCCCACGTCCCACGCGATCTTCATCCACGTGCCGTAGCTCTCGATGTCGGTCATCGCGGAGACGTTGGCCTGCGTCTCGAACGGTGTCGTCTCCGCGCAGTCCTCGAAGTACTCCGGCGGAAGGAGTCCGGCCAGAGGAACGTCCTTGCGCACCACGACGCACTGCTGCGCGATGCCGTTGTTCGAATCCCGCGTCCAGGTCCCGGTGATGTCGATCGTAACGTCGTCGTGCGGCAATAGACGGAACGAACCGAGCAGCGCGAGCGAGTTCTTTCCGTTGAGGGACTCGTCGCGAACGGAATTGTACGAGTAACCAGGCGTGTTCGTCGTAGCGAACGAGAACCGGGTAAAGAGCGTGTCCTCGATGATCGGCACGTTGACCATGATCCGCGTGTCGACCCGCGCGAAGTTGCTGGGCCGGACCATCGCGAACGCCTCGACCTGGTTTCGAGGTTTGATCGTCGTGACGTTGATCGCACCACCGACGGTGTTCTTGCCGAA
>JAJCZO010000098.1 GCA_029262355.1 Deltaproteobacteria bacterium
GCAGCGAAGCTTTGCCGAGCCCTGTTTCTTCTTGAGGCACGGCGCCCGATCCGCCCCCAAACCGCAACTCGACCGAGAGTGGTACCGATTGACGGTGGAGCGGCACTTTCTGCGGAGTCCTCCGTTGTCCACTCCCGCGCGGACCACCTCGCGCGCGCAGCGACGGTATGCCCCGCGCGTTGCGGCGAGGTCACAAGCACACGTGACCTCGACCTCGACCCGAAGCGCCTCGATGTCGATCTGATCTTGCGCGGTGGAATCTCCGGACAGACAGCGGTCCTCGGCGGCGTGCGAAGCCGGGCCGAAGAGAAGGAGCAGGCAGAAGATCGGAATCCAGGTGGCGGCGGCGCGCATGCGGCTTCTCCTCGTTGTGTGGAAGTGTGTAGCCAGGAGAAGGAGGCCCGGCCCGGCCCCCAAATACTAGGCGGATAGGGTCCGAGGCAAGGTGCGATCGCCCGCTGCGGGTAGCGAACATGAACGGCCATTTGCCCAGGTCCACGGGTAGCCGCCACCGCGAAGCCCGGGACGAGATCCAGTTTCCGGGTCCAGGTGGCCGCTGCGAAGCCACCTCCGTACGTATGAAGGGGCAGCATGCCTTGGGATCATTCTCACCAGGCGTGCCGGATTCCGTGCCGGGTCTCTGCACCGGCCCACGCCCTTCCACGACAGAGCTCGCGGCGGAAGCTGAGTCCGAATGGGCGTGGAAGGTCGCCAAGGAGCGTTGGCAACTGACTCGTAATCAGTCGCCGGTTCGATGCCAGCGGGTGGCTCTTGATTCCGTTGGGGTTTCTCGGAAGCTCAAGATCGTGAAGGGAAGCACGGAGGTACCCGAGCGACATCGGCTTCGGTGAAACGGCCCGGCACCTGTTGAGACAAGTCGGCCGAACGGGAAGCCACAATTCCAGCGCGCCGAGCACATGCATTTACCGGGCGGTTTCGCGCTCACTTGGGCAGATAGGCGGCCATTTCCTTCTCGACAGCCTTGGCGTCCTTGGCGAGCCCGGCGCTCACCGCCGGAGACATCCGGTCGAGATAAAGGTCTTCGATCTCCTCGCCCAAGGCTTCAACTGCGTGTTCCGGACCAAACCGGACACCGATTCCGGCGCAATCCGGACACCCATTCCGATTCAATCCGGACAGTGATTCCGGGCAATCCGGACACCAGAAGAGCGGCGTGAACGCTGGGTAGCTGCGAGCCATCCTCCACCAGGAGGTGGAAATGGCACGCACGAGGCTACCCATGCGAGAGAACGTAGTCCTTTCCACCCGAGGTGTTCATACGCGCACGCGAGACGCTCCCTTGGGGCGACAACTGGAGCCGCGGCCCTCCTCTACTGCGCAGGTGATCGCCCTGCCGCGCGTCGGTGGCCCCCAGCATCGCTACGCATGGGCAGAGGCCGCGTGAGTCGATCGCGGATGGGTTCTGAGAACGCACAGCCCAATCTTCCGCGCTCTACACCGCCAGTCAGCGGTACACGTCCCTTCTGTGCGCAACGTTGACGACCATACTGATGATTCGCCGGCTGTCGCCGATGTCCAACGAGGCGATCCAGCGGACCATCAACAGCTTGGTTCAATTGACGTCGGTTGCCACCTGGCAGCATAGTTCTGGGGAAGGATGGGGCCCCAGCACTGTTGACGGTCCCGAACGCCTATCCGTCAGGCCCGCACAATCGTCACAGACTCGCGGATGCCTCTTAGAAGAGTGGAGGATTGCACATGGGCTCACGAACGTTGATTGGCGCAGCGCTGATGGCCACCGTCGCATACCTCTTCGCGATTGCAACGCTTGGTACGCCTCCCGCCACTGCCGACAGCGGCGAGCAGGTGGTCGCCTGGTTTCGGGAGCATCGCAACGGAGTGCGCTGGTCTGTCTGGGCGCTCACCATTACCGCGCCGCTACTCGCCGTCGTCTTTGCCCAGTTGCGCCGTTTGCTCCCCGCACCACACCGCGATGTCTTTCTGATCGGTGCGATGGGAATCGTCGTAACCCTTGCCGTGCAGTCGTGGACGTGGGGCGGGCTGGCGTTGCATGCCGAGCGACTCGACCCAGCAACGGCCCGTACGGTGCTCGACATCGCGCTGTTCTGGGGGCCCGTATTGACGGGCGCGACGACGACGATGATGGTTCCGGTCACCTTGCTCGCGTTCGGCGCTAAAGCGCGGCTGCCGAGATGGCTCGGCGTCGTGGGTACGGTCGCGATCGCCGAGCAGGCCGTCGAGACAGTAACGATCTTCGGCTCGACGGGCTTCACTGAGCCGGGTGGCGCCATGAACCTGCAACTTGGTGCTGGGCTCGTTTGGGCCTGGCTTCTGGCCTTCGCAATCTGGGGAGGCATCCGCGGGACAGACGCAGAGCCCGGTCGAATAGTGCTCGGTGATCGTGCGACCTAACAAATCGCTGCATCCGACGCTGGCCTCGAGCTGTCAACCAATGGCGAGACTGGCGGCAAGGAATTTGGCAGTGATATCGCGCCGGATGAAGCAATTGGCCAGGACGGCCTCTATGTCTCGCGGGCAAGGCGTTCGATCTGTGACGTCGCGCCCATGGCGGCATACAACTCGCGAGACTGCTCGCGCTCGCGCGCCGCGACGGCCGCGTCGCCTCCCAGCGCAGCCGCACGAGACCGACACTCGCACACTTCCGGCTGGAAGATCCGGTTGCCGGTTTCGTCGATCAGCTCCTGACAGCGAGCGAGGGCGCCTTGGATTCGTCCGAGTGCCGCGCCATCCCCGTGGGCGAGCAGCGCCTGGGCCAACGCGAGGTTGGCCCGCACTTCGTCGGAACGAGAATGCTGGGCGAGCGCGGTATCCGCCGCGTGCTGGGCTTGTTGCTGGGCACGCGCCAAATCCCCCCGGCCGAGAAGCGCCATCGCGAGCTCGGCGCCCGCCCACGCTTCGAACTGCCGATTGGCGCCCTCCTTGGTGGTGTCTAGGGCGAACTCGGCGGCCGGGATCGCTTCCTCCCACCGGCCCGCCAGCCGATGTGCAATCCCGACCGAGAGGCGGCCGACCCAGGCCGACTGCGGGGTCGAGCACTTCTCGCCGCTCTCCAACGCCACCCGTGAGTGCTCGTGCGCGGCCGCCGCGTCGCCACGACACACCGCCGACTCGAGCTGCGAGAGCTGCATCCAGGTCCGGTTCTCGTTGTCGCCGAACTCACGCGCGAGCTTCTCGGCCCGCCCGTAGGCGACTGCCCCCTCCCCGAGCCGCCCTGCGCGAACGAGCATCCAGGCGTGCACGTTCAAAATCCCGACGAAGGGACTGTAGCCGGTGAACTCGATGCCGAGTGCCGGATCCGGGGGGAACTGCTCGATCGCCGACGCGCACACCGCGAATCCTTCGTTCACGCGGCCGGAGATCATGCAGGCGAAACCCAGGAACGCACGCTGTGCGAGCCTGAGCCCCTGGTCGTCGGTCTCGTCCGCGAGCCGCACACCTTCGCGACTGTAGCTCCAGTATCCTTCCGACTGCCCGCCGACGAGCCCGAGGACGCAGGCATAGTTCCCATGCAATGCCGCGAGCGAACGAGCGTCTCCGTTCGCTTCGGCGAGCTCGCGCCCCTCGTCGAAGACCGCCGTCGCTTCCTCTATCGATGTCCCGAGGCGCCACGCCAGACCCAAGAGGCCCATGGACGCCGCCACGCCCAACTGTAGGCTCGCCTCCGAGCGCGGAACGGCCCGCACCAGGGCACGGACCTGCTCCCAATGGCGCGCGCCCTGCGCGGCGTTCGTGATGCCGGCCCACTCGGCCGCCCGCTGATGCCAGAGCGCAGCCTGCCACTTCTCTCCCGCGTTCTCGCAGTGGTGCGCCAGAAGCGCCGCCTTCTCGTCGAGCTTCTCCGCGTAGATCTCCACACTCGCCGCGGCCACCGCCGCATGCACGCGGGCGCGATTCTCTCGCAGTAGAGTCTC
>JAJCZO010000099.1 GCA_029262355.1 Deltaproteobacteria bacterium
TCCTCATCACACCCTCGCCACCCTCGGCGGCACCACCGTCGCCGTCCGCCTCGTCGGTCGACTCGGACCTCCTCCGCCCGACGAGTACGTAGAGCGTCGCCATGCGGACGGCGACGCCGTTGGTCACCTGATCCATGATCACAGAGTACGGGCCGTCGGCCACCGTGCTCGAGATCTCGACCCCACGATTCATCGGCCCGGGATGCAGAATGATGACATCCCGGTTCGCCTTCGCGACAGCATCCGCGGACAGGCAGTAGAGGCGAGAGTACTCGTCGAGCGACGAGAAATACCGCCCCGTCATCCGCTCGCGCTGGATGCGCAGCATCATGATGACATCCGCGCCCCGCACTCCCTCGTGCAGATCGTGCACCAGCTCGGCACCCAGATCGGCGAAGTACGGGGAGACCAACGAAGGTGGGCCCACGAAGCGCACATGCGCGCCCAGAGTGCGCAGACCGTGCAGGTTCGACCGAGCGACCCGACTGTGAAGCAAGTCGCCGACGATCGCGACCGTCAGCCCCTCGATCTGCCCTTTGTGCTCACGAATCGTGAGCAGATCGAGCAACGCCTGCGTCGGGTGCTCGTGAGCGCCATCCCCGGCATTGATGATCGGACAGTCGACGTGCCGAGCGAGAAGATCGGGAGCGCCCGACGAGGGGTGCCGGACGACGATGGCGTCCGGTCGCATCGCCGCGAGGTTTCGCGCCGTGTCACTCAACGTCTCGCCCTTCGTCGTGGACGAGGCCTGTGCGCTCAGGTTGACCGTGTCGGCCGACAACCGCTTCGCCGCGATCTCGAAAGAGGTCCGTGTACGCGTGCTCGGCTCGTAGAAGAGATTCACGACGGTCCGCCCGCGAAGGGCCGGTACCTTCTTGATCTCGCGCTCCGAGACCTCCTTGAACGACTCCGCCGTGTCGAGAAGGAACGTCAGCTCTTCGGCGGTCAGCCCTTCGAGCCCGAGGAGATGCGGTCTTTCGAACAGCATGACTCAACTCCTTCCCATCGAGCCGTCGTTGCCGTTGCCGGCCGGAATCGCGCGCCCCGGCCGAATCAGCGTCGGGCCCGGCAGAATCGCAACCTCGTCGACACCTTCGGACTCCGCCAGCCGGACCTGAACGTTCTCCGACCGCTGCGTCGGGAGATTCTTTCCGACATAGTCGGCGCGGATCGGGAGCTCTCGGTGCCCCCGGTCGACGAGCACCCCGAGTTGGATCGCCTGCGGGCGCCCAAAGTCCATCAGGGCGTCCAGCGCGGCCCGGACGGTGCGTCCGGTGAACAGAACGTCGTCGACGAGCAAGATCGTCCGGCCATCTACCTCCCAGGGAATGTCCGTGATCTGAACGGGCGCGTGGTCAGCCCCCCGGTGGAGGTCATCACGATACAGGGTGATGTCCATCGCGCCGAACGGCACTTCTGCGCCTTCAAGCCGGCTGATCTCGGCCTGCACACGTCGCGCGAGGACGTCCCCGCGGGAGCGGACACCGACGATCCCGAGGCCGTCGACGCCCTTGTTCCGCTCGACGATCTCGTGCGCAATACGAACGAGCGCTCGTTGCACGCCCGCCGGATCCATCACCACACGCCTACCCGCGTGCTCGGCCTCTTCGCTCATCTCCCGACCTTTCCGGACCTCTCTGGATCCAATTAAAAGGTGTATTCTGTTGGAGATCGGTACTCTCCGGCGCTGCGCCTGTCAACGCGCGTCCGGCGGAATCACCCCGGCTTTTCGTCGCGCGCCCGTTGGAGCAAGTCCCCGAAGGTCGCAAGACTCCCGATCGACTGGCTCTCCGAGTGCCGCGCGATTTCCTCGCGCTCCTCGCGACGCTGCTTGCGCTTGCGTGAGAGGCGCGCACGGCGGCCTCCGTCCTCGACCCGGAGGATCTCGGCCTCGACCTCCGTACCGACCGGGAACGCTGCCTTGTGATCAGCCCCGCGCTCCGTGCCCATCTCCGGGTTCGGGATCACGCCCCGTTGTCCCGGACCAAGACGGACGATGACCGCGCCCGACTGCACCTCCTCGACTCGGCCCGCGATGGAGCTGCCCACCCGCAGCGCAATCGGCTCGACTCGCTCGCCGGCCGCCAGACCACCCGGTGCCGGCGCTAGCGAAATTCGCCGACGCCCGACCGCAACCTCGAGGACCAGGACCGCCATGAGCGCACCTCCCTGAGAGGCCTCCTCCAGCTTCGGCAAGGCGCCCTTCGGCACCTCGCTCTCGTGCATGAGTCCCTCGACGCCCGGGGCGAGTTCGACGAAGGCACCGAACTCCGTCACTCGGACGATCCGGCCGTCGGCCACCTGCCAGGGTTGGAACTTCTCGGCAACCGTCGTCCACGGATCCGCGAGCGCAGCCTTGATGCTCAGGGAGACCCGACCGGTCGACCGCTCGGACGAACGAGACTTCGAGCGACCCCCCTTTGCCTTCCCCACCCGCAGGACGCGAACCTCGACCTCTTGGCCGACATCCAGCGCCTCGGTCGGACGCTCGATGCGCCGGTGCGAGATCTCCGACACGTGGACCATTCCCTCGACCCCGCCGAGATCGATGAACGCACCGAAGTCCGCCAGACGCGAGACGCGGCCGGAGAGAACGGCATCCGGCACGATTTGGCTTCGAAGCTCAGAGGCGCGGCCGCGGGCTTCGCGTTCCAGGATCTTGCGACGCGAGAGCTTCCACCGCCCGCTCGCCTCATCCTTGCCCTGGACGGCGAACTCGAACTCGCGATGCAGGAAGGAGGATGCGTCGGCCACCCGCCGCGTGTCGACCTGAGAGAGAGAACAGAAGCCTGGACCGGCAGCGGTCTCGACCTCGAAGCCGCCCTTCACCAATCCGGCGACGCGTCCCCGCACGCTCTGCGGGACTACCGATTCGCGCCCCTCGTCCGCATCCATCCGGTCCCCCTATCGGCCCGAAGCGAGGCCTGGAATCTCCGCTCAGGCGGACTCGGCCAGAGGCAGAGGATTCGCAAACGGGTCGGGTGCACCCAACTTCAGGATGCGCTCTCCGAACCGGCCGTCGAGTCCCCGCGTCGCGTTGCGAGTGTCCACCACCAACCGAGAACACGACGTAATCCACGAGATGTCGAAGTCGGTGTGGTCGGTCAGGATGACGGCGCAATCCGCCAGCCGCAGGTTCTCCTCCGTCAGTGGAACGCCGGCCATGGAACCAGATTCGAGCACGATCTCGGGCACGTACGGATCGTGATAGCTCACCCGCCCGCCCCGATCCTCGAGGAGCTTGATCACGGAGAGCGCGGGAGATTCCCGCATGTCGCTCACGTCCTTCTTGTAGGCGACGCCCAGCGCCAGAATCCTAGAACCCTTCACGGAACGCCCATGATGGTTCAGTCCGGCCGTGACCTTCTCGACGACCAACTGCGGCATCTGCTGGTTCACCTCGGCTGCGAGTCCGATGAAGCGGGCGGTGAAGTCATGCGCCTTCAGCTTCCAGGCCAGGTAGTGAGGGTCGATCGGAATACAGTGCCCCCCAAGACCCGGGCCCGGGTAGAACGGCAGGAAGCCGAAGGGCTTGGTCGCCGCAGCGTCGATGACTTCGTAGGCGTCTACGCCGAGCACGTCGCACATCGACGCCAACTCGTTGACGAGCGCGATGTTCACGCTACGGAACGTATTCTCGAGCAGCTTCACCATCTCTGCCGTACGCGAAGAAGAAACCGGCACGACCTGGTCGATGAACTGTGAGTACAAGGCCACGGCGAGCTCCGTGCAGCGCGAGGTGATGCCGCCGACCACCTTCGGCGTATTGCGCGTGCCGTGCGTCTGGTTGCCAGGATCGATGCGCTCGGGAGAGAACGCTAGATAGAAGTCGCGACCGACCTTCAATTTGTCCGACTCGAGCTCGGCCCGGATCAGTTCGTCGGTGGTCCCGGGGTACGTCGTACTTTCGAGCACGATGAGCTGTCCGGAGTGAAGATGCTCCTTGATCGAGCCCACCGCAGCGAGGATGTACGACACGTCGGGATCTTTGGTCTTGGAGAGCGGAGTCGGCACGCAGATGCTGATCGCGTCGACCTCGGCCAGGACGGCGGAATCCGTCGTCGCGGAAAGGCGTCCTTCGCTGACGTGCTTCGCCAGAACTTCGGTCGGCACGTCGGGGATGTAGGAACGCCCCTCGTTGATCTCCTTGACCTTGCGGGGGTCCGCGTCGATCCCGACGACCGTGAAGCCGGCTTCGGCCATCTCCATCGTCAGCGGTAGCCCCACATAGCCGAGACCGATGACTCCGACCTTGGCAGTTCGCGACGTAAGCTTTTCAGTTAGCTGCATTTGATCCTCCCGCAAATCCGTTCGCGGATGAGAGCTCGTGGCACTCTCGGCCTACGCTCACCGCACGAGGTTCCCCAGGCGCTCCCAACGCACCCAGGTATCCTCGCCGTCCCACGACCAATAGATGATGAATGCCTTGCCCTTGATGTCCTCGTACGGGACGAAACCCCAGAACCGCGAGTCGAAGCTGTGATCGCGGTTGTCACCCATTACGAAAACGTGGCCCTCCGGGACCGTGACGGGGCCAAAGTTGTCCCGCACACCGGGTTCGACGCCCTTCGTATATTGGGCATAGGGTTCGTCCGATCTATCGACCTGTTTTCCGTTCCGGAATAGCTGCTTCTTCCGTATCTCGATGACGTCTCCCGGGGTGCCCACGATCCGCTTGATGAAATCCTTGTCGCGGTCCTCGGGATAGACGAAGACGATGATATCCCCCTCTTCGGGCTCAAAAAAGCTGAGGAACCGAGTTCCGACGACCGGCACCCGGATTCCGTAGAGGAGCTTGTTGACCAGAAGGTGATCGCCGATCTGCAGGGTCTGGAGCATCGACCCGGACGGGATCTTGAAGGCCTGGACGAAAAACGTCCTGATGAACATCGCCAGCGCCAGGGCGACGATCAGCGCCTCGGCATATTCGCGGAAGGTCGATTTGGCCTTTGTGCCCGACTTCGCCTGCTCCGCCATCTTCCGCCTCTCGGCCCCGGAAGCGCTCAACTTTCCACCTTCAGTGCCGCGAGGAAGGCTTCCTGGGGGATTTCGACTCGGCCAACCTGCTTCATCCGCTTCTTGCCTTCCTTCTGGGCCTCGAGGAGTTTCCGTTTCCGGCTGATGTCGCCGCCGTAGCACTTTGCCGTGACGTTCTTGCGCATGGCCTTCACCGACTCGCGGGCGATGATTTTCGTGCCAATCGAGGCCTGGATCGCCACCTCGAACATCTGCCTGGGGATGAGTTCCTTCATGCGAAGCGCGAGTTCGCGACCACGAGCATATGCTCGATCCCGATGTACGATGAGTGAAAGGGCGTCCACCACGTCTCCGTTGATCCGGATGTCGAGCTTGACAAGATCACCGCGGACGAATCCCTGCAACTCGTAGTCGAGAGAAGCGTATCCCCGTGAAACCGACTTCAGCCGGTCGAAGAAATCGACCACCACCTCGTTCAGGGGCAGCTCGTAGGTCAGAACCACGCGATTCTCCCCCGCGTAGCGAATGTCCTTCTGCTCGCCCCGCTTCTCCTGGCAGAGGTTGAGTACTCCACCCAGGAACTCGGCCGGAACGTGGATGGTCGCGGAGATGATCGGCTCTTCGACCTTCTCGATATTCGTGGTCGGCGGGAGTTTGGCCGGGCTATCGACCTCGATCACCTCCCCGGCCGTGGTCGTGACCTGGTAGGCCACCGTCGGCGCCGTCGTGATCAGGGTAAGGCCGAATTCGCGCTCGAGGCGCTCTTGGACGATCTCCATGTGAAGCAGCCCCAAGAACCCGCAGCGGAAACCGAAGCCCAGCGCGATCGAGCTCTCCGGCTCATAGGAAAACGACGAGTCGTTCAGCTTGAGCTTCTCGACCGCCGCGCGCAGCCCCTCGTACTGCTTCGTATCGGCCGGGTAGAGGCCACTGAAGACCATCGCCTTCACCGCCTGGAATCCTGGCAATGGTTCGGAAGCCGCCCGCTTCGCATGCGTGACGGTGTCCCCAATCCGCGCGTCCGCGATTTCCTTGATCGAGGCCATCAACATGCCGACCTCGCCCGGGCCGAGACTGTTCACCTGACGCGGCCCCGGAGCCAGAACCGCCAAACGCGTGACGTCGTGATCGCGCTCGGCGGCCATGAGCCGCACCCGGTCGCCCGGATGCACGATTCCGTTCATGACACGGATCAGCACCACCGCGCCGTGATACGGATCGAACCAGGAGTCGAAGATCAGGGCCTGAAGCGGCGCGTTCACGTCACCCGTCGGCGGGGGGATGGTCTGCACGATTCGCTCGAGCGTCTCTTCGATCCCCACACCCTGCTTCGCGCTCGCACGGATCGCGTCGCTCGCGTCGAGACCGATCACGTCCTCGATCTCCTGACAGACCCGGTCGGCGTCGGCCGACGGGAGATCGATCTTGTTCAGAACCGGAATGATCTCGAGGTCGTGATCGAGCGCGAGGTATACGTTCGCCAGAGTCTGGGCCTCTACTCCTTGGGCGGCATCGACGACCAGAACCGCGCCCTCGCAGGCCGAGAGGCTCCGAGAGACCTCATAGGAGAAGTCCACGTGCCCGGGGGTATCGATGAGATTCAGGACGTAGTCTTCCCCGTCCTGGGCCCGATACGCGAGCCGAACGGAGCGGGCTTTGATGGTGATCCCGCGCTCTCGCTCGAGATCCATGTCGTCGAGCAACTGCTCCTGCATGTCGCGGGACGTGACCGTCCCGGTCTTCTCAAGCAGCCGATCAGCCAGGGTCGATTTCCCATGGTCGATATGGGCGATGATCGAAAAGTTGCGGATGTGCGCCGGGTCCATCGAAACCCTAGTCCTTACCAGATGACACCGCCCCGCGCCCGGCGCCGCGCGGGGCGCCCGGCGGGACGCGGCCCCAGCGGCGTCTCAGCCCCGGCTCCTGAAAAACTCGGCCGTTTGGCGTAAGCCCTCGAGAAGTGGGGTCTCGGGCCGCCAGCCAATCACCTCGGCGGCGAGCTTGGGAGAAATGGCGCTCCGGCTCTGCTCCCCGGGCTTTGCAGCCCCGTGCTCGGCCGGGAGGCCTTTCTCGCACGCCTCGCAGATCCCCGCGTAGAGCTGATTGACGTCGGTCTCGATGCCGGTGCCGAAGTTCACGGAGCCCGACCAAGTGCTCGCCGCGAGCTTGACGTTCGCGCGCACGATGTCGCCAACGAAGACGTAGTCGCGCGTCTGCTTCCCGTCGCCATTGATCGTCGAGGTCTCGCCGGCCAGCACGCGCTGCGTGAAGATCGCGACCACACCGGCCTCGCCATGAGGATCCTGTCGCGGCCCGTAGACGTTCGCGTACCGCATCGCCGCGTACTCGAGCCCGTACATCGAGCGGTAGCACGACAGGTACAGCTCGCTCGCCATCTTGCTCACCCCATACGGGCTGACGGGCGAGATCCTATGCGTTTCCGGAGCGGGAAACTCCTCCTGCTCGCCGTACCCCGCCCCACCCGACGACGCGAAGAGTACGCGGCGCAACCCATTCGCTCGCCCGGCCTCCAGCAGATTCAACAACCCGACGACGTTCACTCGCGCATCGAACGGCGGATCCGCAACGGAGCGCCGCACGTCCATCTGCGCGGCGTGATGCACCAGCACTTCCGGCTTCTCCTTCTCGAAGATCTCTCGCAATCGCGCGGCGTCCTGCACGTCGGCTTGGTAGAACTGCGCCGCTTCCGGCACCTGGTGACGCTTGCCACCCGACAGGTCGTCGACCACGACCACGTCGTGCCCTTCGCCCACGAAGGCATCCGACACACTCGAACCGATGAACCCAGCGCCTCCCGTCACCAGGATCTTCATGCCGCTCCTCCTCGCCGACGCGGTGCGCGCCTCACCGCATCACCTTGCCCGGTCGTGCGACAACAGCGCACGAAAGTAGTCGATCGTCTGCCCTAGGCCATCCTCGAGAGGGACCTGCGGAGACCACCCCAGCCGTTCGCTCGCGCGACTAATGTCCGGCCGCCGAACCTGGGGATCGTCCTTCGTGCGTTCGTCGGTGGGAACCACGTGTACGAGCTCCGAGCCACCGCCGGTCAGCCTCTGAACCGTCTGGGCAAACTCGAGGATGGTCATCTCGTTCGGATTGCCGAGATTCACGGGCTCGTTCTCGCTCGATCCCAGCAGGCGCAGGATGCCGTCGACGAGATCGCTCACGTAGCAGAAGCTCCGGGTGCGTGAGCCGTCGTCGTACACGGTCAGCGGTTGGCCGCGGAGCGCCTGTGCGATGAAGTTCGTTACGACGCGCCCATCGTCGACCCGCATCCGTGGCCCATAGGTGTTGAAGATCCGGAAGATACGCGTATCGAGCCCGTGGTACCGGTGATAGGCCATCGTGATGGCCTCCGCGAATCGCTTCGACTCGTCATACACCCCGCGAGGCCCGACCGGGTTTACATTGCCCCAGTAGTCCTCCGCCTGGGGATGGACCAACGGATCGCCGTACACCTCGGAGGTGGACGCGAGCATGAACAAGGCACCCTTCGCACGGGCCAGCCCAAGCGCCTTATGCGTGCCGAGCGCGCCGACCTTCAACGTGGGAATCGGCTTCTTCAGATAGTCGACGGGGCTCGGTAGCGACGCGAGGTGCAGGACGACGTCGAGCTCCCCCTCTACGTACAGGTAGTCGGTGACATCGTGCTTGATGAACCGAAAACTCTCGTTCCCCGCGAGATGCTCGATGTTTCGCGGGTGTCCGGTGGCAAGGTTGTCGATCGCGATGACCGAGTGGCCCTCGCCGAGCAGCCGGTCGGCCAGATGCGAGCCGATGAATCCAGCTCCGCCGGTGATCAATATGCGCATAGCACTCAGTCGGGTTTCACGGCCGAGCGACCGACCGAGTAATAGGTGAAGCCGTGCTCTACCATCTGGCTGGGCTCGTAGATGTTGCGACCATCAAAGACGACCGGGGACGCCAGCAGCTCCTTCATCCGGACGAAGTCGGGCCGGCGGAACTCGTTCCACTCTGTCACGACGAGAAGCGCGTCGGCGCGGTCGAGTGCATCGTAATTGGTGCGCGAGTACGTGAGGCGGTCGCCAAAGACCTTCTTGGCTTCCTCCATGGCCTCGGGATCGTGGACGGCGATCTCGGCACCCGCCGCGAGCAGTCGCTCGATGATGATGACCGCAGGCGCCTCCCGCATGTCGTCGGTGCGCGGCTTGAAGGCGAGTCCCCAGATCGCAAAACGACGGCCGGTCACGTCTCCGCCGAAGTGCTCGAGCACCTTGCCGACGAGCAGCCGCTTCTGGCGGTCGTTCACGTCCTCGACGGCACGCAGAAGCGTAAAGTCGATCTGATAGTCCTGCGCGGTACTGATCACCGCCTGAACGTCCTTCGGAAAACAGCTGCCGCCGTACCCCACGCCAGGGAACAAGAAATGGTGACCGATGCGACGATCGTGTCCGATCCCACGACGGACCATGCCGACGTCCGCTCCGACCTTCTCGCAGAGATTGGCCACCTCGTTCACGAAGGAAATTCGAGTCGCGAGCAGCGCGTTGGCGGCGTACTTCGTCATCTCCGCGGATCGGTTGTCCATGCTCAGAATCGGATTCTCGGTGCGAACCAACGGCGCGTACAACTCTTTCAGCTTGCCCAGCGCCTCCTCACTCCGCCCACCGATCACCACACGGTCGGGCTTCATGAAATCCTCGATCGCCGCGCCTTCTTTCATGAACTCCGGATTCGAGACGACCTCCATCGAGTGTGTCGTATTCTCCTCGAGAACGCGGCGAACCCGATCCGCCGTACCCACGGGCACAGTGCTCTTGATGACCACGACCTTGTCGCCGTCCGCCGCCTCGGCCATCGACTTGGCCACCGCCATCACGGCCGAAAGATCGGCGGCGCCGGAGAGCCCCATCGGGGTGCCGACCGCGATGATGCAGATCTCCGATTGGACGACGGCAGACTTCAAATCCGTCGTGAAGGAGAGACGATTCTCCTCGCTGTTGCGCCGAACCAGCTCCTCCAACCCCGGCTCGTAAATGGGGATCTCGCACCGCTCGAGCGCCTGGATCTTCTCCGGAACGACATCAACGCACACGACGTCGTTTCCGCACTCAGCGAAGCACGTTCCTGCAACGAGACCGACATAGCCGGTCCCCACAACACAGATCCTCATTCACGAATCTCCCAGCGGACCAGGCCGCTATCAGGGGGAAGCTCGAGCGACGGGACGTCCGCCGCCTCGCTCAGTACGCGTTCAGTACGCGTTCTTGCCCGCGAACCCGCGCACGAAGGTCAGGACCAGGATCTTCAGATCCAGGCGCAGCGACCAGTTCTCGATGTAGTACAGATCGTGCTCGATCCGCTGCTCGATCGAAGTGTTTCCGCGCCAACCGTTCACCTGCGCCCAGCCGGTCATTCCGGCCTGGACCATGTGGCGCAACATGTACTTCGGGACACGCGAGCGGAAGTCGTCGATGAACACCGGCCTCTCCGGCCGCGGCCCCACTAGGCTCATTTCGCCCCGGAGCACGTTCAGGAGCTGAGGCAGTTCGTCGAGATTGAAGCGCCGAAGGGTCCGCCCGATCGACGTACGGCGCGGGTCGTCCTCCGTCGCCCAGACGGGACCACTCTCGGCCTCGGCATCGAGGCCCATCGTCCGGAATTTCCAGACCCGGAAGACCCGCCCATCGAGCCCCATCCGATCTTGAGAAAACAGCACCGGCCCCGGCGTGGAGGCCTTCACCGCGAGCGCGATGAGAACCATGAGGGGCGCCAGAATCACGAGAGCGAGGAGAGCCAGACCGAAATCCATCACCCGCTTCGCCACGCGGCTCCATCCCATCAACGGGGTCGCCCGCAAGGAAATGAGGGGCAGACCGCCGAACTCCTCGATGCCCGTCCGTAGGCTGACGAACCGATCCACGTCCGGGACGACCTTCACATCCACCGCCGCCGAATCGAGCTGCGAGAGCAATCCAGCGAGCTTCGGGAACGAATCGAAAGGCAGCGCAAACACCACCTGATCGATGTTGTCGCGCTCTACGATCTCCGCCACCTCGTCCCATTGCCCACAGATCGGCGTCGAGCCCACGAATCCTCCGACCCTCAGAGGGTCTTCGGCCAAAAAGCCCCGCACCTTGAGCCCGAACTCTGGATGACGGGTCATGCGCTCGTGGACGGCACGAGCCAGATCGCCGTCTCCGACCAGGAGCACGTGACGGAGGTTGTACCCCCGTCGACGGGCTTCGCGGAGGACCTCGCGCAGGGTCGCTCGCTCGAGCACCACCGCGACGGTGGCGAGAACGTAAAAGAACAGAAGGGTCAGGCGGGAGAGCGAGAACGCCTTCTCGATCCCGAGGAAGCTCACGGCGGTGAAGATCAGCATCGCCAACGAGGACGCACGGACGATGCGCCGTCGCTCGCTCGCCTCGGTGGACCCGCGCATCGGGTCGTACAGCCCGTGCGCCTGAAAGACGAGTCCCCAAATCGCCAACACCACGGGCAAGAGAGCCAGGTAGTTCTCGGCCGGCGGAACGCCCTTCGTCACAGGCACCAGAGGCACATAGAACCGCAGCGCGTACGCGACGACGAACGCGAGCCCGATCACGACCAGATCAGCGCCCACGAAGATTCCGCTGAAGAGCTGTCGGCGTTCCTTCAGCACGCGTCGAGCTCCTCCCGGAACTCGATCCTACGGCCGACGCCACCGGCTAGTTGTTCCCACCGTCGCTGGTTCACATCACGCTCGCGAATGCACGCTCGTAGGCGGCCAGCGTTGCCCGAGCCGTGCTCTCCCAGGTGAATCGGTCCGCTTGGTCCCACCCACATTGCACGAGTTCTCGGCGCTCAGCCCCCTGCAGCTCGAAGGCTACTGTATAGAGAGCCTCTCTGAGGTGGGCAACCGATCCCGCGGAGAACAACAGGCCGGCATTCCCCACCACCTCGGGCAGCCCCCCCGCATCGGAAGACACGACGGGAACCCCAGCTGCCATCCCCTCGAGCACCGGCAGCCCAAAACCCTCATGATCCGAGGCCACGACCACCGCCGTGGCAGATGCGTAGGCAAGGCGCATCTCCCGCTCCGAGAGCCCTCCCAGCGGCAGAACCGTGTCTGCCGGGAGCCCGCATTCAGCGATCTCCCGCATGACTTCAGGCCGGTCCGAGCCCTGACCGGCGAGCACCAACCGCAGGCCAGCCGGCGTGGCCCGAACAGCCTCGGGAAGCAGGTCTCGAAAGGCCTCCAGAAGGGTCCGGAGCCCCTTGTGGGGCAGGCCGTTGGTCACGTTTAGGAGGTACGGCGGCTCGAGGCGCAGGCGGCGCAGAAAGGCCTCGACCTCGGGGCCCTCCGAGGGGGCGGCCCACCTCGGCGAGACCCCGTTGTAGACGACCCGGATCCGCTCAGCCTCAATCCCGCCGACCTCCTCAAGGTCGGTCGCGACGGCCTGAGACGGGGTCAGGACGAGCGACACCCGTTTTCGCACCTGACCCAGCATGTGCCGGCAATACATGGCATGTAGCCGCGACCGAGGCAGACGCAGGTGAATCAGGTCGTGAATCGTGAGCACGAGTGGGCATTGCACTCCGTACGGCGGCACGTAGTGCGGGACATGGAGCAGATCGAGCTCGGCCTTGCGGGCCTGCCAGGCGACCTCGACGTGTTCGCGCGCAGAGTAGATCGGCGCCATCAAGCGAACGATCTCGATGCCCGGAGCCCGCCGCCTCACCTCCACGTGGTCACGGGGATGCGCGAGCACCACGATGTCCTCGTTCCGCACGAGGGCGGGGTACGCCTCGAGAAGCTCCCCGATGTAGCGCCCGATGCCCCCGTTCTGGAGCATCCGTGCGTCGAGCCCAATCCGCGGCATCCGCGGCCCCCCTAGCCCGACGCCCGGCCGGACGCCGCGTCGAGGACCTCCCCAACGACGTACACCGGCTTCCCTTGGGACTCGTGGTACGTGCGGGCGAGCATCTCCCCGAGCAGACCGAAGGAGATGAACTGCAAACCAGTGATCAAGGCGACAATCGCCAGGAGCACGATCGGGCGGCCGGCCAGTGCGACGCCGAAGAAGATCCTCTCCATACCCAAGAAAGCCAGAAGGACACCTCCCAACAGGGCCATTCCGAGACCGAAGAGCCCGAAGACCTGGATCGGGCGCGTGGAGAAGTCCGAGAGAAACTTGACTGTCACCAGATCGAGAATGACGCGCACCGTCCGCGTCAGGCCGTACTTCGACCGCCCCAGGGTGCGCGCGCGATGATTCACCTGAACCTCGCTCACACGCGCCCCCGAGTCTGCCGCGATCGCGGGCAGGAACCGATGCATCTCTCCGTACAAGCGCAACTCCGAGACGACGTCTCGCCGATACGCCTTGAGGGCACACCCGTAGTCATGAAGGTACACCCCAGTGACCCGCGAGATGATCCAGTTCGCCACCTTCGACGGCAGGACCCGGCGAAGATGGGCGTCCTTGCGGTCGTGTCGCCACCCGGACACGACGTCAGCGCCGTCGTCTAGAGCAGCGAGAAGCGTCGGGATGTCGGTCGGGTCGTTCTGAAGATCACCATCCATCGTCACGACGACTCGCCCGCGCGCATGCTCGAACCCGGCCGCCAGGCCGGCGGTCTGGCCGAAATTCCGGCGCAGCCGCACCACGCGTACCCGCGAATCCGAATCGTGCACCTTGCGCAGGCGCTCGAACGTGCGATCTCGAGAGCCGTCGTCGACCGCGACGACCTCGGAGGTCGACTCGACCCGGTCCAAGGCCGCCAGCAACTCCGAGAAGAACGGCTCGATCGCCGCCTCCTCCTCGTAGAAGGGCACGACCACCGAGAGGTCGCAGGCGCCTCGTGCGACCTCCTCCGTCATAGATATTTCCCGGCGACGACACGCAACCGTTCGCGCGCCTCGGCGGGAATCGCAGCCGGGTCGGAGATGATCGCGCCCTCGAGGGCATGGCGACAGCCGCAGTCGCCCACGGGCAGAGAGCCCGCGAGCTCACCTACCGTCTGCGCGGCAAGACGCGCGTTCGCTCGCAACACTTCGAGGATCGCCGCCACGTCGACTTCGTCCTCGCTCTCGTGCCAACAGTCGTAATCGGTGCAAAGCGAGAGGCTCGCGAAACACATCTCTGCCTCTCGGGCTAGCTTCGCTTCCTGCAGGTTGGTCATGCCAATGATCGACGCGCCCCACGAACGATAGAGGTTGGATTCCGCGCGCGTCGAGAACTGTGGACCGTTCATATTGACGTACGTACCGCCCTCATGAAGATGCTCCGCGCCGGCACCGCGGGCCGCCCCTGCTGTGGCCTTCGCCAACGTCGCGCACACCGGATCGCCGAGCTGAACATGCGCGACGATGCCCTCACCAAAGAAGGTAGCGGTACGACCCACCGAGCGATCGATGAACTGGTCCGGAACGACGACATGACCAGGTGCGATCTCTTCCTTCAGCGACCCCACGGCACCGACCGCCAGGAGCTGAGTCACGCCCAGCTGCTTCATTGCATGAACGTTCGCTCGGAAGTTCAGCTCGCTCGGCAAGATCCGGTGTCCCCGCCCGTGACGTGGCAGGAACGCGAGCTCGGTCTCTCCGATGCTACCCAGCACGAGCTCATCCGACGGGTCTCCAAACGGAGTGGTCAGGCGGACTCGTCGAACGTTCGAGAGCTCCTCGAGATCATAGAGACCACTTCCGCCGATGACTCCGAGAGTTGCACGCGCATCTTGTGACATGATCTGTCGAGCTTTCGCACAAGGCCCTAGACGGGGCAATCAGGAGAGGGGGCGGTTGGCTTCGGTGCGCGGCCCGCAAGCTGACCACACGCCGCCGCGATGTCGGGGCCACGACTCTCCCGAACACTGGCCGCGATCCCGTGGTCCAGTAAAACCCGCTGAAATCCGTGGGTGCGCTCCTGAGAGACACGCACGTAGTCCGCACCGGGAAACGGGTTCCAGTAGATCAGATTCACCTTCGCGCGAATGCCGTGGAGAAGCGCGACGAGCCTCCGAGCATCCTCGTCGCTGTCGTTCTCACCGTCGAGCAGAGTGTACTCGAAGGTGATGCGCTTTCGGCGGGGCAGCGGCAGCGTGCGGCACGCCTCGAGAAGCTGCGCCAAACTGTACTTTCGCGTCACCGGCATCAGCTCTCGGCGTTTCTCCTCGGTCGTCGCACCCAGAGAAACGGCGAGGCTCACCTTGGTACTCTCGAGCAGACGCCGCATCTCCGGCACCAGGCCCACGGTAGACACCGTGATCCGTCGCGAGGAGATCCCGAGCCCCCAGGGCGATGTGAGAATATCGATCGCCGGCAACAACGCGTCGAGATTGTGCAGCGGCTCGCCCATACCCATGAACACAATGTTGGTGAGCGCTCGGGCTTCGGGCTCGAACCTCGCCGCAGCCTCCTGGGCCAGCACGACCTGCCCGACGATCTCTTCCACGCGCAAATGACGCTTCAGGCCGATTCGCGCCGTCGCGCAGAACGTACACCCCATCGCGCATCCAACCTGCGAGGAAACGCAGAGTGTGAGACGGTCGCGATCCGGAATCAGCACGCTCTCGATCAGCTCACCGTCCCCGAGCCGTAGCGCAAGCTTGCGGGTCCCGTCGCTGGACTGCTCTAGCCGCGCCGGATGCACCGCCGAACCCCCGAGGCGCGTACCCAGCCCGTCGCGCGCCGCAGCCGGAAGGTCGGTCATGTCACGCGGGTCTGCAACCCTTCGACGATAGACCCAAGCCAGGAGCTGATCCGCGCGGAAGCGCGGGAGGCCCAGGTCCGCCACGAGGCTCTCGGCCGAAGCCGGATCGAGCGCGTGAACGGGCTGCATCCGAGGCCCTGCTCCCCTAGACCCGCTCAGGTCAGATCGGCACCCGGGAAGAAGAAGGCGATCTCTTCCTTCGCGGTGTCCGGTCCATCCGAGCCGTGGGCGGCGTTCTTCTCCACGTCGGTTCCGAAATCGGCGCGCACGGTCCCCGCAGCAGCATCAGCCGGGTTCGTGGCACCAAGCACTTCGCGGTAGCGCGCAATCGCATTCTCGCCCTCGAGCACCGAGACGAAAACCGGGCCCGACGTCATGAAGTCGCAGAGATCCGAGTAGAACGGGCGCTCTTTGTGCACCGCATAGAACGCCTCGGCCTGCGTACGGCTGAGCCGGGTCATGCGACCCGCGACGACACGAAGGCCTCCGGCTTCGATGCGAGCGAGTACGGGGCCGATGCCGTGCTTCGCAACGGCGTCCGGCTTGACGATCGAAAAGGTTCTGTCCGCCATGAATCTGGTCCTTTGAGTTCCTGGGGCGCTCAGGCGCCCATCGCTGCCTTCAGGGTCACACCGAGGTCGGCGGGGCTCGCCGCGACCTTGATTCCCGCAGCATTCATCGCGTCGACCTTGTCCGCCGCGGTACCCTTGCCGCCGGAGATGATTGCACCCGCGTGCCCCATCCGCTTACCCTTCGGCGCGGTCTGCCCCGCAATGAAGCCAGCGACCGGCTTTTTCATCTCGCGCTTTACGTACTCGGCCGCTTCTTCTTCCGCCGAGCCGCCGATCTCACCGATCATGATGACGCCGTCCGTATTCGGGTCGGCATTATACAGCTCGAGGACATCAATGAAGCCCGTGCCGTTGACCGGATCGCCACCGATCCCGACGCAAGTCGATTGACCGATGCCCAGCTGGGTGAGTTGGTGCACCGCTTCGTACGTGAGCGTGCCGCTCCGCGAAACGACGCCGATCCGGCCGGCCTGATGAATGTAGCCCGGCATGATGCCGATCTTGCATTCCCCCGGCGTAATGACACCGGGGCAGTTCGGACCGACCAGTCGGGTGTCGCAGTCCGCGAGAAACCTCTTCACTCGCACCATGTCGAGGACGGGAATGCCCTCCGTGATGCAGATCACGAGCTCGACGCCAGCGTCGGCCGCCTCCATGATCGCGTCGGCCGCAAACGGCGGCGGGACGTAGATCACGCTCACGTTGCAACCACTTGCCGCGCGGGCCTCGCCGACCGTGTCGTAGATCGGAATTCCTTCGAAGTCGCCCCCACCCTTGCCCGGGGTCACACCGGCCACCATCTGGGTGCCGTACTCCCGACACGTCCGCGTGTGAAACTGGCCCGTCGATCCCGTGATTCCCTGGGTGACGACCTTCGTGTCCCTTCCGACGAGGATGCTCATTTCGACGCCTCGACGACCTTCTTCGCCGCGTCGGCCATGTCGGCCGCGGTGATGATGTTGAGTCCAGAGTCGGCGAGAATCTTGCGACCCTCTTCGACGTTCGTACCCTCGAGCCGGCAAACGACCGGAATCGAGAGTTTCATCTCGCTGGCCGCCTGCACCACGCCTGTCGCGAGGACATCGCACTGCATGATGCCTCCGAAGATGTTGATCAGAACCGCCTTCACACTCTCGTCAGCGAGAATGATCCGGAACGCGGCGGCGACCTTCTTCGCATCGGCGCCGCCCCCGACATCCAGGAAATTCGCGGGCGCCGCGCCGGCCAACTTCACGATGTCCATCGTCGCCATCGCGAGACCAGCGCCATTCACCATGCATCCGATCGAACCGTCGAGCGCGATGTACGAGAGATCGAACTCTTGCGCCTGCTGCTCGCGCGGATCTTCTTCGTCGGGATCGCGAAGCTCGCGCAAGTCTGCGTGCCGGAACAGCGCGTTGTCGTCGAA
>JAJCZO010000100.1 GCA_029262355.1 Deltaproteobacteria bacterium
TACCACTGAATTACACCCGCCTGCTGCCCCCGCTGTTAATCACACCGCCCCCGGCGGTCAACTGCCGGCCTCGGCTGCGGAAACCGGGACCAACGAGGCAAACCGAGTCTGCCCCGGCCGCCGCGCCCGAGGCATCCGAAACCGCCGAGCCCGCCCCGCCGTCCCCGGTTCTCAGAAACGCGGCCATGAGCATGGCCAACGCGCTGGCGGGCCGCGGGGCGAGATCGCTCTCTGGGCACAGAGACGAACCCATTTCGGACCCAGCGATTCCAACACCAAGAAACGCCGCTGGGCCTGGGAGTTCGCGCGCGGGCCAGCCCTGTGGCCGAGAATCTCCAAGAGCGAGTTCGAACCGCCTCTGTGGCAATGCAAGACTGGGCTCAGGCCATGGCCGTCACGCACAGTCCGCTCACCCCGCGCCAGCTCGAAGTTCTCGAGTTGATGGCGCGCGGGCTCCGAAACAAGGAGATCGCAACCACGCTCGGCATCTCGCCAGGGACCGCGAAGAACCACCTGTCCGCGGTATTCGAGGCGCTCGACGTCACGAACCGGACGGAGGCGGCGATGGCGCTATCGGAAATGCAGGAGTCCGACGTCGCTCCCGACGACCAGGTGCCCGGCTTCGGCGCCCGCCCGACGATCGCGATTCTACCGTTCGACAACATGAGCAGCGACCCCGAGCAGACCTTCTTCGCCGATGGCCTGGTCGAAGATCTCACGACGCGCCTCTCCGCCTGGCGCTGGTTCCCCGTCATCGCCCGAACCACTACGTTCGCACTCCGCGGCAAGGCCATGGCGGCACCGGAGATCGGTCGTCAGCTCGGCGCGCGCTACGTCGTCGAAGGCAGCACTCGGCGCGTCGGCAATCGCGTACGGATCAACGTACAGCTCATCGACTCGTCGGCCGCCTCCCATGTGTTTGCCGAGAGATACGATCGCGACATGGGCGACATGTTCGGGCTGCAGGACGAGATCGTCGAAACGCTCGTCGGCACCCTCGAGCCGACTCTGGTGCGCATCGAAGCAATGCGCACGCGACACAAGAAGGCGGAGACGCTCGACACCTGGGAGACCTTCCAACGCGGCATGGCGCACGCACACCTGCAGACCGCGGAAGACTGGGAAACCGCGATTCGCTTCTACGACGAGGCGATTACCCGCGAACCGACGTTCGCGCCGGCCCACGCGGCGCGTGCGAGCGCCAAGTTCGCAACCGGGCTCCAACAGATCGCGGTCCTCCAGACGGCACCGGTTACAGCCGAAGAACAGGAGCGCGTAACCCTCGCCGCCATCGCCGGCTGGGGCGAAGCCGTCGAGTCGGGCCGGCGCGCGACCGAACTCGACCCCCTCGACGCTGCGGGCTACGTGGGGATGGGCGCCGGGCTGGCCATGCTCGGCGAGCTGCCGAAGGCCATCGCAGCAATCGAGCGCGGCCTCGAGCTCGATCCGAGCAACGCGGTCAGCTGCTTCGGACTCGCGAACATCCTGCAGCACACCAAGATCGAGCAAACACCAGCGCTGTACGAGCGCGCGATCCGGCTCTCACCAAACGACCCCTACTTGCACCATTTCGAAGGCGCGCTGGCGTCGGTCCGCTTCGCTCTGGGCGAGTACGATGAAGCGATGAGGTGGGCGCGGCGCAGCGTAGATCGCCAGCCGGAAGGAACGTATGGCTACCGACCGATCATCGCTGGTTGCCTGGCGCTGACCGGGCAGCTCACCGAGGCACGAGCCGAGGTCGCCGACCTCCGAGCCCAGGCGCCAGACTGGAATCTCAAGCTGGCACGCACTCTTGGGGTCGAGGCCGTCGTCGACAAGCTGAAGGGGGCCTTCCACCTCGCCGGCTGGGACGTCCCCGAATAGAGCCGACCCCTCGGGCTCCAGACCGAAAAAGCGTAAGAAACACGGGCACATGTGCCGAATGGCACATTGTGACCATGACCGTTCCCCCGCCATCTTCATGCGCAACACGGGCCCGCAAGCGGCCCCAAAAGGAGCGCAGAATGATGATGTTCGCAAACCAAGCACGCTCGCTGACGGCCGCCGTCGTCGCCCTCGCAATCGTCGCCGCCGCACCGACGGCCGCACGGCCCAGCGAGGCGCGCCGCACGCCGGATGACGCACGCACTCTCATCAGCACCGATGTCGGCGACGAGCGTTGGGCGATCACCTGGAACGACTCCGAAGACCGCACCATCACCGGCAACGTCTTCTTCTCGGATGGCCGCGAGCCGGCCTTCTTGTGGTGCGAAGACGTGGGCGATGAGGCAGACACCGAATCCGTTTCGTTCTCGTGCTTCGGTGCCGATGCCTGTACCGCGTCGCCCTGCCTCCTCAGCCAGTGGGCGCACGTTCAGGATGTGACGGTACCGATCTCGTTCTTCGACGCACCGAACCTCGAGTGGCTCTCGACCGGCGATCCGGTAACCCTGCCCCTCGCGTTCCTCGGCCCGCCCGAAGAAGGCGACGACGCTTCGCGCAGTTCGGGCGTCCAGATCACCGTCGATGACGAGCGCGTGCTGATCAACAAGAATGTCGGTCGAGAGCGCTGGGCAATCACGCGGAACGTCGACGACCAAACACTCACGGGGAACATCTTCACGACGAGCGACGCCGCGGCGGGGTTCATTTGGTGCGATGAGATCGGGTTCGACGAAGCCGAAGGTCTGGTGACCTACGCCTGCCAGATCCCGGGAACCAATCCCCCGCCGACGCCGACACCCAAGCCGACGCCTACCCCGACCCCTGCACCCATCCTCTTCAAGGATGCGACGTACGAAGGCGTCCACGGATGCGATCAGTTCAAGCAGTCCTACCCGCGCCTCTTCACGCACTTGAACCCGCTCAGCAAGTGGTTCGGGACGTGCTGGCAATGCCCGAGCGGGTTCGACCGCAGCCTCCTGGCGATCGATGGGAATAGCGCCTGCCTGAAGGGCGGATTCATTGGCATCCTCGCCGACTACGAGCCCGCAATGCTGGTCGGCTACTGGGGATGCGAGTTCTACGGCGACAACGCGTTCCGCAGAGGCCTCACGAACGAGTGCTGGTCGTGTCCGATCGGGTACGAACGCACCCCGGTCATCGACATCGAAGACGACAACGCCTGTGCGCTCGAAGGGACTTTCGACTGATCCAAAGAGGTCTCCGATCAGGGAGAGTTGCGCTCGCCCTGAATCGGACGAGCACGTCGCCGAGGTGGAAATCGTTCCACC
>JAJCZO010000101.1 GCA_029262355.1 Deltaproteobacteria bacterium
AGCACCCGACCTCGATCACCGTGCCGTCGACGTAGATGTGGTCGTAGACGGAGTGGGCGTCGGCGACGAGGTAGCCCTCGTAGTCGGGCAGCAACTCGTCGACCGCCTCGCCATCGTGGCGGCGCGAGTAGCGAAACAGGACGGTACGCGTCCGACGATCCACACGTGGCCACCGATCACGGTAGGTGATCGACTGGCGGCGTGGAGCCGAGACGCTCAGGCAGGGTTCGCGGCGAGCTGCTGAGCGCGCCACCCGCGCGGCGTGAGCTCCTCGATACGTCGCATTGGATGCGTCGAGATCCGCGACAGGACGTCGCGCAGGTAGACAAAAGGATCGACGCCGATGTTCCTGCACGTCGCCGTCAGCGAGTAGAGCGTCGCCGCACGACGGCCACCCGCGTCGCTGCCAGCAAACATCCAGTTTTTTCTTCCGACGGCGACGATTCTGAGCGCTCGCTCGGATCTGTTGTTGTCGATCTCGAGTGCGCCGTCCTCGACATAACGCACGAGCGCTCCCCACTGGCGCTGCGCGTAGCCGATCGCGTCGCCCATCGGGCTCTTCGGAAGATGACGCCGCGCGAGATCGGCCAGCGTCTCCTCGAGCTGATCGAGGATGGGCGTCGACTTCTCCTCGCGCAGTGCACAGCGATCGTCCGTGCCGAGATCGCGCCGCTTCGCCTCGCGCTCGACCGCGTACAGCAGACGGATCAGCCCCATGACCAGTGTCGCCGACTCGACGGCCGTCTTCACCGCCTCGAAAAAGCGACGCCTGGCATGACCCCAGCATCCAACTTCGATCGCAAATCCCCGCCGAAAGAGTTCGTCGTACCCGGAATAGGCATCGGCCTGGAAGTACCCCTTCCAATCCCCGATGAAGTCGAGCGGCCCGTCGCGCGAGCGACTCGGCGTGAAGTCGTAGACGAGGTCCCCCTCGGTCCCGCCGTACACCCAGATGTAGCCCCGTCGGCTGCCGCCCGGATGGCTCGGGTCCTGGACCGTGATGCGCGTGTCGTCGCTGTGGATCACCCGCGAGCCGAGCACTCCGTTGGTCCTCATGTACCCGACGATCGGTTCCATCAACTCCGCCACCCGGGCCACCCAGTCGCACAGGGTCTTGCGCGACAGATCAAGACCCGCGCGGGGAAAGATCAGCTCCTGGCGGTGAAGAGGAAGAGAGTCGAAATACTTCGAGACGACGACGTGAGCCAAGAGCCCGGGCCCGGCCATGCCCTTGTCGATGGGCCGGGCCGGGAGCTTGGCCTGTACCACCCCGTTCTCGCAGCGCCGACAGGCGTACTTGGGCCGCTCGTACTCGCTGATGAACAGCACCGCGGGCTCGTACTCCAGCTCCTCGGTGATGTCCGAGCCCATCTGGGCTTTCTCCTTCTCGCAGCACGAGCACACGAGATCCTCGGCCGCGGGCTCGAGGACGATGCGCTTGCGCGGCAGATCCTTGGGCAGCTTGCGCCGCCCGCACCGTCGACGGGGCGGCGCAGGCTCGTCCGCCACCTCCGTGCCCGGTGCTCCCGGATCGTCGTCCTCGTCGTCGCGATCTTCGGGCTCCTCCATCCCGAGCCCAAGCTCGGTCTGGTTGGGGTCGAGGCGCTCCGTGCGTCGCCCGTACATCCGACGCAGCAGCTGATCGAGTTGGTGGCGTAGCTTCTCGTTATCGCGCTGGCTCGAGCGCAGTTGCTCGCGCAGCTCGGCGAGCATCTCGCGCATGAGCGCGATCTCTTCGCGTAGGTCCGTCTCCACCCCGCCCATCACCACACCACCCAAGGAAGTTCGTAGCAAATGGAGTGAGAGAATCAAGCATAGTATTCGACCCGTCCTACTCGGCCTCCCTCGCGTACCGTCTGCGTTGGCGCACGTGGCGAAGCTCGATCCCCTCGAGCAACAGCAGGAGATCGCGCGACGACATCTGCACACTCTTGTCGTCGCCGTCGCCGCGCACCTCGGCGAAGGTCCCCGCCTCCAGGCGTTTGCAAAACAGCCAGAATCCGCTGCGGTCCCACACCAGGAGTTTGACCCTGTTTCGTCTGCGGTTGAGAAAGCAGAAAACGTGGCCGGAGATCGGATCCTCCTCGAGCACGTCCGTCACCAGGGCCGAGAGCGTGTCGTACGACTTACGAAGGTCGGTCGCGCCACGCGCGACGAAGATCCGCACCGACGGCGGGAAGCTCAGCACGGCGCCTCGAGCACGCGCAGAAGTCGCGCCAGGGCGGCCGCGTCGAAGCCCGAAGGGATCGTCACCTCGCGACCGTCGCGCAGCCGCAGCGCGAAGCTTCCGTCCGGCTCGCCCTCGCGCGGTGGGGCGTCCGCGATCGACAGCTCGACGAATCGCGCCGCTCCGCCGCCGCCCGGAGACTCCCGCTGCGGTCCTGCTCCACGCGCTCGCTTGTTCTCCGCGTGTCGCCAGTACGACACCGTCCCCGCCGCGATCCCGCGCCGCGCCGCAAACTCCCGCAGCGTAAGCCCGCTGCGCTCGAGCTCCGCCAGGATCTCCAGGCGCTCCGCCGCCGGTGTCCTCCCCGCTACCTTTCTCCCTGATCCCATCGGTCCCTCCAAATGAGACCGATTGTCGACCTACACCGAGCGGATCACCAGGCGGGGTTCATCGGACGCGTACTCTAGTACGACGCGAAGAAGCTCGCGGACTTCTCAGGGTTGTAGCCGCGCCGGTCGTAGAGTTTCGTCGTTGACGCATCCGCGTGTCCCGCCGCTTGCTGAACCTCCTCGAGAGAGGCGCCGTTCTCGAGCGTCGTGGTGATGAATGTCGCCCGCATCGAGTGAGCGGAGAACCCCTGCTTGATCCCGATCTTCTTCGCGTACTTCCGGAGAAGGCGGTCGATCATATCCGGGTCGAGTGGCGCGCGCTCGTTCTTCCGAAGCCATGTCTGGCGGACCGCGCGGAAGAGGGGGCCCTTCCGGTCATCTCCGTGGCCGGCACGATCGAGGTAGTCGCGAATCCGCTGCGCGGTCTGCGGATGGATCGCCATCGCGTGGTCTTCGCCACCTTTGCGGATGAAGTGAAGCGAGTCGTACCCGGAGTTCAGGTGGAAGTCGCGGACGCGAAGAGACGCGATCTCCGACCGCCTCGGTCCCGCCTGGAGGCCGACGGAGAGGATCGCGCGATCGCGAAGGCCCTGGAGAGTATCCGGGTCGGGCGCGTCGAGAAGTTTCCGAGCCTGCGCCGGTGAGAAGGCGGCCGTCGTTCCCTGGCGGCGGTTCACCCTCGGTCGTTTGATCTCGCGAACGGGATTGATCTCGACGACGTTCTTGTCGACCAGGTGGGAGAAGAGGGAAGAGAGCGCCGAGAGTCGGCGGCGCACCGACCGCGGCTTCGCCCCGTCCGACTCCATGGATCGTCGCCACGCGACGATCGCCCGGCGATCGACCTGCCGGAGTTGGTCGGTCTTGGTGATGCCGAGCGTCCGCATGAAGTGGACGACGTCGGCCCGGTAGGCCCGACGAGTCTGCGGCGACTGCTGCCCCTCGAGCCAGACTTGTTCCTCGGGGATGGCTGCGAGGAGCTCGAGCGACGGAAGAGCAGGGCGCTCGCTCTTCGCGAGCTCCGCTCCGGTGGTCTTCAGACCCCGTTTCGGGGTCGTTTTGGGAGGTTGATTCATGGTCTCATTATATACGTGATAATCCAGTTTATCACGTTATATAGAGAGGGGTCAAAACCCCTCTGTGGAATGCTGGTCTGGATGTCTCACAACCATCCGGACTACAACGGCGGGAAGTTCTAGCGGGCACGTCGCTTCCGTGGCTAATGCGAACCTACGCGGGGCATACCGGGCAGGACTTGGGAGCCCTTGGCCTGAAAGTGGCGAAGCATGCTCTCCTCAGGCGTTTCCATTTCCCTGACGCTCCCGATCGTGCACACATCGGCCGAGC
>JAJCZO010000102.1 GCA_029262355.1 Deltaproteobacteria bacterium
GACAGTCGCCACGCTCTGCCGGTTGCCCTGGAAGTCCGGTGTCAGGACCTCGATGCGGCAACGGGGCACCCGCGCCCGCAGTGCCCGGGCGGTCGCCGCAAAATGCCCGGCACCAAAGTCGTCCAGGTCGTCCCGGTCGACCGAGGTGATCACTACGTGCGCGAGGCCGAGCCGTTCGACCGCCGTCGCCAGGCGCGTGGGCTCCATCGGATCCAGTGCCTCGGGACGCCCGTGCGAGACCGCACAGAAGCCGCAGTTCCGTGTGCAGGTCTCTCCCATCAGCATGAATGTCGCCGTGCCATGCGCCCAGCACTCGGCGAGATTCGGGCAATGAGCTTCCTCGCAGACGGTAGCTACCTTCGATTCCGCAACGATCGCCTTCGTTCGGCGATACCCATCGCCAGACGGCAGACGCACTCGAATCCAATCCGGATGTCGGCGGCCCGTCCGCACCGTCGCGCTCATGTGGCGGTTCCGCTCGTCGCCCGAAGCGTCAGAGCTTCGCTGATCCTGCGCACGGCGCTGTCGGCGACCGCATCGAGCGACGGAGCGCGCCGCCCCGTCTCGCGCTCGACCGACGTCATGGACACGCCGGTCAGATCACACGGGACGATCGCATCGAACGCGGTGAGATCGGCCGCGACGTTCACTGCGAAGCCGTGCATCGAGATTCCGCGACGCACGCCGATTCCTATCGACGCGATCTTCTCCGCAGCCTGCTTGTCTGATCCCTTCAAGACCCATGCTCCCGTGCGCCCATCGACTCGGGCGGCGGCGACTCCGAGGTCGCCAAGTAGAGCGATGACACCGGCCTCGAGCGATCGCAAGAAGAGATGAACGTCACCGCCGCGGGCGCGCAGGTCGACGAGGACGTAGCCCACCAACTGCCCGGGGCCGTGGTAGGTCACGTCGCCTCCCCGACCGATGCGGCGCAACGGGATCTCCCCATCCAGCGGAGGCAGGTTCTCGTCCTTTCCGAGACGGCCCGTCGTGTACACCGGATCATGCTCGAGTAGAAGGATCGTGTCGCCCTCGTGCTCGTGGTCGCGAACGATCTGTTCCTGTAGAGCGAACGCTTCGTCGAACCCGATTCGGCCGAGCCAGCGCCCCCGAAGACCACCGGTGCTCCGATCCGGCCCACGGGTCACGCGTTCACGCCCTCACCCGCTGCGGCCAACGCCGCCTCCATCACTCCCTCGGCGAACGTAGGGTGAGCGTGCACCGTGCGCCCGAGGTCCCAGATCGTCCCTTCGAGTCCCATCGCCATCGCAGCTTCGGCGATGATGTCGGTCGCGGCGCCACCGATCACATGGCACCCCAGGATCTCGCCGGAGCGCGTCTCCCCGACGATCTTCACGAGCCCTTCCATTTCGTCGCTCGCCACCGCGCGCCCGAGCGCACGATACGGGAACGTGCCGACCCGGACGTCGAAACCGCGTTCGCGCGCGGCGGCCTCCGTCAAGCCAATCGTTGCGACCTCCGGGTGGCAGTAGACGCAGCCGGGAATGCGCAGAGGGTCGAGGCGGCCCGGCGGGCGTCGCGCGGCCGCGATCTCGACGGCGGCAATCCCTTCCGCTGCCGCGACGTGCGCAAGCTGAGGGGAGTCGACGAGGTCACCGATCGCGAGCACGTGGCGAACGCTCGTCTCGAACCGATCGTTGATCCGAACCAGGCCGTCCTCCGTCGCCACGCCCGCGGCCGTGAGTCCGAGCTCTTCCACGCGAGCACGCCGACCGACGGCCACAACGCAGCGCTCCGCCCGAATCTCGTCGCCCTGCCCGTCCTTCTCTACCTGCAGGGTGATTCCGCCCGCGTCCTTCGTGAGAGACCGGTACCCGGTGCCCGTGCGAATCTCGACTCCTCGCCGAGAGAACACGCGCTCGAGCTCCTTGGCGATCGCCTCGTCGGTACCCGGCAGCAAGTGTGGCTCGAGCTCGACGATCGTGACCTTCACGCCGAGGCTCGAAAAGACGTATCCGAATTCCACGCCGATCGCGCCACCGCCGACGATCACGACGCTGCCCGGCAGGGTGGTCTCTTCGAGCAACTCGCGCGACGTGACCACATGTGGCGGGTCGGGCTCGAGACCCGGCAAAACGCGCTCGCCTGAGCCCGCGGCCAGAAGAACCCGCTCTGCTTCGACCACATCACGACCGCCAACGACGAGCTGGCCGCGCGCATCGAGCTGGCCCTCGCCCGCGATCACCGTGATGGCGTTCTTCTTCATGAGGCTCTTCACCCCGCGAGCGACTCGATCCGCGGCCCCACGGCTGTTCGCCACGATCTTGCCGTAGTCGAACGAAAGCGTTCCCGGCACGATACCGAGCTTCTCGCCCCGGAGGGCCCGGTCGTAGACCTCGGCGGATCGAATGATCGCTTTCGAGGGAATACAGCCCCAGTTTCCACAGACGCCGCCGAGCCGGTCTCGCTCGATCAGCGCCGTGCGCATCCCGAGCTGAGATGCACGAATGGCGGCGGTGTATCCTCCCGGCCCACCGCCGACGACGGCGAGATCATACCGCTCGCCCACCGTCCTACTCCTCGTCCTGCGGCACGAGAAGCCGGACCGGGTTCTCCAGGCGTGCGCGCACCTCGCGCAAGAACTCGGCGGCACGCGCACCGTCTACCGCTCGGTGATCGCAGGAGACCGTCAGATGTACCGTGTACCCCACGCCCAGTTGGCCGTCGCGAACGACCGGACGCTGCGCAACCGACCCCACCGCGACGATTCCCGCTTGCGGTGGGTTGATGACCGCCACGAAGCTCTCGACGTCGTACATGCCGAGATTCGAGACGCTGAACGTCGCCCCCGCGAGATCGTCGCCCGCGAAGCTCCGCTTCTTCGCCTTCTCACCCAGCTCCCGCGCCCGCGCGGCCACGTCGAACAGACTGAGCTGATCCGCGTTATGAATCACGGGGACGATGAGGCCCTCGGCCACGGCGGTCGCCATGCCCAGGTTCACGTCGGGCAGGATCTCGATCGCATCCCCGACGAAGCGCGCGTTCATTTCGGGGGTGGCGCGCAGTGCATCTGCACACGCCTTCAAGATGAGATGGTTGTAGTTGACGGCTGCCGCTGCGCCGCCGCTGGCCTTGAGACCCGCGCGCAGCTGAACGGCCAGGTCCATGTTCGCGACGGTCGTGACGTAAAAGTGTGGCGCCTCGCGCTTGCTCTCGGTCATGCGACGAGCGATCGCCGCACGCATTGCGGTGAGAGGGACCCGCTTCACGTCGCCGGCCCCCGCGGTCGAAGGGGAGCGCGCGACCGACGGCTTCGGATGGAGTGCCGGAGGGCGCACCGTAACGGTGCCCGAGCCGCGCTGTCCTGGTTCAGGCGCCGGTGCCACTTCAGGCGGAGCCGCAGGAGTCGATGGCTCGTGGGCCTCCTCGACATCCTTTCTGGTCACGCGGCCACCGGGGCCCGTCCCCTTGAGCGTGGTTGGGTCCATACCCAGCTCGGCCGCTCGTGTTCGGGCAAGGGGCGACACCTTGGCGCTTCCGGGGGCAGCGTCGGCCTTGCGTGGCGCTGGGGGCTGCGGGGCGCTCGAAGCGGGGGCCGCCGGGGAAGTGGGCGGCGCGGGCTCAGGCGTCGACGGAGCCACCTCGACCGGAGTCACAGGGGTTGGCACCTCGCTCGGCGGAGCCGCCACCGGAGCGCCGGTTCCGTCATCGATCACCGCAATCACGGCGCCGACCGGCCCCGCGTCGCCTTCTCGGAGGCGGATTTCCCGCAGCACCCCGCCGTGCTCGGCTTCGATCTCCATGTCCGCTTTGTCGGTCTCTACCTCGACCAGCACATCGCCGACTTCCACGGGCTGCCCAGGCTCCTTCAGCCAGCGAAGGATCTTGCCCTCCTCCATCGTGTCGGAGAGTTTTGGCATCGTGATGTCGGGCATCGCGTCGAGTCCTCCTCAGTTGTTCCGTAGTCTATCGTCCGAGGAGGCTTCGCGCCCAAGGAGCGCTCGGACGGGCGCGTAGGACCGTCGGTGCACCGGGCACGGGCCCAGGCGGCGCAACGCTTCGAGGTGTGCCGCGGTCGCATAGCCCACGTGGCGGGCGAAGCCGTACCCCGGAAAATCCTCGTCGATTCCACGCATCAGCCCATCGCGGTGTACCTTGGCGATGATCGAGGCGGCGGCGATCGCGTGCACGCTCTTGTCGCCAGCGACGATGGCCGTTTGAGGCGTGTCGATCTGAGGCAGCGTTCGAGCGTCGATCAAGAGGTGCTCCGGGACGGTCGGAAGCGATCGCACCGCGAGTTGCATCGCTCGAATTCCCGCTTGATACGGATTGATCTCGTCGACTTCCTCGGGACTCACGACCCCGACGCCGATCCCAATCGCCACGGCGCGAATCTCGCCGTCGAGGCGTTCGCGCTGTTTGCGAGAGAGCGTTTTCGAGTCCCGGACACCCTCGACTCCCGCACCGCGCGGCATCACGACTGCTGCCGCTACCACGGGACCCGCCAGCGGGCCGACGCCAACCTCGTCGATTCCTGCGACGTGGATGAGACCGTCCGCCCACAGTGCGCGCTCTCGCGCGAGCAGCTCATCCGTCGTGGGCTGCGGAATTCGCTTGCGTCTCGCCGCCGTCGTCCTGGGTGTCGTCCTCTCCGCCACACTCTCCCCTCCCCCCTTTGCTATACTCCGAGCCGGCCCAGGTCGGAAGTGCTCTCGGTTGCAGGCCGGTGAGACGCCTGTTGAACCTTGATCGAAGCACCCGAGCGCAGGGGCGCGGAAGGAGTCGTACGTGGCAACCGATCAGATCGACAAAGACGTCATCCAGGGGGTCCGAACCTTCGTCGACAAGGAAGTGAAGCCGGTCGCGAACGCGCTCGAACACGCCAACGAGTACCCGCAGGCGCTGGTCGATCGAATGAAAGAGATGGGCCTCTTCGGCGCTACCATCCCCGAAGAGTTCGGGGGGCTCGGCCTCACCGTCTCGACCTACGCGCAGATCGTCGAAGAGCTCTGTCGCGGTTGGATGAGCCTCTCGGGCATCCTCAATACGCACCTCATGATCGCCTACGTCATTCGCACCTTCGGCAACGCCGACCAGAAGCAGCGCTTCCTCCCGGCGATGGCCGTGGGCGAGAAGCGGGCGGCGATGGGCCTCACCGAAGCCCACGCCGGAAGCGACGCGCAGCAGATTCGCACCGTCGCCAAGCGTGAAGGCGACGTCTACCTGGTGACCGGCAGCAAGATGTGGTCGACCAACGCGCGGACGGGCACCATGTTTGGCCTGGTCGTGAAGACCGACCCAAAGGCGGTTCCCGGCCACACCGGGATGAGTCTTCTTCTGGCCGAAAAGGGGCCCGACGGCTGCATCGTGAGCCGGGACCTGCCGAAGCTGGGCTACAAGGGGGTCGAATCCTCGGAGGTCGCTTTCGAAGATTTCCCCGTGCCGGTAGGCAATCTGGTCGGAAGCGAGGGCAAGGGCTTCAAGTACATCATGGCCGGGCTCGAAGTGGGCCGCGTGAACATCGCTGCGCGGGCCGTCGGCGTCGCCCAGGCGGCCTTCGACGACGCACTGAAATACTCTCAGGAGCGAGAGACCTTCGGCAAACCCATCTGCGAGCACCAGGCCATCCAGCTGAAGATCGCCGACATGGCCACGAAGATCGAAGCCGCCCGGCTTCTCGTTCGCAGCGCCGCCGCGAAGAAGGACTCAGGCGAACGGAGCGATGTCGAGGCTGGCATGGCCAAGCTGTTCGCCTCCGAGATCTGCCACGAGGTCGCCCTCGAGGCGATGCGAATTCACGGAGGCTACGGTTATAGCCAAGAATTCAACGTCGAGCGGTACTACCGCGACGCGCCCCTAATGATCATCGGAGAGGGCACGAACGAGATTCAGCGGCTGGTCATCGCCAAGGGCCTTCTGAAGCGCGATGGCTACGTGCGCCCGAAGCACGTCAAGGACGACTAGCGCACCGACGTCGACGGGCACGCGTGGTGTACTGATCGATCGTTTCCAGCATGGCACGCAGCACCCGTGACGCGTCGAAGTACTCTTCGGCGATCTGCCGGGCTGCCCGAGCGTGTCGACCGACGTCCGCAGCTACGGATCGCAGAGCCTCCGCCGCCCCCTCCCGTGTCCGGTAGGCGAGCAGTCCGGTACCCGTCCGCAGGGTTTCACCGAAGGCCGTATCCTGCGTCACGACGGGTCGGCCGCTGGCAAGGTACGTCGCGCTTCGGTCGCTGAACCACCCCGAGCGCGACTCGACGTAGACGTCCTTCGCAACCGTAAACTCGCCGCACGACCCGTGCACGAAGTGCCGGTACGTATCCAAGTCGCCCGAGACCTCGTGAGGGTCACGCAACGTCCACCCGGCCTCGCGGAGTCTCGGTACCGCCGCCGCCGGCGGCCTCAAGGCGGCTTGCATCCGAACGCGAGCATCGCGAGGCGCTTCGAGGAATGCCCCGAAAGCCTCCTCCTTCGACCAGCGACGGCGGCGACCGTGCCAGGTCGCGTCGTTCCCTTCGTTTCGCCATGACCCGATGGTCGAGAACGGCGCGTCGGCCGCCGGTGGAGACGCTTCCCATTGCTCGAGGAGCACCGGCGGCCTCGTGGCGTGCCACACGCGCCGCGTCGGCGGCAGAGTGCTCCTCCCGACCGGTACATTTTCCCCGTAGGTGAACAGAACGTCGTGCGCATCGATCCGGTCCGCCGCCGCGCGGTCGCCTGCGGCCAACGCGATCTGCTCCAATCCGGGATCCGTCTGCACGTACACGCGGACACCGGCATGGTTGTGCTCGGGCCTCAGCAATGTCGCGCCGCTGAGGTTCCAGATCTGGTCGCTGGTTTCGTACAACTCGCGCAGCCGAGGTGCACTGGGCCCGTGATGCACGTTCTCGAGGGAATCCCAGTAGACCCAGTTCTCCGGAAACGCCGTTCGCGCCATCACGGCGCGCACGAAGGCGACGTTTTGCGCGGCAGCGGTGGCCAGACTGACCGAGGAGGGGTCGTAGGGCGGCGCGCCCGAATCCTCGACGTAGTAAACATCGAATCCGAGGCGTTCGAGGCCAATCAGGTAGTGCAGCGACTGCCAGCCGATCCCGGCCATCGGGTACTGACCCATCAGACCGAGCACGAGGATGCGATCGCGCGCCACGGCTTACCCGTCCGACCCGGTGCGTGCCGACACGTCGTCGAAGCCTAGCTCCGCGCGATCGTGCAGCTCCGCCTGCGTGCCGACGGCAACGATCCGACCGGCTCGAAGAATCGCGATTCGGTCCCCCCACGCGAGTGCAGCGGCACCATGCGCGATGACGACGCATGTTCGTCCCCTTCGCACGCGTTCGAGTTCTCCGAGCACGTGGGCCTCAGTCACGGAATCGAGCGATGCGGTGGGCTCGTCGAGGAGCCAGATGGGCGCGTCACATACGAGCGCGCGCGCCACTGTGAGCCGTTGGCGCTCGCCCTGGGAGAGCCGCGCCCCTGCGATCTCCAGCGACGTATCGATGCCGTCGGGAAGAGCGCGAACGACATCCGAGAGCCGAGCGACCCGAAGCGCGTCCTCGACCTCACGGTCGGTCGCATCGGGTCGCCCGTAGGAGACGTTCTCGCGCACGGATCCCGGGAGAACCACGGGCGGCTGGAGAACGACGCCGAACGCACTGCGTAGCGATTCGAGGCGCAGACGCCGCACGTCGACCCCGTCGAGCCGCACGAATCCGCGGTCGGGGTCGAGGAACCTCAGCAACAGATGCGCGAGCGTCGTCTTGCCCGACCCG
>JAJCZO010000103.1 GCA_029262355.1 Deltaproteobacteria bacterium
GACCCAAAGGGCTTCAAAACGGCCGCCGCCCTGAGGAAGTGGATCGCCCAGGGCCTCGCCTACTCCTCCTCGCTTCCCGCGAAGAAGGCGTAGGCGAGACCCGGGCCGATTCAGCTCTGGATTCGTTTGATCAGCAACTCGCGCGTACGAGCGACGGACGCGGGCCCGTCATCACCGGAAGGAAACGGCACGGCGAGGTAGTCGGTCACCCCCGCCTCGGCGAGCCGATCGAGTTGCTCACCGACCGACGCCTCGTCACCAACGATCGCGACATCGCCTGGACCATCCGCCCCCTCACGATCGAGCATCGCGCGGTAGGACGGCAGCGTCCCGTAGATTTGAAACGCCTGATTCGCCTTCTCTCGCGCCGCCTTCGGGTCGTTGGTGACCGACAGCGGCAAGCCACACACCACCCGCGGAGCCGGCTTTCCGGCGGCGGCCGCCGCGTCGGTGATCCGCGGCACCGTATGATCCTTGAGCGTCTTCATCGCCGTCATCCAGGTGATGGTGCCCGCCGTCTCGCGGCCCGCCAGAGCGAGCATCTTCGGCGCCAGCGCCGCGATCAGCAGCGGCGGCGGGGTCGCGCCCGCCACTTGGATCTGCGCCATGATCTTGAACTCGGCGCCTTGATGACCAACACCCTCACCGCGCAATAGCGGGTTCAGCACCTCGACGTACTCCTTCATGTGGCTGTACGGTTTCGCGTACGACATGCCGAGCATGTTCTCGATCACGATCTGATGGGACAGTCCGATCCCCAAAGCGAACCGGCCGTCGCACGCCGCGTTCGCCGAGATCGCTTGCTGCGCCATCGCGGTGGGGTGGCGCGGATAGCTCGGGACGACCGCCGTACCCAACTCGATCTTGCTCGTCTCACGACCGGCGAGCGCGCAGCCCAGAATCGCATCGAAGCCAAAGATGTTGGCGAACCAGCCGCTCGCAAAGCCATCCGCCTCGGCCTGCTTCGCCTGCTCGACCAGGTTGTCGACCGTGGCCGGAGACCCGGCGATCTCGCCAATTCCAATTCCGATTCGCATCTCGATTCTCCTATTCTCTATGAGGGACGTCAGGGAAGGACGGCGATCACACGCGCCGGAGCGCCGGATCCACCTCCGATCTTCATGGGAAGTGCAATGATGGTAGCCCCGGTTTCGGGAACCGATTCGAGGTTCGCGAGATTCTCAAGGCCCGGCTTGTCGGCTCCGTTCACGATCTGGTGCACGATGAAATCCGCCGACGGGCCGTGGTCGATACTCGGCGTGTCGACACCGATCGCGGCGACGTCACGCTCCTCGACCAGGAACGTCGCTGCTTCCTTGGAGAACCCCGGGAAATGGAGATTCGCGGTATCGCCGGGAACATCGGTGCCCAGAACCTTCGCGCGGTCCGGCCAGCGCTTCGACCATCCGCTCCGCAAGACCACGATCGCGCCGTTCGGGATCCGGCCGTAGTGCTTCTCCCATGCCTCGATGTCGGCCACAGTCGCGCGATAGTCCACGTCGGCCGCCGCCGCTGATGTCACGTCGACGACGACCAGAGGGCCGATCAGCGACGACAGCGGAATCTCGTCCACGCTCCTCTTTGCCTTGGCGAAGTGGATCGGAGCATCGATGTGAGTGCCCCCGTGTTCGGCCGTCTTGAAACGGTTGGCGGTGTAGTACCAGCCGCCCTCTGTCATGCCCTCACTCAGGGTCTCGAGCTCGAACCCCTCCCTATCGGTCGGCCAGTACACCGTGTCGGCATCGTATGTGTGCGACAGATCGACGACTTTGGCGGTGTCGATAGCAGCCCCTGTGCAGACCAGAGGTGGGGCGAGAACGGCGAGTGCAAGCACTGCCGCCCCGAATCTCATTCCTTCCACCATGGATAGAACGGAGGCATGCCGTTGCTCGGCTTCATCGTGAACTTGGCTGGACGCTTCTCCAGGAAGGACTGAACACCCTCGTACGCGTCCGGCTGACGCCCCGTCCAGAACACGGCTTTCGAGTCGAGCAGATGCGCCTCGCGTGGACTCGATGCGCCAAGCATCTTCCAGAACATCTGGCGCGTGAGAGCCACGGATACGGGTGCGGTGTTCTCGGCGATCTCCCGCGCGATCGCCCGCGCCGTCGGAAGAAGCTCCTCGGGCGCGACGATCTGTGAGAGCAGCCCCGCCTCCAGCCCCTCTTCACTACGGAAGATGCGCCCCGTGTAGGCCCACTCGGCCGCCTGCTGGATGCCAACGGCGCGCGTGAGGAACCAGCTCGACGCGGCCTCCGGGACGATTCCGCGCCGCGCGAAAACGAAGCCCATCTTCGCCCCGGGAACGCCGATGCGGATGTCCATCGGCAACGTCATCGTCACGCCAACGCCCACCGCGGCACCGTTGATCGCCGCGATGATCGGCTTCTTCGAATCGTAGATCCGCAGGGTGAGAAGTCCGCCCTCGTCACGGTGCGTGTCGATCGTAGGCTTGCCCTCACGCCCGCTATTGTCGAAACTGCCGCCGCCCGAACCGAGGTCCGCGCCGGCACAGAAGGCACGCCCGGATCCGGTGACGATGACCGCGCGAACGTCGTCGTCCTCGTCTAGTCGGTCGAGCGCGTCGAGCAGTTCGTGGCACATCCTGCTGGTGAAGGCGTTCATCTTGTCGGGACGATGCAACGTGATCGTCGCGACGGCGCCCTCGACGGCGTACTGGATCGTTCGATACTCCAAACCCCGACCTCCGAACTAATGGGAGAACCCCCGCAGAGAACTCCACGAGACGCGTGGAGCTTTGCCGAAGGACCCCATCGGGCGCAAGCTTGCCTGGGCGTGGGCGCCGCGATACCGCTTGTGCGAAGCATATGGAGGAGGCTCATCCGAGATGGGAACGCCAGAAACCACACCGGCCGCACCGCGGCTACGCCGCTCGCTCCTCTGGGTTCCGGGTGACGACGAGAAGAAACTTGCAAAAGGCCCGACCGCTGGTGCCGATGCGCTCGTCCTCGACCTCGAGGACGCGGTCGTACCCTCCCACAAGGCCAAGGCTCGGGAAATCGTGCGCGACACCCTGCGCGACATGGACTTCCAAGGGGCCGAGCGCCTCGTGCGCATCAACCCGTTGGAGACCGGCCTCGCGCTCGACGACCTGACCGTCACGATGGCCGGCGCACCGGATGGATACATGATTCCGAAGGTCCGCAGCGAAGACGACGTGCGCTTCATCGACCACGCACTCACGAACCTCGAGGCAATGTCGGGTCGACCCCAAGGATCCGTCCGACTCATCATGCTCGCCACGGAGACGCCCGAGGCGATCTTGAACATTCGACGCATCGCGCAGGCGAGCCTCCGCTCCTCGGGGCTGATGTGGGCGAGCGAAGACCTATCGAACGCGATCGGCGCGCGCCGCAGCCGCAACGACGACGGATCCCTTCCCGATGTCTTCTCGTTTGCCCGCTCGGCGTGCCTTCTCGCAGCGGCCGCGACCGGCATGGACCCTCTCGACATGCCCTTCTTCGACTTTCACGACGATGCGGGCTTAGAGCGCGAAGCACGCGAGGCCGCTGAGATCGGGTTCACCGGCAAGGGCGCGATCCATCCAAACCAGATCCCCATCATCAACCGTGTCTTCGTCCCGAGCGACGAAGAGGTCGAGGAAGCAGACGCGCTCCTGCTCGCCGCAACCGAAGCCTTCGCGCAAGGGCAGGCCGCCTTCGTCTACAAAGGCGCCATGGTCGACGCTCCGCACATCAATCGCGCCCGTAAGATCGTCGCACGTGCCAAGACGGCAAAGGAACGAACATCATGAGCGGTAGCGAGACCGAATCCACGCATTTTCACACCTGCCCGCTCTGCGAGGCGTGTTGCAACCTCGAGATCAAGACACGCGGCCGCGAAGTCGTCTCCGTACGCGGCGACGCGGACGACCCCTTCAGCAACGGCTTCATCTGCCCGAAGGGCGCGGCGATCGGGGCACTCGACGCCGACCCCGATCGCTTGCGAACACCGCTCATCAAGCGCGACGGCCGGCACGTAGAAGCCACGTGGGACGAAGCATTCGCCGAGATCGACAAGCACCTGCCGCGGATTGCAAATGAGCACGGCCGGGACGCGGTCGCCGCCTACCTCGGGAACCCCTCCGCCCATCACGTCGGGCACGGGCTCTATGGCCGCGTTCTTCTCAAGGCGCTCTCCACGCACAACCTGTTCAGCGCAAGCACGGTGGATCAGATGCCGAAACAGGTGTCGGCGGGCCTGATGTTCGGCGGCAGTCTTTCGATTCCGATCCCGGACGTCGACCACACCGATCACCTCTGGATCCTCGGCGGCAACCCCATCGTGTCGAACGGCAGCCTGATGACCGCCCCCGACATGAAGGGGCGCCTGCGAAAAATCCGCGAGCGCGGCGGCCGAATCGTGGTCTTCGACCCGCGGAGAACACGCACCGCCGAGGCCGCCGACGAACACCACTTCATTCGACCGGGGCGAGACGCCTTGTTCCTCCTCGGCGTCATCAACACGCTTCTCACAGAAGAACGCGCGGCGCCCGGCCGGCTCGCCGATATGTGCAACGGCCTGGATCGGATCGGCCACCTCGTGCGCGACTTCACGCCCGAAGCCGTGGCCGATGCCTGCGGCATCGCTTCTGAAGAGATCCGTCGGCTCGCCCGCGAACTGTCGAGTGCCAAGAGTGCGGCTGTCTACGCTCGCATCGGCACCTGCACGCAGGAGTTCGGGACGACGACCAGCTGGCTCGTGGATGTACTGAACGTTCTGACCGGCAACCTCGATCGCAAAGGCGGGGCGCTCTTCACGAAAGCCGCCGTCGGCGCGACGAATCCCCACGGCAAGGCGAGCAAGGGACGCGGCATGCGCCTCGGGCGCTTCAAGAGCCGCGTGCGCGGCCTCCCCGAGGCCTGCGGCGAGCTTCCGGTCGCCTGCCTATCCGAAGAGATCGAGACTCCCGGCGAGGGACAAATCCGCGCGCTGATCACCGTCTGTGGCAATCCAGTCTTGAGCACCCCGAATGGGGCCCGTCTCAAGAAGGCACTCAGCAGCCTCGAGTTCATGGTCAGCGTCGACATCTATCTGAACGAGACCACCCGACACGCCGATGTCGTGCTCCCCGGCTTGTCTCCACTCGAGCAGCCCCACTACCCGCTCGCGTTCACCCAACTCGCGGTGCGGAACTTCGCACGCTTCACCCCCGCGATCTTCGACGTGCCCGACGGGCAGATGCCCGAATGGAGAATTCTGCTCCGGCTTGCCGCCATCGTCGGCGGGCAAGGACCCAACGGAGACGTCGACGGGCTCGACGACTTCGTCTTCGAGCAAGTTCTGCAAAAGGCGGTCACGAGCCCGGACTCCCCGATCTTCGAGCGTGACCCCGACGACATTCGGCGCCAGGTTTCCCGGTATCGCGGCCCGGAGCGCCTACTCGACATTCAGATCCGGAACGGTGCGTACGGCGACGCGTTCGGCACGAAGCCCGGCGGCCTCACCCTGGCCACCCTCGCGGCGTCCGAACACGCGATCGATCTCGGCCCCCTCGAACCGCGCCTCCCCGTGGCTCTGCGTACGGCGTCGGGGAAGATCGAACTCGCGCCGGAGCCGTTCGTCGCGGACCTCGCGCGCGTTCGTGCACGACTCGCCGCCGATCCGGGGGAGGACGGAATGGTTCTCGTCGGCCGACGCGATCTGCGGTCGAACAACTCATGGATGCACAACATCCCGAGCCTCGTCTCCGGTCGCGCACGATGCACGCTTCACGTCCATCCCGAGGATGCGTCGCGTCTGGGACTCAGCGACGGATCGAGCGCGCGCGTATCGTCCCGAGTGGGAGTCGTGGAGGCGCCCGTCGAGATCACGGACGCCGTCATGAGGGGCGTCGTCAGCTTGCCGCACGGCTGGGGCCACAGCGACACCGGGTCGAGACTCGGCGTGGCCCGAGCGAACGCCGGCGTCTGCTCCAACGATCTCACCGACGAGAATGAGGTCGACGCGCATTCTGGCAATGCAGTGCTGAATGGAATTCCGATCCAGGTTCAGGCGGTCTAGGACCGTGTCCCGCCAGGTCCCGTGACGGATCGGAAGCCCGCACTCGCGATCATCGGCGCCGGATGGCTCGGCAGCGAAGTCGCTCGACGTGCCGGTGCGATCGCCCCGCGCGTCATCGCCACGACGAGGTCAGGAAAGTGGCATGCGCCGGGGGCCGTGCCGAGCGGGGTCGAGGTACGGCGCTTCGATATCGTGGCCGACAGCGAAGACGATCTCCAGTCCATTCTCGCCGAAGTCGACGTCGCCGCGTTCTGCTTCGCCCCTTCGGCCGACCA
>JAJCZO010000104.1 GCA_029262355.1 Deltaproteobacteria bacterium
CGAACAGAACCGAGTATCGGACCAGACCGTGGAGTGTGACAACCTCGACCGTGAAGAAGTCCATCGCTGCAAGCACCTCCCAATGAGACTTCAGGAACGTCGCCCACGAGGTCTTTCTGCACCGCTCGGGGGCTGGTTCGATTCCATGGTCTGCGAGGATCGCGGCGACCGTAGTCCGGCCGATCTCGTGACCGAGGCTGCGCATGACATCGCGAAGGCGGGTGTAGCCCCAACCAGGGTTATCGCAGGCGAGCTGGACCACCAAGGCCGCAGTCTCTGGCGGTTTCGAAGGGCGGCCAGGCCCACGCCGTGCGCTGCAGTCGTATTTCCTGGCGACCAGCTTCCTGTACCAGCGGAGGATCGTGTCGGGCGTGACCAGGCCCGCATACTCGTGCAGTAGCTTCCTTCCGAGGAGTTTCCCTCTGGCCGCGAGGCGACGGCGTTGATCGTCGGTGAAGCGGATGCTCCGACCACCGAGCTGTTTGTCGAGCTGCTCGCGCAGCACGCGGTTCTCCTCGATCATGTACGCGATGACATCCTGTTGTCGACGATTCACCCACCCGGCGAAGGTCAGGAGGAGAAAGTGCAGTGCCGGGGCCGAGGGCATCGACGAACAAGATCGCCCCCACACTCAACCTGCGCAACGTCGACGCCTCGCACCGCCCGGTGTAGCCGTGCTGACGCCAGTTCTGCACAAAAGCGCGGCGCAAATCGCGTCGGCCAAGTTTCCGGACAGGACGCCGTCGTGATGCGGCGCATCAGCAGGCTGTGGGTAGACCTCCGCGAGTCGCGATCTACGCGCGGGTCAGCACCGACGACCAGACCGTCGATGCCCAACTCCACGATCTACGCGAGTACTGCTGGTCCCGCGGCTGGGACGCTGTCGAGTTCGTCGACGTGGGGATCTCTGGCGCGAAGGATAGCCGTCCGGGATGGAACGCGGTCTGGGATTCCCTCCAGAAGGGGAGGCTCGATGTGCTGGTCGTCCATGCGCTCGACCGGGTGGGGCGGTCGCTCTCCCACCTGGTCAAGATCATCTCGTTCATGTCGGAGCGAAACCTGACGCTGGTTTCCTATCGAGAGAACATCGACCTCGGGACCGCGACCGGCCGGATGATCGCGAGCATCTTCGGAGTGATGGCGGAGTACGAGAGGGCCATCGTCTCGGAGCGCACGAAGGCGGGGATACGTGCCGCGAAGGCCCGAGGAAGCCGAGTTGGCAATCGGAAGCGGGCGTTCGACGAGGACCGAGCTCGAGAACTTCTTGCGAAGGGTTGGGGCCAAATCCGGATCGCCAGAGACATGGGAGTCGGGGTCGGGACAGTGAACCGCTGGGTGAACGAGATCGTCGGCGTCGGCCGGAAGGGATAACCGCCCGAGAGGGCACTATTCCCAGGGGTCCAGCGGGAGACACGCTGAGACCCCTGTCGTTCGGCGCTCTCCGATCGACCGTTGCGGGTATTCCCAAGGGGTCATTTGGGAATGATGCTGAGCGTCTGACGGTCCCGGCGCATCTGGCAGTTCCTCATCAGTGGAGAGCAATGACCTCGATCATGTCCCCGGTCATCCGATCCCGACGCGGAGCCGCGCGGCGGCTTCGCGAAGACGTCGATCGTGGGTCCAAAGCTGCCACCCGGAGAGGCGGGCGGAGGCGAGAAGGTGGGCGTCGATCCAGCCCAGTCCCTTTCCCGCAAGGCGCTCTTGGTCGATCAGCAACAGAACTTCACCCGCCTCGGCGACCGGCGCGCGCGGGAGGAGTTCGAGCCAGCCGAGGGTCTCAGTCCGTCGTCGGAGGTTGCCACAAGCCAGCTCGCCGATGACGTGTTCGTGCGTCATGATCTCGGACGCGAGCAGGCGGGCTTGCAGCGTCGCATTGCCTTTCCGGAAGTGGTCGATCCAGACGGACGTGTCGACGAGGACCATTTGAAGCTCGTCAGGCGGCAGTGGGACGGCGACGGCGACCGCTAGTAGCCCTCTTGTCTACTCCACCGAGCCGGGCCAGCCTCTTCGCCGCCTCTTGAGCCATGAGGGCCTCGAGCCCAGCGTGTACCAGTGCCGTTTTCTCGGTGAGGCCGGACAGCGCAGCGGCCTTCTCGACCAGATCGTCGCGTAGGTTGAGAGTCGTTCGCATGCATACATATATGCATGAATCCGCGCCTTGAACAATGTCGGCCATGACATCCTCGGGGTAGGGCGGGTACCCTCTCCGTCGCGCCGGCGGTGACGTGGCGGAGGGGATCGAAGCTCCGCCGCCTCCGATCACTCTCAAGGAGTCGTTCGAGTCGAGCCGGGCGGTGGCGGCCTCGACCAAGCCCCCGCGCGTACTTGCCAGTTCCTCGGTCAGCGGAGAGCGACGACTCGATGATGTCCGCGCAGATATTCTTCTGGCTCTCCTTGGTATTTTCGTTGGCCTACTGCGTGTCTGGATACCGAAGCAGAAGGGCGGCCAGCGGCCGCTCGGCATACCGTCGATCCGAGACCGCGTGGTCCAGGGGGCCATGCTGGTCGTGCTCGGACCGATCTTCGAGGCCGATCTACTCCCACAGCAGTACGGGTTTCGGCCTGGGCTGGACGCCAAGATGGCGATCCGGAGCGTGTACTTCCACATCACACGTCACGGTCGGCGAGAGATCGTGGACGCTGATCTCAGCGACTACTTCAACACGATCCCGCACGGTCCACTGATGAAGTGCGTGGCCCGGCGCGTCGCCGATGGGACGGTCCTGTCGGTGATCAAGCAGTGGCTACGGGTGGCGGTGGTGGAGCGGAAAGCGGGTCGGGAGGTGAGGACGACGGAGGCGAAGGATGGCGGGCGCGGAACACCCCAAGGTGGGGTGGCTTCGCCGTTGCTCGCGAACCTCTACTTCCGGCGCTTCCTCCTGGCTTGGCACCGCAGCTCGGTAGCCCGCGACGCCGATGCTCGGGTGGTCAATTACGGCGATGGCGAGGATGGTCGAGTTGATCACCCGGCTCGGCTTGCAGGTGAACGAGCGGAAGACTCGACTCGTCGAGATTCCGAGGGAGCGTTTCGACTTCCTCGGGTACACGCTTGGTCGGTTCTACGGCAAGGACGGCAAGGGCTACATCGGGACGCGCCCGTCGAGGGCGGCGGTGTTGAGCCTGAAGCGCCGGATCCATGACATGACCTCTCGTCGGTGGTCGTCGCAGACGGCCGAGTCGCGGGTGAGGGAGCTGAACAAGCTCCTGCGCGGGTGGACTGGGTACTTCGACCAGGGACCCGTCGCCCGGACGTACCGTGTCGTCGAACGGTACACGGAGCGGAGGTTGCGAAGGTGGCTGATGCGGAAGCACAAGCAGCGAGGCGCCGGGTACCGCCAATA
>JAJCZO010000105.1 GCA_029262355.1 Deltaproteobacteria bacterium
TCAGAGCCGTCGGGAACTGAGACCGGGCGGGCGCGGACGATCTACTCCTCGATCGCCACGCCATAGTGATCAACGTAGCGGTGTCCGGAAACCCGGCCCACTCGCCGCAACGAGCGGAGGCTGTAGATGAGATGAACGGCCTATTCGCCCAGGTCGACGGGTAGCCACCACCGCGAAACCTCGAGCAAGGTCGAATTGCGGTCACGCCGCAGAGGGGCTCGTAGAAGGCCGGGGGCGAGACGACACGCAATCCCGATCTCGCCTCCGTCATCAAGTACTGCGACGACGGCGGGGCCTCGGCAGCCACCGTCCGACCTGGACGCAATAGTCCTCGTACTCCTTGCCGAAGACGCGCTTCAGGTGCGGCTCTTCGTACAGGCGGATGAACAGGTGGAAGCAGATGCCCACGACGAGGGCGTAGAGGACCAGGTCGAGCACTCGGAAGAGGGTCGCCCAGCCGAGCATGACGGTAAGCACTCCAACCTACATCGGGTTGCGCGTGTACCGATACAGATGTCGGATGACGAGCCGTTTTGGTGCGTCGATCGGCACGGGTGTGCCCCTGCCGAACGCGGCGAAGTCCCACACACACGAGATGTACACGGAGCCCCCGACGGCGAGCAGGACCACTGCAACGACCAGCGTCACGCCCGAAACCGTCGTGGCGTCCTCGGCGATGACCAGCGGAAGGTAGACCGCCACGGTACCGGGAACGACCACCGTGAAGAGCAGGTCCTTGAGCACGAGCACCACCGAAGCAGGAGGGTACTACCGAACGGCCGTGCCAACCAACGTCACCGAGGTCGGGCGCGAGACGCATGCATCTGTGAGCACGCGCCCCGCCCTGGGCTAGTGGGGCGCCTCTTCCGGCGCAAAGCGCACGTGCATGTGCTTTACGCTGCGGACCAACGCGGACAGGCCCATCTCCGGGCCGCCCTGCGTGTACTCCATGTCAGGCATCCGTCGCAGGAATTCTTCGAACGCCACCCGCATCTCCATGCGCGCGAGGTTTGCGCCCATGCAGAAGTGGTTGCCGATGCCGAATGCAACGTGCTGCGGCTTGCGCTCGATGTCGAACGCATCCGGATCATCGAACTCCTCGGCGTCTCGGTTGGCGGAGCCGTAGATCATCAACACCTTCTGGCCGGCCTTCATCGAAACGCCCCGCACCTCTGTGTCGCGAGTGACCGTGCGCTGGAAGCTCAGCACGGGCGATACGAGGCGCAGCATCTCCTCAACTGCACCTGGGATAAGCGACGGATCGTCGATCAAGCGCTGACGGATGGCTGGATTCTCGATCAGTAGCTGCATACCGCCCGACAGGCCGTTCCGCGTCGTCTCGTTCCCCGCAACCATCAGCAGGATGCACAGCTTGATCAGCTCGTCGTTGCTCATCTCGCGCTGGCCGGTCTCGTTTTCCACGATGTGATCCATCTGTCCCGTCTCGAGCTTGCGCAGCACGCCATCTTCGCGTGCGCGCACGAGAATGGAGATGAGATCTTCGCGCGGTTGCTTGCGGCGGCTCTCGATCACCTCCGTCACGTACGTGATGTACTCGACGGCGGCCTTGGCCGAAGCTGCAATCACTTCCGGCTTGTCGAAGTTGCCCTGGCTGGCAATCATCGCGTCTGACCACTCGTGGAAGCGCTCCCGGTCCTCGGGCCGGATGCCGATCATCTCCGCGATCAAGATCAACGGCAGCGGAACAGCGAGGTCCTCGACGAAGTCGCACTCGCCCTTGTGCGCGACCGCGTCGATCGCAGTGTCGGTTATCGTTCTAAAGACACTCTCCCACTTCTTCACCATACGGGGCGTGAACCCGCGGTTGATCAGGCCGCGCATCTCGCCGTGATGCGGCTCGTCCTCGTCAATCATGCCGATCTTCGTTTCGATCTTGCCGGGCAGCACCCCTTGTCCGGAGCAGAAGACATCGTTGTTCTTCGAGACGTGAACGACGTCGGCGAACTTGGTAATGATGAAACTCTCCGTCTTCTCGCTCCAGAAGACGGGATCGTTCTCGCGCAGCCACTTGCAGCGCTCCTGCATATCCGCGTCGAAGGAATCGGCGTGCGCAAAGTCGATGTCAATGTCCTTGTCGATGGTCATATGGGGGTCCCTTCTGATCCTTGAGAACTGGGTTCGCTCGTTGCTTGATTCGCGAAGGGCCTGATCTCTCGAGCCCTTGCCGGCCGGGGCGTCCGCTGTGGGCGCACTGCCGAGTGAATGAGTGGAGTGAAGGTCGATTGGTCGAATGAGTCAGCTCTCGATCGGAACGGACTTCCGGCTCAGGACGTTGAGCACGAATTCGGTCGCTTCGACGAGTCCTTGCTTTACCGGATGTTCCGCGTCGGCCAGCCAGCGCGTGATCGACGAGTTAAGCATGCCCACTGCCATCTGTGCGAGAAAAGCAGGTTCGTAATCGTCGCGGAATTCTCCCGATTTCTGCGCCTGCGCGATGAGGGCGACGAACAGCTGGCGTATGCGCGAGAGGTACGCGGTGGCGGCAGGCACGATGACCGACCTATTTGCCCAGGTCGCCGGGTAGCCGCCAGCGCGAACCCTCGAGCGAGGTCGAGTTTTCGGGACAGAGCCCGTGCTGGCTTCGATTTCCATCCGCCGCGGAATCGCAGGAGACTCTTCAACCAACGGAGTCCTCGATTCGCCGGTTCGTCCCGAGGTAGTCGACCGATCCGGCGGCGGGGACGAACCATCCAACCGTCTCTGAACCCGAACAATGGCCGGAGAATGTCATATTGGCATATGCTATGCCAGTAGGAATGAGCACGCGTCGTTGACCGCCGGAGGCGCGGCAGGGTAGCCCTCCCTCCGAGCCATGCGATCCCACGATGAACGAGCCGGGAGGCGAGTCCGTGCCGCGATGAGGCCCCTCCTGGTGGTCTTCGGTCTGGCGCTCCTCGCGGCGAGCTGCGGTGACGCAGATGGAGTAGGTCGAGTGTCCGAGGTTCCTTGCACCCCCGATGTTCCGTGGCCCGACGAATCCGAGCCGCTGTGGGCGGCGGTCGACGTCTTCGAGGTGAATCGGCAACCGCCACGGGCGAGCTTCGAGTCCGCCCCGCGGTTGTCCCTAAACGGGGCCTGGAGCTTCCACCACGCCGAGACGCCGGCCGAGCGCCCCGCCGGGTTCGAGGATGTCGACTTCGCCGACTCGGGCTGGGACACGATCGACGTGCCTTCGCACCCGGAGCTGCAAGGCTACGGCGAGCCGATCTATCGAAACGTCTCCTATCCCTTCGACGAGCCGGGCGCCTTCCCGACCTTCCCCGAAGTGCCGGCCGACGGGAACCACGTGTCCTCCTATCGTCGTCACTTCACGCTGTCGGCGGCGTGGTCGGGCCGGCACGTCTTCGTGCATTTCGCCGGCGTCGATTCGGCCTTCTACCTTTGGGTGAACGGGCGGCAGGTCGGCTACAGCGAGGGTAGCCGTACGCCGGCCGAGTTCGACCTGACGCCGTTCCTCGTCGACGGCGAGAACCTCCTGGCGGTGCAGGTCTACCGCTACTCCACGGGAACCTGGCTCGAAGACCAGGACATGTGGAACCTGTCCGGGATCTATCGGGACGTGTTCCTGTGGGCGGCCGCCTCGACGCACGTCCGCGACATCGAGGTGCGGAGCACGCTCGACGAGGACCTCTCTCGGGCGGCCGTGGATGTTCGCGTCGAACTGCGGCGCCTGGTCGAGAGCGGCGCCGAGGCGACGGTCACCATGAGTCTCGTATCCCCAGGCGGTGCCGTCGTGCACGAGGCAGAGACGGCGGTTGGCGTTGCCGGGTGCGAAGGCGCGCTCGCTGCCTTTGCGTTCGGTGTCGAGGCGCCCGCGCTCTGGTCGGCGGAAGACCCGGCCCTCTACGAGCTCTCGGTGGCCGTGCAGGGGGCGGGCGGTGCCGCGGTCGAGCTCGTGCGCCGAAACATCGGCTTTCGCCGGGTGGAGATGAAGGACGGCCTCCTGCAGGTGAACGGCCGGCCGATCCTCGTTCGAGGAGTGAACCGGCACGAGCACGACCCGGATCGGGGGCACATCGTTGGCATGGAGCAGATGCGCCGCGACATGGAGCTCCTGAAGCAGAACAACTTCAACGCCGTTCGTACGGCGCACTATCCCGACGTGCCGAAGTTTTACGATCTTGCCGACGAGTACGGGATCTACCTCGTCGACGAGGCGAACATCGAGTCGCACGGCGCCTGGCTCTTCCGCGGGATCCATCCGGGCTCCCTGCCGGAGTGGGCGGCGGCACATCGAGACCGCGTCGAGCGCATGGTGGAGCGCGACAAGAACCATCCCAGCATCATCGGCTGGTCGATGGGGAACGAAGCGGGTGTCGGCGATACCTTCGACGAGATCAGCGCCTGGCTGCACGAGCGCGACCCATCGCGGGTCGTCTTCTACGAGGGGGCGGCGTTCGGAACCCTCCTCGAGGTCGGCGCGCACAGCGACGTGAATTGCCCGATGTACCGTACCCCCGCCGAGGTTCTCGAATGGGTGAGCGAGCCGCGTACGCGCCCGATCATCCTGATCGAGTACGCACATGCGATGAGCAACAGCACGGGCAACTTCGACCACTACTGGGATCTCTTCCACGAGCACCCTCAGGCGCAGGGTGGCTTCATCTGGGATTGGATGGACCAGGGGTTCCGCTTGCCGGTTCCCGGGGGCGCGCCCGGCGAGACCTTCTTCGGATACGGTGGAGATCTCGGGCCGCCCGGCGACGGCAACTTCTGCATGAACGGTCTGCTCGGCGCCGACCAGACGCCACACCCGGCGCTGGCGGTCGTGAAGCACCAGATGCAGCCGGTGCACGTGGAGCCGGTCGATCTCGCGCGCGGCCGCGTGCGGGTCGTCAATCGTTACGACCATTCCGATCCGGCTTCGCGGCTGGTGGGTACCTGGGAGGTTCGAATCGACGGCCTGCCAGTCGAGGACGGCGCGTTCGACGTTCCGAGCCTCGCGCCCGGCGAGGCCGCCGAGGTCGACTTGCCCTACGGGTCGCCCGCCCTCGCCCCCGGCGCAGAGGCGCGGCTGTACGTGTCATTCCGTCTCGCCGCCGACGCGATCTGGGCTCCGTCCGGACACGAGGTTGCGTGGGCCGATCTCGAGCTGCCGGCGGGGATCGCTGGACCGCCGATCGAGGGGCTCGGCGCCATCTCCATCGCTGGGGGCGCGGACGAGATCGTCGTCGTCGGACCATCGGTCCGCGTACACGTCTCCCGTACGACCGGCGCGCTCACACGCTACCTGTTCGGTGGCGTCGATCTCGTCGAGGCACCCCTTCGTCCGACCTTCTGGCGGGCCCTCACCGACAACGACGTCGGCAACGGAATGGGGGGGCGCGCGGCTCTCTGGGAGACTTTCGGTGACGACCTGCGCGTCTCCGGCATCGAGTCGGGCACGGCGAACGAGAGCGAGGCATTCGTCCGTGTGAGCCTCGCGGCGTCGGGCGTGGATGCACGCGTGGAGCTCGCCTATCGGGTCTTCGTGAGTGGCGAGATCGGCGTGGAGATGGCGTTCGTGCCCGGCGCCGACGAGCTCCCGGAGCTACCGCGGTTCGGCGTTCGAATGGCGGTTCCGGGCCGACTCGACACGATCCGTTGGTACGGTCCCGGTCCGGAGCCGACCTACGCCGATCGGATGACGCTGCCCGTGGGGCTGTGGGAGGGTGCGGTCGCCGATCAGCCCGTCCCGTATTCGCGGGGCCAGGAGACTGGCGCCAAGGCGGAGGTGCGGTTTGCGAGCCTCATGGACGCGGACGGCGCGGGGTTGCTCGTGGTGGGC
>JAJCZO010000106.1 GCA_029262355.1 Deltaproteobacteria bacterium
CGCAGCGCGGCCGCGCTGCGACGATGTTCTCGGTCACCGCGATTCGAGCCGCGCTGCGCCGCGCGCTGGCCGAGGCCTGACGAATGCGCATCAAGGTGGTCGTACAACGATATGGCGCGGAGCTCTTGGGCGGGGCCGAACGACACGCCGCACTCATGGCCGGGCTCCTCGCACGACACCATGACGTCGAGGTCCTGACGACCACCGCGGGGGACTACCACACATGGTCTGCGGTCTATCCGCCTGGCGCAAGCGAGATCGACGGGGTGCGGGTGCGCCGCTTTCCCGTCACCCAGGGAAGGACGCCTGGCTGGTCCGTGGTGAGTGGTCTTCTGCACGACGCCTTCGACCCGAGCCAGTTCGCGATCCTCCCCGAGGCAACCCGAGACGCCTACGCGGCCCGTGTTCGGGGCTGGCCTGAACCGCTGCAGGAAGAGTTCATTCGCGGGCAGGGGCCGGTCGCGCCCGAACTCATCCGAACCCTCGAGCAAGGCGACTTCGATTGCGTGTTGTTCGTGACCTACCTCTACCCAACGACCTATGATGGCCTCCTCGCCGTCCACCCGAATCGCGCGCGGGTCGTCCCCACGTTGCACGACGAACCCCCCGCCTACCTACCGGTCTTCGGGCGACGCCTGCGCCGGGCGACGTTGCTCTGCTCGACCAAGGCCGAGGTCGATCTCGTCGCCCGCCTGTACCCAGACGATCCCCCGGACGCGCGGCTGCTCGGCTACGGAATCGAACTTCCCCCGGACGCCGCATCGACGAGCGACGGCGAGGCTCCGTTCCTCCTGTACGCCGGCCGCATCGACACCCAGAAGGGAGTCGGCGAACTCCTCACGTGGTACGAGGCTCTGCATCGGTTTGAAGCCGACCCTCCACGGCTCGTGCTGATTGGGGAGCCTTCCATGCAGCTTCCCAACCTACCCGGGCTCGAAGCCCCCGGGTTCGTCACGGAGAACGAGAAGCTCGACCTCATGCGGCGAGCGCTCGCCTTCGTACATCCCTCCCCGTTCGAAAGTCTCGGTATCGTTCTTCTCGAGGCCATGGCGGTGCGTACTCCGTTGGTGGTGAACGCGCACTCCGAAGTCATGGTCGATCACTGCCGCAGCGCGGGATCGGGCCTCTGGGTACGCGACGGCGCCGAGTTCACCGCCGCGGTGCGAATGCTCACCGGGTCCGCCACTTTGCGCAACGCACTGGGAGCGAACGGCCGCGCATACGTCGAACGTCACTACAGCCTCGAAGCCTACGAGCAGCGGCTGCTGCGTGAGTTTCCGGTTTTGCGCGACCAACGCGTGACCTCCTGAGACGTCCAAGCTAGTCTCTGCCGATCGGTGATCGACCTCGGTGAACTGAACGCCCCGCAACGAGAAGCGGTGACCTACGCCGACGGTCCGCTTCTGGTGCTCGCGGGCGCGGGCAGTGGTAAGACCCGGGTTCTCACTCACCGGATCGCGCACCTCGTCGAAACCGAGCGCGCGCGGCCCGACGAGATCCTCGCCGTCACTTTCACGAACAAGGCCGCCCGCGAGATGCGAGAGCGGCTGGAGAGACTGCTTGGCGGCGACCTCGGCGGACTCACCGTCGGGACGTTTCATTCCACGTGCGCGCGATGGCTGCGCCGCTATGCCGGCCAACTGGGCCTGCCAAACTCCTTTGCGATCTACGACGACGCCGACACGTTGGCGCTGTGCCGCCGGGCTCTGCAGGAGGTGGAGGTCCCGGAAGACGTCGTTTCGCCCCGCATGCTCCGATCATTCCTCGACCGCAGCAAGAACCACGCACAGGACCTCCGCACGCAGAGCCCCACCGGTGATGGCTACCGCGGCGAGGCAACCCTTCAGGCCGCTCGTCGCTACGAGGACCTTCTCGCTCGGGCTGGCGCGCTAGATTTCGGAAGCTTGATCACGGCGATGGTGCGCCTCCTCACTGAGAACGAGGAAACCCGCCGACGCTTCCGTCAGAAGTATCGTCACGTGCTGGTCGACGAGTACCAGGACATCAACCACGCGCAGTACCTCCTGATCGACGCGATCGCTGGGCGAACCGGCGACCTGTGCGTCGTCGGAGACGACGATCAGTCGATCTACGGCTTTCGCGGAGCCACGGTCCGCGCCATCCTCGAGTTCGAGCGCGACCACCCAGACGCGCACATCATCCGGCTCGAACAGAATTACCGCTCCACGGGCAACATTCTCGCAGCCGCCGGTGCGGTCATCGAACGCAACGCGGGCCGGCACGCAAAGACGCTCTGGACCGAGAACGGCGATGGGGAGAAGGTCAGCCTCGCGGTCTTCCCCGATGACCGTGCCGAAGCCCGCTGGGTTGCCGGCGAGATCAGCGGCGCGATCCTTCAGGGCCGACCACTCAGCAGCATCGCCGTGTTCTATCGCACCAACGCGCAATCGCGCGTTCTCGAAGAGGAGTTCGTTCGCCGAGGCCTACTCTACGTACTCGTCGGCGGGGTCCGCTTCTACGACCGCCGGGAAGTGAAGGACATCCTCGCTTACCTACGCCTGTTGGTGAACCCCAACGACGACGTCAGCCTCACCCGCGTCATCAACGTCCCCACCCGCGGCATCGGCGCGACCACAGTAAAGGCCCTGACCCAAGCCGCCCAGCGCGAGGGGATCTCGATCGGCGCGATGCTCAGCCGGCTCGTCGAAGATCCGGACGCCGTGAAGCTGGCCCGCGCGAGCGCGAGGCGAGCGAGCGATTTCTGGCAGATGATCTCACGACTTCGGTCCATGACTCACGACTCGAGCCTGGGAGATGTCGTCACAGCGATCATCCACGAGACCGGGCTCCTCGCCCGGCTACAGGCCGAGGCCTCGGAGGACTCGATCACACGCGCCGACAACCTCGAGGAGCTCGTTGGGGCGGCGCGCGAGGTCGACGAGCTCGGCGCGCTGCCGGATGGCCTGACATCGATTGATGCGTTCTTGGAGCGGGCGGCTCTCGTATCCGGTCTCGACGCCGTCCATGAGCACGGCGGCGCGATCAGTCTGATGACGCTGCACAACTCGAAGGGACTCGAGTTTCCGGTGGTTCATCTCGTCGGGATGGAAGAGCACGTGTTTCCGCACGCCCGCGCGATGGACGACGGAACGATCGAGGAAGAGCGGCGCCTCTGCTACGTCGGCATGACCCGCG
>JAJCZO010000107.1 GCA_029262355.1 Deltaproteobacteria bacterium
TCTCGTCTCCTCGGAAGATTGCCTATATTCCTGCGTCGCCGTTCCTTGCGACGAACGCCGATAGACGGCAATCCGTTAACCCTATGTCGACGTCGGTGCACTAGTCTCGGGTGCTAGCGTCCGACGTCAGGGTCGGACTGCGTCACGCGCCCCCGGACCGTGTACACGCTGTCGCCAGATAGGACACCGCCGCGGCCGAACAGACGGCCACTTTGCCAGCTCGAGAGTCCCAGCTCCGGTCGCTCGAGGGCGTACTGACCATCGACCCATCGCGTGAAGCCGTTGCCGACGAACGGCGCGTTCACGGTGTCGTAGAATCTCTCGTGCTCGCTCGCGTCGTCGCTCACGAGGCTGGCGATGAACTGCGGGCTGTGGCGGTTGAACAACGCTACGGCGTGATCGATGTCGTCGACGATCTTGAGTGACACCTCGGGCGTTTCCTCCCACTCCCACTCGATGCCGAGGTCGGTCTCCGCGAGTAGCTCGGCTTGGGCTTCTGAAACGTCGCCTTCGGCCCGCCGCACCGACACCTGCTCGTGGAAGAGACCGGCGGATACGTGGCTCTGGTCTCCGTCGACGACGTGGAGCTTGAAGGCCTGCCCACGCCTTTCGCCGGCTTGCGCCAGGCTCTCGAGGAGAACGGGTACGAGCGCTTCAGCGCGTTCGCGTGGGATGCAGGCCACGTTCAGCGTGTTGCACACCTTGCGATCGAGCGAGTTCACGACCGCAGAGCGAAACTCCGACTCGTTGGCCTGGGGGCTGGCGACGATCCAGGCGCCTCCAGTGCCGTGCAGGCTGGCGGCGATGCCGGCCTGGCGGGCGAGGCCACCCAGCGTTGCGACCGCGGGCCCGGAGCCGCGGGCAACCGCGAGGGAGATGCGCGCGTCGGAGAACAGCGCCCAGCCGGCCGCGTGCGCGGGACTGTCGACGAGACATACGGCGCCGTCGGGGAGCCCCGCCGCCTCGAGTGCGGGATCGAGGGCGAGTTGCATGATGGCGCGTGCGGTGCCGAGCGCGTCGCGACCGATACGAAAGACCACCGTGTTGCCGCCGCGCAGGACGCCGGTCGCGTCCGCGAGTACGTTCGGACGTCCCTCGAACACGAAGGCGACGATTCCGAGCTCGGCGCCGACGAGGTCGACGCGCCAACCCTCGTGCTCGATGGTTTCCACGACCGCCCCGCGGCGTGAAGGAGCGTCGATCCATCCACGGAGCCCGTCGATCATGCCACGGCGGAGTGCCTCGTCGGCCACTAGCCGCGTCGTCGAGCGCCCACGTGCGCGCGCTCCCTCGACGTCGCCTTCATTGACCCTCTGAATCTTCTCCCAGGTCGAAGCGTCCTCGAGCCGGGCCGCGAACTCTTCGAAGAACTGCGAGATCTGCGCGTCGGTGACGCTCCCCATCTTCGAGAAGGCCGCCGCGGCTCTCGAGACGGTCCGCCCCGCGATGCTGCGCTCGGCTGCCGGTACGTGCAGGATTTCGCCCGTGGCCTCGATCGGCAGGATCGCATCGCCGGCCGCGAAGTTGGCGGCGATGTCCGCGGGAATCTCGACGACCCGGTCCCCTCCGAGCACGAGGGTCATTCCGGGGCGAATCTCTGTGAGCTGGGACCATCCGGCCATGAGGGCAGGTCAGCGAACGGCGCCGGGCGAGTCAAGGTTGAGGTCTCGCGTTGCTTCGCCACGAGCGTAGATGCGGCGTTCTCCATGGGCTTCCCGTACGGCGACGTTCTCGGGCGGGCAGCGACGGGATTCGTGCGCCGCGCGGTTCAAGTCGCAGGAACGCCGCAAGAGCTGGGCCCACAGGAGGAGCCATGCACAGGCGAGCCCTGACCCTGTCCATTCTCACGCTGACATTGGCCGGCGGCCGTGCCGTACGGGCGGGGCCTCGGAGTGCGGCCGTTCGTCCGCCACCCGTTCGAGCCGGGGTCGTGAAGGTTCTGCCGGTGCGCTAGGCGGCCGAGCGCGACGGCGTCGGGAGCTCGATGACCTTCGCGCCGTGGCTCGAGAGCCGGTCGCGTAGACCGGCGTCGAAGGTGAAGTACAGGATCTGCCAGCCTTCGTCCGCCAGCTCGGAAAATGCGGCGGCCAGCGCTTCGCGGCGCCCGGCGTCCGAGGTGAGAAATGCGTCGTCGAGCGCCAGGAAGCCGGGCTCGCCGAGCAGACGGCGGACGAGAGCCACCCGCACGGCGAGCGCGACCTGGTCCTTGGCTCCTCGGCTCAACGAGTTGGTTCCGAAGCGGGTGCCATCGTGCCGCTCGACGGCGAGCCCTCCGTCCTCGTCGAGGACGACCGCGACGTACCGGCCGCCGGTCAGCCGGGCGAGATAGGAGCCCGCGGCACCCGGTCCGTTGCCCAGTGCTTCGCGCAGGGGACGGTCGATGTCTTGCGCGAGTTCGCGCAGCGCGTGCAAACAGAGCTGGCCGCCCTTGATCTCGGCGTCGATCGTGGCGATCCCGGTCGCGAGCCGTTCGCGCTCCGCTTCGGCCGCGCCGAGATCGGGTAGCCCGATCGCGCTCAGGGAGCGGTCGCGTCGGTCGCTGATCTCGCCCTTCATGGCCAGTACCTTCTCGTCGAGGCTCTCCTGCTCGCGCTCCAGCGCAGCGAGCTCGTGCGCGTCGGGGGCGACCCTTGGGTTGGGCACCGAGAGGCGCTCGAGGCGCTGGTCGAGCGAGAGGTCGCTGTCGCCGTCACCGAGGAGCCCCTGCACCGTGCGGTGCGCCTCTTGGAGGGTCGATTCGACCTGTGTGCGCTGCTTCAACTTGTCTTCGAGTTGGTCGATGCTGGCCAGTCGCACGCGCTCGCGCACGTCGGCCACCATGCGTTGGGCCTCCTCGAGCCGGCGGTGACGCTCGTCCTCTAGCCGGTCGGCCGCGTGCACGGTTTCATCCGACGCGCGTTTTTGGTCGACCGCGGCACTGCGATCGGCCTCCGCCCGCTCGGCCTGGGCCGTCACTCCCTTGATCTGAGCCGAGCACTCATCGAGATTGCCGGCCTTCGCAAAGAGCGCGCCGCAGGCGGCGACGGCCTGGGCCTCGAGACTCGCTGCCGTTCGGCTCCGGCTCGTGCCGAAGATGGACAGTCCGGCCCCCAGAAGACCCAGCACGGCGGCGGCGCCCGCGACGAGCCCAAGGGGGACACCGTCGGTGGTGGAGTCCCTCGCCGTCGCTTCGATTCCGACGCCAACGCCGAGCACCAGAAAGAGGAGTCCGCCGATTGCGAGTGGAATGCGCCAGAGTGACCAGAGTCGAGCGGCGGAGCGCGCGTTGTGCGCACGGCTGACCAACCCGTCGAGGTCGCGGCGAATGCAGTCCGCCATCTGGGTCCGGGCTTTGTCGGCGGCGATCTCACGCTTGCGGACCTCTTCGGCGACGAGAGTCTGCTCGTCGCGCAGTCGATGCGTCTCGTGTTCGGCCGACTTCGCGATGACCGCCGCCTCGCGAACGGCGACCACGGCCTCGCGCCACGCGGAGAGGTCTTCGTTGCCGTAGCGTTCGAGCTCGCGCAGGCTCTGGCGCGAGTTGCCTACGGTGTCGACCGCGCGCTGGGCGAGTCGGAAGCGCTCGTACCGCTCAGCGGCGCGCAGTTTTTCCACGCGATCACGCGCGGCTCCGCGGTTGCGCTCGGCCTGGTGACAGTCCTCGAGGAGCCGACTGATTGCCGGAAGGTCGGCGAGGAATCCCTCGAGTCGCGTGAGGCGCTCGGCGAGCCGCTGTCGCTCGTCCTGGCGTGCTTCTCGCGGGGCATCGCTTGGGCCGATCGAGGCCGTCGCGCGTACCCGCTCCGAGACCCGGTTCAGGTCGATCCCGATGAGCCGTCCGCGGATCGCGTTCAGCCACCCGCGTCCGCCTTCGAGCGACGCGTCGGCGTCGCGCACGATGAAGAGTCGCGCGAGCGACGGGTGCTCTCTCAGAAGCTCCAGAACGGGCCCGCCATCATTGGGCGCGAGGAGGAGATCGATTTCGCCCTCGAAGCCCGGGCCCTCGCGCAGGTTGTCGAGCATCTTGCGATTGCCGGGGCGTACTCTCTCTCGGAGTGCTCGGGTGAGAGCGTCGATACACGAGGTTTTGCCGGCCTCGTTCTGCCCATAGATGACCGTGACGTCCCCTGGCACGAGAACGAGGTCGCGCAATGGCCCGTAGTCGCGAATCGAGAGTCGTTCGATGCGTACGCTCATGGGAGCGCCTCGAGGAACGCGTCGAGGCCCACGCGAAGCGCCGCTTGCAGCGCGGCCGGGTCGTCGATGCCCTGGGCGCGCGCACAGGCATCGAGCCGCTCGACGAACTCACCGATGATCGGCATGTCGGCGAGCGCCGGGTACGCCGCGGCTTCGAGCTCGAGGATGGGGACCGACGCGTCGCGGTCGTCGGGATCCGTCGACACGGTTTGGGTCTCCGTTGCGTTCGTGCCCCCGAAGGCGCGGGACAACGCGATCTCGGCGGCCTCGCGCAGCTCGGACTCGGGAGCGAGTGAGATACCGGACAGCTTGGCGAGCACGCGCGCGCCAGGCTTCTTCTTCGCGCGCGCCTCGCGGGCGAGCGCTTCGATTGCCGCTTCCTCGCCACCCGGCGAGCAGACCACTTCGACCTGCTCGTAGAAGGGCGTGCCGAGCGCGATGTGCTCGTGCGCGAGCACTCCCGCCGTGCCCTCGAAGTCGACCAGCAGCACGCCGCGGGGGCCGATCTCGCGTCGACTGGTCGAGACCGGCGAGCCCGAGTAGGCGACGAGGCGCTCTCCGTCTCGGTGGATCAGGCTGCCCCCGGAATGCCGATGTCCCAGCGCGGCGTAACAGCAGCGCTTGAGCAGATCGCTCAAGAAGATCGGCATGAACGAGCCGTCCTCGCCCTCACCCGAGAAGGCATCGCCGGCGCCGTCCAGGATCGTTCCGTGGGCCATCAGGATGGTCTGCCGGGGATCACCGCCGATCCCGGTCAGACACTCGGCGACGGCCTTGCCGTGCTGGTATGGGATTGCGACGACGTCGAGCCCGCAGATCGTCGCTCTCGACGACGGGGTTCCGGCAAGCACGACCGCGTTCGCGCCGTAGTCGGAGTCGGGACCGTAGTCGTCCGCGTCGTGATTTCCAGGCACGAATACGACCGGGCGGGGCGCGATGCTCTCCACCAGCTGTCGCACCAACGCCCGTTGCCCCACCGTGTCGGAGCCACGGTCGAAGAGATCGCCGCACACCAACACGGCGTCGACGCTGCGACTTCGAGCAAGCTCGAATACCAGCGATAGCGCCCGGCCCCGCTCGGGCCGGTCGGGGCGGAGGTGCACATCGGACGTTTGGAGCAGTCGAACACGAGCCATGTTCTCGAAACGAGTAACGCGAACTCGGGGCGAAGTACACTGGGCGCTCGGAGCCGGCCCAACGTGCTGCTTGCTGTCCCCTTTCCCCGACTCCGCGGGGGCCGTGCCCCAGCCTGGGGCGGTGTGAGACGGCCACCGCAGTCCCCGTCTTCCTCTGGTCGCAGTTCGCTGGGCTCTCGGCCCCTAGCAGGCTGTTGAAAAGCTCCCCCCTCGCCAGACACGTCCCTTCGACCCGATCCCCGCGTTGCGAGAACTAGTGCACCGCCGTCGACATAGGGTTAACGGATTGCCGTCTATCGGCGTTCGTCGCAAGGAACGGCGACGCAGGAATATAGGCAATCTTCCGAGGAGACGAGACGCGGCGACGGAC
>JAJCZO010000108.1 GCA_029262355.1 Deltaproteobacteria bacterium
GTCCGTCGCCGCGTCTCGTCTCCTCGGAAGATTGCCTATATTCCTGCGTCGCCGTTCCTTGCGACGAACGCCGATAGACGGCAATCCGTTAACCCTATGTCGACGGCGGTGCACTAGCTAGGCCTCGACGCGGTCTCTGACTCCTGGGACGCTATCTGGTCGGTCTGCCGGAGATCAGCTCCCCCCAGACGCATGGAGGAGCGCAGCCTCCAGCCGGTCATCTCCCCAGAACAGCTCGTCTCCCACCGTGAAGCTCGGTGCGCCGAAGATCCCACGCTCCTGCGCCTGGCTGGTCTGCTCCCGCAGCCCACTCTTGTTCTCTGGCGCACTCGCGCGCTCCACCCAAACGTCGGCATCCTGCCCCACCGATGCGAGAATCTCCGCGATGACCTCTTCCCAGCCGATCTCGCGATCTTCGACGAAGTTGGCCCGGTACACCGCGCGGACGAAGTCGGCGATCCAAGGCTGTTGCGCAGCGGCCAACGCCACGCGGGCGCCCGTCAGGCCATTGCGGGGGAACGCCGACGGCATCTTCCATCCGATCCCGCGTGCGGCACACGTGCGTTCGAGATCCCGCCACATATAGGCGCCCTTCGCGGGGTAGAGGTTGAACGGCGAATCCGTCCAGCCCTGGGCGGCGAAGATCGGTCCCAGCAGAAACGGGCGCCAGACGAGGTCGACGCCGCGAGCGGCGGCAAGCGGCACGATGCGCTCCGCCGCTGGGTACGAGTAGGTGCTGGCGAACTCGAACCAGAACTCCAGGGCAGCCATGGATCGGCACTGTAGCACTCGGCCCGCAAAGGACGCTAAACCAAGATCATGGCCCACGATCCGAACTGTATCTTCTGCCTGATCGTCAACGGGAAGGCGGACGCCCACAAGGTCTACGAGGACGAGCACACTCTCGTGTTCATGGATATCTTCCCGGTGTCCGACGGACACACGCTCCTGATCCCGAAGGACCACTGTCAGGATCTCTTCGAGGCGAGCCCAGACGCGCTCGCCTCGTTGATGGCGACGTCCAAGTGTGTGGCGACGGCACTGCGCGCGGTCGTCGAGCCGGAAGGGTTGATGGTCTTTCAGCTCAACGGCGCGGCCGCGGGCCAGACGGTCTTCCACTACCACATGCACCTCTTGCCCCGCTGGGTCGATCAGGAGCTCGCCTTGCACACGCGCGTGCTGGGCGACCCCGCTCGCCTTGCCGAGCTCGCCGAACAGATCAGCACGGCGCTGGACTGAGGCTGTTCGATGCGTAATCCGTGGCACGCTTTCGTCGTCCTGCTCCGACCGAATCGAGTGCGTTACAACCTGGAGGCGGTGCGCCAGGCGGCCTTGGTCGAGCGGGTTCCCAACCTTTGGCAGATCGAGCTCGGCGTCATGCGCATGTGGCACCGAATCCTGTTCCGTTCCGAGACGATCGGGATGAGTGGCTCGCACCCGGTTCGGTCGGGCTGGCGGGCGCGGCTGTTGGAGAAGCGTCCGATCCGGTTCCCGTTCCTGTTGTTCGAGGGCTCCGTCGCTCCCTGGGATCTGTCCGGCTTGCTGAGCACGCCGGAGCGGCTCATGCGACACATGCTCGGCACGCACCACGACAGCAACCAGTTCGTCTACGATCTCCAGATGTTGTCGATCCACCCAGGCCGGACCGAAGAGCTGCTCGAGCAAGCGCGGGCGATCGTCGAGGGCCGTGATCTCCAACGCGCGGAGTGGTTGCGCGACCTCGTCGTGTACGAGCAGTACCATGAGACGCTGTACGCGGTCGTAGAGCACGCTCTGCGGCAGGGCGTCGACCTATCGCTGGACGAAGCGGCAGATCCCGACATCTCCTTCCTTGCGTACCTCCGTTGGTGTGCGAGCCAGCCGACGACGCCGGCGGAGACCTGGCGCGCGTGGAGGGCCGGCGCGTTTCACCTCGGGCCGTCGCGGGTGTCGTCGTGAGTGTGCGCGACGAGTTCCTCGCGATGAGTCGGGCCGACTTGAAGCGACAGCTTACGACCGGACACGCGGTCGACCCCGACCAGATCGCCGACTGGGAGTATCGGGGCATCAGTCTCGGCATGCCGGGGTTCATCGATCGGCTTGCATGGAAGACGTTCCTCAAGACGTTTCATCGCGATCCGGCGAGCGGCGTCGTGCGCGGCTGGAACATTCGGCTCGAGCAGCGAGGAATCGACGGGCCGATCGAACCGATGACGAAAGCGGGTGAGCCGATCTCGTTTGGCCACTACGTCGTCGAAGCCCTCGACCGATACACTCTTCCGTACCGGGTGCCCGAAGGGCTCCTGCTCGATTACGGCCGCGGCGGAAACCCGGGGCTCGATCCTACGAGGCTCGTGCGGGACCCGGTCGTGGCGTTGGAGGAGGGGAGCGTCGAGCGGCTGCTCGGGTGGTCGTATGTCGACCTTGGCGGCTTTTGCCTGGGAACCCCGAGCTTCTTCTTGCTCGAGCGCCTGCGTCCGTTGGAGCGGGTCGTCCCGTCGCCCAGCGGATAGCGCCCTACCTGAGGCTCGCACGTCGTTGAACTCCGAGCCCTAGGCCGGCGCCGGGAGCGCGAGACCTGGGTCGAACCACGTGAGGATCCGGTCGTTCTCCTCGCGAGGGTAGGTGTGGGACAGGTCTTCGATCTCGTGGAAGACGAGCTCGGCGCCCGCTTCCTGCAACGCGTCTCGCGTGCCGTGCGCGATCATGACCGGGAAGAGCCAGTCGAGCGATCCGTGCACCAGGTAGATGCGCTTGTCCTTCGCACGCTCGATGTTGCCGTTCTCCATGTTGGCGGGATGGAAGACGCCGGACACGGGGGCGAGCGCGGTAAAGGGCGATCCATCCTGAAGGCCGAGGAGAAGTGAGTACGTCGCGCCGTCCGATAGGCCGGTGAGCAGGACGCGCGACGCGTCGACCTTCCAGCTCTTTTTCACGTAGTCGACCATCGAGCAGATCGCCGGTGCATCGACGTCCGGTCCCATCATCGACCACGTGTCGCCTCGGGCCGTCGGCGCGAGAAGCAAGAACTGCCGGCCACGCGCCTCGGCCAGCCAGGTCCACAGGAAGTCGCTGCCATCGCCGCTGCCGCCGTGGAGCGCCACGACGAGCGGCCACTCGGATGTACCGTCGTAGCTTTCGGGCACGTAGAGGACGAAGCCGCCGCGGGCCGGCGGCGCACCACCGCCGCGGTGCAGTCCGACCATGACTCCTTGCGCTGGTTCGGGGTCGAGCTCGGCGAGCCGGTCGCGATAGGCCGGTTCGATGAAGAACCGGCTCACCGGCGGGAGAACCCTGCGTAGTGGATACAGGAACTGCTGCGCCTGGCAGTGCTGGTGCATGGCGTGCAGGATCTCTTCGGGCCCGGAGATCGGCTGCAAGAATCCGGAGAGCGCCTTCTGCGTCGCGTGGGCTGATTTCGCGATCTGCGCGGCGAACGCCTTGGCTTCGTCAGGTGTCTCGCTGGCCTCGAACACCGTGAGTGCCCCGGCGAGCTTCTGGTGGAGCGGTTCGAGCGCCGACCGGATTTCGTCGAAGCGCTGCGGGTGCAGGTGGCGACGCGCGGTCTCGAGCGCATCGAGCCCGCTGAGAAGTGCGGGGCCGAGCTTCGCAAGCTTGTCGAGGAAAGCGGGGTCGTCGATCATTCTCAATCGTACCATGACGGGGACGCGGCTGATTCCTCGCCCTGGGCTCGGCAAACCGGGGCTGCCGATGCGGACCGCTTCGTCGCCGGCTCGCCGAAGGTGGGCTGCGCTACAATCAGTTCCACACGACCGCGCTCTGCTCGCCGACGCGCATGGCGATCCTGACGGGTCGCAATCATCACTCGGCGAACACCGGATCGGTCATGGAGGTTGCGACGGGCTTTCCCGGCAACCAGGGGCAGCGGCCGCAGAGCGTCGCGCCGCTCGCGGAGATGTTGCGACAGAATGGTTACGCGACGGCGGCGTTTGGAAAGTACCACGAGACCGCGCCGTGGGAGGTGAGCGTCTCAGGCCCCTTCGATCGCTGGCCGACCCGGTCGGGCTTCGATAAGTTCTACGGCTTCGTCGGTGGCGAGGCCAACCAGTGGGCTCCGCTCATCTACGAGGGCACGACGAAGGTGGAGCCGCCGGAGGACCCCGACTATCACTTCACGACGGACATCACCGACCAGGCGATCACCTGGATGCGGTACGAGCAAGCGCTCACGCCGGACAAGCCGTTCTTCATCTACTTCGCCACTGGTGCGACCCATGCGCCGCACCACGTGCCCAAAGAGTGGATCGCCAAGTATACGGGCAAGTTCGATGCGGGCTGGGATGAGTACCGAGAGCACACGCTCGCCCGCCAGATCGAACTGGGTGTCGTCCCTCCGGGGACCGAGCTCGCGCCCAAGCCAGCAGACATCCCCGACTGGAAGACTCTATCGGCGGGCGAGAAGAAGCTCTACGCGCGTCAGATGGAGGTTTTCGCCGCATTCGCCGAGCACACCGACCATGAAGTCGGCCGGCTCGTCGACGCCATCGCGGCGATGGGCGAGTTGGACAACACGCTCTTCCTCTACGTCTTTGGCGACAACGGCTCGAGCGCCGAGGGGGGGCTCGCTGGGACCTTCAACGAGACGATGGCCCTGAACGCGCTGCAGGACTCGGTCGAGGATCAGCTGGAGCACCTCGACGAGTGGGGTGGTCCGACTTCCTATCCCCACTTCCATGCGGGCTGGGCGGTGGCAACGAACACTCCTTTTCAGTGGACGAAGCAGGTTGCTTCGCGTTACGGAGGCACGCGCAATCCGCTCGTCGTTCATTGGCCTGATGGGTTCAAGGCGAAGGGCGAAGTTCGCTCGCAGTGGCACCACGTGACGGACATTGCGCCGACCGTGATGGAGGCCGCCGGCTTACCCTTCCCGACCTCGGTCAACGGGGCGCAGCAGAAGCCGTTCGAGGGAGTCAGCCTCGGTTACTCCCTCGACGACTCGGACGCCCCGAGTCGTCACACCACGCAGTACTTCGAGATGTTCGGCAACCGGGCGATCTATCATGACGGTTGGGTGGCGGCTGCGAAACACCGCACGCCCTGGGCGGCCGCGCCGGATGGCCCGCTCGACCAAGATCGGTGGGAACTCTACCACGTCGATGAAGATTTCAGTCAAGCCAAAGACCTGGCTGCCTCGAACCCGGCGAAGCTCGAGGAGATGCAGGCCCTCTTTTTGCGGGAGGCGATCGAGCACAGCGTGCGTCCTCTCGACGATCGAACCTTCGAACGCTTCAACGCTGCGATCGCTGGACGCCCGGACCTGATGGGCGATCGCACGTCGCTGACGCTGTACGAGGGCATGACGGGCATGATGGAGAACGCCTTCATCAACGTGAAGAATCGCTCGCACACGATCACGGCGGAAGTGGAGATTCCCGAAGGCGGGGGCGAAGGAGTGATCCTCGCGCAGGGTGGCCGGTTTGCCGGCTGGAGCCTCTACATGAAGGGGGGCAAGGCGGCTTACGTCCACAATTGGGTCGGGAAAGAGGCGTACACGATCACCACGCCGAACCCCGTTCCGCCGGGCAAGGCGACGATCCGATACGAGTTCGGCTACGAGGGCGGTGACAAACCAGGCATGGGCGGTACCGGCACGATCTTCGTCAACGGAACCAAGGTGGCCGAGGGCCGCATCGACAAGACCACACCGTTCTTGTTCTCCGCAGACGAGACGACCGACGTTGGCGTGGACGGTGCCACCCCGGTGACCGAGGCGTACAAGGAGCGACACAACGAGTTCAACGGCGAGATTGCCCAGGTGACGGTCGAGCTCACGTCGTGAACCTCGCCTGACTCGTCGAGGTCAAACGGCGTCGCTGGCGCCGATCGTGGTTCGGTGGAGCAGGCGCTCGCGGCCGTCGTAGCCGCCCGTCGCCATGTGAAGCACGGAGCGGTTGTCCCACATGATCAACATGTTGGCCGTCCATTCGTGTCGGTACTGGAATTCGGGCCGGCCTTGCCACTGATAGAGCTCGGTAAGAAGGGGCAAGGCCTCTTGTGCCTCCATGCCCTCGATGCCACGGATGTAACCGAGACAGCCGAAGAGTCCCTCGCGTCCCGTCTCCGGGTGCGTCCGGATCACGGGATGGCTGTGGCTGGTCTCCGCTTCGTCGGAGTACAGGATCGCCATGGCCCGCTCGGAACCCTGGTCGCCCTCGCCATAG
>JAJCZO010000109.1 GCA_029262355.1 Deltaproteobacteria bacterium
GCAGTGGCGGCCATGGCGGTCGGGGCGGGTTCGGTGCCGGCGGCTCGACGATTGGAATCCTCGCCGCACCCGGCCCCAACTCGGGCCCCACGGTCATCATCGTGGTCCAAGAGCGCAACGCGTTCGAACTCGGTCAGGCTGGATCGGGGCGGCCCCTTGAGGCCGAGGAGGCAGTGGAGCTCCCGCCGGACATCTTCGGCGGGACGGGAAAGCGGGTCGGATACTGGAATCGCGTAGAAGAGCTGAACTGACGCGTCAGCGGTGCCCTCCCACGGCCCAATCCACCGACATGAACGCGCTCATCATCGACGATGATCCTCGATCCTTGGACGCCATGAGCCTTCTTCTCGGCACGTGGGGGTACCGAGCGTATGCGGCGCGTTCGCCCGCGGAGGCGTGTGGTCTCGTCGAGATGCAGGGGGTGCGCCCGGATCTCATTCTTGCCGACCACGATGAGCGATCCGCCGGGAGCGGTATGGATACGATCGCGGCGATTCGTGCCGCCTGCGGATCGTCGATCCCCGCGCTCGTGTTGTGCGCGGACCTCGCAAAATGCTCTCGTCGGGCTGACGGCGGGAGTGTGCCCGTTCTCGAGAAGCCGGTGACTCCGAGTCGGCTGCGGGCGGTGATCGCGGACGTGGCGCGAAGGGGCGGCCGCCTCACGCCATGATGTCTGCTTTGATCGAGTCGAGGTGGGCGAGCACGTCGGCGCCTTCTGCTTCGCCGACCCCGAGCTCTCCGGCCGTGGCGCCAACGTGCTGCACGAACCGATCCCAGTCCTCGCTGTCGATCCCCATACCTTTGTGGCTCGTCCGCATCTCTCGGCCCGTGTAGACCATGTGCCCGCCGGTCACGTTCGCGAGATAGTCGATCAGCAGCTGGTGCTCGCGCGCGACCCCGTCGGCGCCCCTATTCTCCCAGAAGCGGCCGAGCTTGTCGTCCGCCTGGAGCCGGCCGAGAAGCGCGGTGGTGAAAGCGACGATGGCGTCGTAGCCGCCAAGACGTTCGTAGAGAGATCGTGTGTCCGGCATGATGCGGCTCAGCTTTTCGGGGAATGGCCCCTGCGTCAAGCGATCTTCGGGTTGCGCCGAAGGGGCACTCGCCGGAACGGCGCGGGAAGGTACACTCGAAACAGCGAGGGCCAGGGCTTCACGGCGCCAAATTCCACGATGCGCGGGCCCTGGCGGTCGCTACGTCGGGATGGCCGCCGTCCTGCGGATCAAGGTTTCCCTCCGGCCGTGGCGCGTTTGTGGGTGGTCCCGTTCCCCCGGCTACTTCCACCGGGTCGGTCTCCACGTGGTCGCTGGGCGTTGCGGCTCGGTGGCTCGAGATCGAACGCTTCGCCGGCGACCGTGCGGCACAGGATGCGTGGCGATCCCTCGATCTGGACCGGCCGTAGCACGACGCCGCGCGTGCACAGCTCGCGCACCTGCCCGTGCGATAGGGAGAGATCGCGGTAGACTTTCGGTAGGCGGAAGCCACAATCCTCACGCCAGCGCGAACAGCCGTAGGCTTCACGGCCTTCGATGACCGGCGCTTGGCACCGTGGGCAAGAACCCAGTCCGGAGTTCGCCAAGGCCGGTGACAACCCGCTGTCGATGAGTTGCTGGATCTGCTCCACGATCTCCTGCATGAACGCGCTTCGCTCGCGCTCCCCGCGCTCGACCTCGCCGAGCTTGAACTCCCATTCGCCGGTGAGTTCGGGCGACTTGAGAACCGGATCGGCAATGATCGCGATCAGATAGCGGCCGAGGTCCGTGATTCGCAGCGCCTTCTTGTCGCGGCGGATGTAGGCGCGAGACAGCAACGTCTCGACGATGGACGCGCGCGTCGCTGGCGTCCCGAGCCCGCGACCCTTCATCGCCTCGCGCAACTGCTCGTCGTCGACGAACTTGCCCGACGTTTCCATCGCCGCCAGAAGCGTGTTCTCGGTGTAGGGGCGCGGCGCCTTGGTCTTGCCTTCGTGGAGTTCTGGCGCGTGGGGGCCATTCTCGCCCTCCGTGAACGCCGGCAGCTCCTGTGAGTCGTCGTCGCCCACGTCCTGGCCCTTCCCGCGACCCTTGGTCTTTGCCTTGTTCGCCTCCGCGCGGGGCTCGAGCGCGCTCCATCCCGGATCGGTCACGACGACACCACGCGCGCGGAAGGGCACCGCGGCCGATGTCGCGTGAACGGTCGTGACGTCTTGTTGCTTGTCGCCGAGGAAGGCTTGTACGAACCGCGTGGCCACGGTGTCGAACACCTGCTGGTGCTCTGCCGCGAGCCGCTCGACCTTGCCGGTCGGGATGATCGCGTGGTGGTCGGTGACCTTGGCGTCGTCGAACACTCGGCGCGGCCGGGCGCGCGGTCCACGCTCGCCTTCGGGTGCACCCGCGATGTGTTCCGCCAGCAGTGCTAGAGCGTCGGGCTTCCATGCCCGCAGCTGGCCCAGCGTCGTGCGCGTGGAGTCGACCATGTCGACAGACAGGTGGCGACTGTCGGTTCTCGGGTAGGTCAGAAACTTTTGCTCGTAGAGTTCCTGCGCAACAGCGAGCGTGCGGGCCGCCGACATGCCGAACCGCAGGTTCATGTCGCGCTGCAGCTGCGTCAGGTCGAACAACAAGGGTGGTTGCAGTGACTCGCGGCGGCGTTCGATCCGATCGACCGTGAGCGGTTCACCCTGGACCTGGGCCAACAGCTCCTCGGCCGGTGGGCGTTCGCGGAACCGGTCGCCGGTGAAGTGGAATCTGGCGTCGCGGTACTTCGTCCGCAGCTCCCAGAAGGGTCGCGAGTCGAAGACGCGAATCTCGTCGTCGCGCTGTGCGATCAGCGCGAGAACCGGGGTTTGCACGCGGCCGAGGCTCCACAGCACGCCGCCGTGACCGTAGCGCACCGTGTAAGCGCGCGTCGCGTTGAGGCCGATGATCCAATCGGCCTCGCTGCGGCTGCGCGCCGCGTCGTGCAGGTTGTCGTACTCCGTGCCGGGTCTTCGTGCGGCGAGCGCCGTGCTGATCGCTTGTTCGGTCAGGGAGCTGAGCCATAAGCGCGTGTGCTCGCGCTCTGCACAGCCCGCGTACTCGAGGATGTAGCGGAAGATCAGCTCGCCCTCGCGTCCTGCATCCGTCGCGCAGACGAGTTCCTCGGCGCTGCGACACAGCTCCGCAACGATGTCGAGCTGCTGCTTCCTGCCCCGTTCGAGGGTAGGTTTGAGTTCGAACCGCTCGGGGACGAAGGGGAGGCGCTCGACCGACCAACGCTTGAGTGCCGGGTCGTACTCGTCGGGCGCCTTCAGCGCCGCCAGGTGCCCCAACGCCCAGGTGACCTGCCACCCGTTGCCCTCGAGGTAGCCGTTACGGCGGCGGGTCGCGCCGAGGACCTTGGCGAGGTCGCGGGCCACCGAGGGCTTTTCGGCCACCAGGACGTTCATCGTGGCGGGACCCTAGTGGCTATGCCCCCGAGCTTCATCCCCAGATCGCAGAAAGCGGCTTGCACCGTTCGCTCCTCACCGGCAGCGTCATGCAGATTGTGCCATCCCGACGGGAATTCTACCCTGTGGGGAGGCCCGATGTCCGGCGGAGGAACCCATGCACGCATATCCTTATGGCTGTACGACCCACCTCGTGGCGGTGGTGGCCCTATTCGCGGGGCTCCTCTTGGGCTTCCCGGGTGCGTCCCAGGCCCAGCGGGAGTCCGGAATCCAGCTGTCGCCGGAGTCGAACCGCTACTTCATCACCAAGGACGTGGGGAGCGAGCGCTGGGCGATCACGTACAATCTCGACGACAAGACGGTGAGTGGCAACGTCTTTCCGCTCGACGGGGGCGCCCCGACGTTCCTGACGTGCGACATCACGAGTGTCGAGCAGGCGGACGTTCCGGCCGATGCCCAGTACTTCATGGAGTGCCGCGGCTCGGGCCCGTGCGCGGCCGCGCCGTGCACCGATCAGTGGGATCCGGCGTTCCCGGTCGGGCCGGTACCCGGATCATTCCTGCTGCCGACGAACACGCTGTCCACGTACGAGGGCAACGTGCAGCCGATCTATAATCGCTCGTGCGCCACGAGTGCGGTATGCCATGGCAACGGCGCACAGGACGTCGTTCTCGCTCGGGGTGTTTCGTACGATAATACGCTCTTGGTCGAGTCCGACGGCGTCAACGGCGCCCAGGGGCCTTTCATTACGCCCTTTGATCCGAGCGCCAGCTTTCTCTTCGCGAAGCTCGACGGTACGGGCGAGGGGGCGCAGATGCCCTTTAACGGCTCTCCCCTCACGCCCGAGAAGATGGACGCGATCCGCAACTGGATCCTCGAGGGCGCGGCCAACAACTGACCCGGGCGCGCCGGGGCGGGTACGGGCAAGCTTGCTTGACTCGCCGTTTGCCCGGATCGTAGGTATTGTGCTGCATATCTGGAACCGCGCAGGTGAAAGCCCACGAAGCGCGTAGAGAGAAGGTTTCATGCGATCCGTTTTGATGAGTTTGAGCGCCATCCTCGTTCTTGCCTCTGCCTGTGGCGACAGCAGCACCACAAGCAGCGGAGACAGTCCCGACGAGGGTACGACCGTTCGGCCTGGTGAGTCGATCCAGGCCGCCGTGGACGCCGCCTCTGCGGGCGACACGATCGTCGTGCTGCCTGGGGACTACGTCGAGTCTCACGGCGGTGACGCAGCCGTGCGGGTCACCAAGCCCCTCAAGCTGATCGCGAAGAACTCGTCGAGCGAGGTCGTGCGCATCCTGCCGGGCCCCGGACAGAGGCACGGTATTCTCGTCGAGCCCGAGACCTTCGGTGATCCGGACGTGGATGGCATCGCGATCGATGGCTTTACGATCGAGGGCTTCCAGGACATGGGGATCTGGCTGCGCCACGTGCAGAACTTCGTCATCGAGAACAACGTCTCCATCAACAATCTGGAGAACGGGATCTGGCCGACGCTCTCTGCGAACGGCGAGGTGCGAAAGAACATCTCATACGGCTCGCTGGATGCGGCGCTCTGGGTCGAGGCGGCCGAGAACGTTCGCGTCATCGATAACGAGCTCCACCACAGTCCGACGGGCCTCGAGGTCACCATCTCCAACGACATTCACATGGAGGGGAACGACATCCACGACAACGTCGTCGGGGTCGGCCTCTACCATCCTTCGGGCGCAGGGCTGCCGCCGGACGACTGGCCTTCGGAGACCTTCCGCAACTGGACCCTCGTCGACAACGACATCTACGACAACAACCTCCCGAACCCGGTATCGGGCGGTCTGGTCGGCTCTTTGCCGCCGGGCGTCGGTGTCGCGCTGGTCGGCGTCGACGATGTCGAGATCCGCGACAATCGAATCCACAACAACAGCTTCTTTGGCGTCGTCCTCGTCGACTGGTGCGCCATCCAAGACTGCGAGCTCAACCCGCCGTTCTTCACCGACACCTCGCCGGACGGCATCCGGATCACCTCCAACACGGTGACCGGCAACGCTACCGCCCCGCCCTTGGAGGGAGACTTCGCGGCCTTCGCCACTCTGGCCAGCGACATCGGCTCTCTCGGTGGGTTAGACAACTGCGCCAGCGGGAACGTGGCGGGCACTACGATCGCAATCCCAGAGCTGCCCCCTTGCTAGGTTGCCAGGCTCGCGCTGGGGCTAGGCACGCGATCGGATCATCGCCTGAGGGGTGACGCGATGTCCGCCCGACGTTGCTCGACCGTGCTGCGGCGGTTTCCGGGCGCGGCGGCGGACGAGGTCGCGATCCTCTGTCGCCCAAACGGCCGACCGGCAGAGGCCGCCCTTCAGGCCGACTCGGTGTACCGCGGGTTCGCGGAAGCCTTAGCGGCAGAGCGGGCGTCGGTGCGGAACCTCACTGGAGAGACTCTCTTCCTGCGCGACATTCGGAGCGATCTTCCGCTGGTGCTCGAGGCGCGGGCGCGTGTCCTGGACGAGCTTGGCCACGCCGCCGACGCGCCGCATCCCGCGTTCGTCCAGCAAGCGCCCATGAACGGTTTTGCTGCCTTCGAGGTGGCCATGTCGATCGTGGTTCCCCGCGATCGCGATGTCTGGTCGGTCCGCGATCTGTCGCCCGAGCCGTCGTGTGCCTGTGAGGGATGCGCCAGGTCCGGTGCGCGACTGCTTCGTCTGGGCGACCAGGAGTCGCTCCACACGGCGAACATCTACGGTGCTGGTCGCGACGGAGCAGAGCAGGCCAGGGAGATGTTCCGTGAGGCGGAGCGGCTTCTCGCTCGGTCCGGCATGGATTTTCGCGACGTCGTTCGCACGTGGATCTACTTGCGCGACATCGATCGTGACTACGATGCCCTCAATGTGGCCCGACGAGAGTTCTTCGAGGCCTGCGGTATCGAGCAGAGGCCCGCGAGCACGGGTGTGCAGGGCATTCCCTTTCCCGATGCGCACCTCTGTTCGATGACCCTCCATGCGATGAAGTCGCCGCGGCCCATCGACGTCACGCAGATGTCCACCCCGTCGCTCAATGAGGCGTGGAGCTACGGTGCGGACTTCGCGCGTGGTGTGCGGGTCGTCGAGGCGAACAAGGTCACGCTTCACGTCTCCGGGACGGCGAGCATCGACGAAGCCGGTCAGACGGTGCATGCGACGGAGTTCGATGCCCAGGCCGAACGAATGCTGGACAACATCGAATCGCTACTCGCGGGGCAGGGCGCGACGTTCGAGAACGTGATGAGCGGGGTCACGTACGTGAAGCGACCGTCCGACGCGGCGGCGTTAGGAGCGATTTGTCTGCGACGGGGCTTCGAAGGCTTCCCGTGCGCGCTCGTCGACGCTCCTCTGTGCCGGCCCGAACTCCTCTGCGAATCAGAGGTCGTGGCGATGCTTCCTCGAAAGTCCGCAGCAGCATAGAAGCGGAGGATGCCGAAGTTGCGTCGTTCCATCGTGGTCGAAAAGGCGCGTGCGGGCAGCCCGAAGGCGCACGAGTCGGATCCGCGCCACGCGCTGTGAACACTCTGCTCCTCACTGCCGACGAACTCCGATCGCAGCACGGTTCGGGACGGCGACGAGCGTGTGTCGGCGGCGCCCGTGCGCGGCACCTCATCGAGGGGCTCGGAGTCGAACCGGGCGCACGGGTGCGAGTGGCGGTCGTCGATGAGGCACTCGGTTGGGCCGAGGTCGTCTCGTGCGAGCGCGACCGCGTCGAGGTCGAGTTCGTATTGGACGATGCTCCCGCGAAGAAGCTGCCGCTCACGCTCATCGCGGGGCTGACGCGGCCGAAGGCGGCTCGCAGGCTCCTCGTCGATGCCGCGGCGGCCGGAGTCGAGCGCGTCGTGCTGGTCGGCACGTGGCGCGTGCCGAAGAGTTACTGGCAGAGCCCGTCCTTACAGCCCGCTGCGATCGACGCGGATGTCGCCCGGGGAGTGGCTCTCGCCGGGGACTGCATCCTGCCGCGAGTGGATACCGTTGCCGCCTTCAAGCCCTTCGCCGAGGACGTACTCCCGAGGCTCGTCGCTGGCAGCACGGCCTTGGTGGCCGTGCCGGAAGCGACCGAGAGGTGCGAGCGGGCCCAGCCCGGGCCAGTAGTCCTGTGTATCGGCCCCGATCGCGGGTTCACGGACTACGAACGCGATCTTCTCATGGCCGCAGGATGTCGCCCGGTGTCGCTCGGGCATCGAACTCTGCGGGTTCATGCGGCGGTTCACGTCGCCATCGGGCGACTGTTCTAGCGTTGCGTCTCGGCCCGGTCATAGGTTCTTTAGACTCGAGACGATGTCGGCCCAGTGCTCTGGGTCGGGAGCGCGATTGTGCGTGAGACTGACGCCATCGGCGATGCCCTCGAGCCTCTGGCGCAGCTTGGCAGCGATCGTCGAGCTTGGACCGACGACGGCGATCTCCTCGAGGACCGGGTCGTCGATCAGGGCGACCATTTCGTCCCAACGGCCCCTCTTGGAGAGACGGTTCAGCTCGAGATGTAGGTCTCCCCATCCATGACAGTCCAGCGTGGCTTTGTACGCCGGTGTGGATCCGTAGAAGGCCAGCTGTTTCTTCGCGGCGAGCCGAGCCCTTGCGAACCCTTGCTCGTCATCCGCGGTGACGATGAGGGTCGCACACACGACGTCGAGATCCGCTCGACGTCGGGAGCTTCGTTCGAGCCCGCGCTCGAGTGCGGGAAACGTATTCTCGAGTATGGACTTTCGACTGTTGAAAGGGTGGACGAAGAAGCCATCGGCGACCTCGCCGCCTACCTCTGTCATCCGTGGCATGAATCCGGCCGTATAGATCGGGGGCGGGCCAAAGGGGTTGGGCCCCGGATCGAACGCAGGGATCATGATCGTGTGTCGGTAGAACTCGCCTTCGAACCGCAGAGGTTGGGTACCCTCCCAGGCAGCGAAGATTGCGCGAATGGCGAGCACCATTTCGCGCATGCGCGCTGCGGGCCGAGACCAGGTCATGCTGAACCGCTTCTCGATGTGGGGCTTCACCTGTGAGCCCAGCCCGAGAACGAAACGGCCCTCACTGATGGCTTGCAGCCCGTAGGCCAGGTTGGCGAGGTTCATGGGGTTTCGCGCGAAGGCGATCGCGATCGCGGTACCGAGCTTTAGGTGCTTCGTTCGATCGGCGGCGAGCACCAAGGGGAGGAACGGGTCGTGTTTGGCCTCGAAGGAGAAGGCGCCGTCGTAGCCGATCTCCTCGAGACGCGGGAAGATCGTAGCCGCGTCTCGAGGATCTTCGAGTGGCGCTGTCGTGTAGACTTCCATGAGCTGATCTCAGCCTCAGAACCCGATGGATGCAAACGGCCGATGCGAAACCGACGGCCTGGCCGCGCAGGTGTGCCCTTTGCTAGTGGCAGACCTGTGGTCTCGTGCGGAGAGCCTAAAGCGAGCTCGCGAGGCGATGGGTCTTCGGCGATGCGCGGTAGAGGAGTCGGGTGGACCTACGTCGCCGTGTTCGCGGTCTGCCCGGATGAGGTTCACATGTCGCAGCTCGGGAAGATGACGAGTCGAGCGCTCGCGGCCATATGGGGGTATAGGCTTTTGCCATGAGTGATTCTCTTCAGTTTGAGCGCGACGGCGACGTCGCCATTCTGCGACTCGATGACGGCAAGGCGAACGCGCTCAGCCCAGACCTACTCGCATCTTTGAGCGACGCCCTTCGCCGTGCCGGCGAGGAGGCTGGCGCCGTTCTCCTCACCGGCCGACCGGGGCGCTTCTCTGCCGGGTTCGACCTTGGCGTGCTGGGTGCGGGCGGGGCCGAGACGGGACGCCAGCTCGTGACCGCCGGTGCCGAGGTTGCGGTGCAGATCGCACGTCACCCGACGCCGGTCGTGCTCGGGTGCACCGGCCACGCGCTCGCAATGGGGGCGGTCCTGCTGTGCGCTGCCGACCATCGAATCGGGGTCTCGGGCGAGTTCAAGATCGGCTTCAATGAGGTTGCGATCGGGATGACGACGCCGCTCTTCCTCGTCGAGTTTGCACGCGATCGAATCTCGAAACGGCACCTGCAGCGCGCGGCGGTTCAAGCCGAGATCTACGCTCCCGAAGGAGCGGTGGACGCCGGGTTCCTCGACGAGTTGGTCGCTCCCGCCGATCTCTTAGCGACCGCACTCGGGCACGCACGACGACTCGCGCAGCTTCCAAGGGGGGCCTTCGTGAATACCCGTGCGCGCGTCCGGGGCGAGGTGCTCGAACGGATCGAGGCAACGCTCGCCGACGACATGGCTAGCGCCTTCCCGTCCTGAAAAAGGAAGGAAAAGGGTCCAACAAATGGGGATCCAAGAGAGCAGGATCCAAAGAGCAGGATCCAAAGAGCAGGATCCAACAAAGGATCCAAAAAAAGGATCCAAGGATCCAATGACCTGGAACCTTCCAGGGAGAAGGATCCAATGACCTGGAGAAGGATCCAATGACCTGGAACCTTCCAGAAAAGGATCCAAAAAGGATCCAATGACCTGGAACCTTCCAGGGGGACAATTCGCTTCGTCGGACGAAGCACGTTGAATCAACGATGCAGCAGGATGCTGACCTGGAAGGTTCCAGGTCATTTTGTCGTTTTGTCGGCCTTTTTGTCGGCCTCCTTAGGAGAGCGACGAGCGGCGGCGCAGGACGAGCAGGCTACCCGCGCCGAGCAATAGGGCGGTCATCCCTGCCTGACTCCATGGCGAGGTGGCTGGGACTGGGGGGGGAGGGGCGGCTTCGACGGTGATGGCCAGCGACGTGAACGCGGCTTGGTCGCCGGTGGCGGATCCGTTCGCGTTGACGGCGTTACCCCAGACGTCGATGGTTGCCGGCCCGGCTGCCACTGGCGCTTCCCAGAGGAAGCTGAAGCGGACCTCGGCGCCATCTCCAGCCTTCGGCGTGACGTGCGTCACATCGTTGTTGCCGCCGGCTGCACTTGGGCTGGTCGTCGTTAGAAAAGACTCCGCGCCGCCGGTCGTCAGGTCGCCGAGGAGTGAGGATGCGTTCAGGCCGCCGCTGAGCTGCCCGGCAGGCGACGTGATGATGAATAGGTACTCGTTGCTCGTTCCCCCCGTGACGGTCGTCGGTCCAGTGAGGGACACTGTCGGCGCGGTGCCGAGGACGTGGCATCCGTTGCAGTTGGTGGCCGCGGCGCCGCTGCCGAACGAGTGGGCGATTTGCGGGGCGGCGACCAAGCACGCGGCGGCGAGAGAGAGCGCAAGGGGGCGGATTTTCATGAGGGCAGTCTCCTGCAGTGAGTCAAAGGTGGATGCCCGACCGCAGGCGGCGCTCGATTCGATGAACGCGCGCCTGCGCCCGAACGGATGCAGCTGAAGCGGTGCAGCGTACGGGCGAGAAGCCGCCTTAGCAGGGCGGCAGCCCGCCGATGATCGTGTCGAACTCGTTCTTTAAGCCGCAGTTGTTGGTTCCGCCGAGCACCAGGACGTCTGAAGCGAGTGGTCCGAATCCTCCGGATGGCGGATTTCCGCCATTGCCCAGGATCTCGTTGCGAATGAGCGTGTTGTTGTCGGGCGCGGGGTCGGTGATGGGCGGGCTGATCTGGCAGTCGAACGATTCTCCGGCGGCCACGAGGCAAAAGTCGACGATCGCCAGACCAAGGAAGTCGTTGTTCAGAATCTGGTTCTTCCGGAAGTCGACTCGATCGACACCCAGCAACAGAACGCCGATACCCGAGGGCAGGGCTCCTACGAGTCCACCTGACACGGGGTTCGGGAAGTTGTTGTCGTGGATGTAGTTGCCGATGATGTCCCAGTCGCCATCGTCGCCGAGCGGCGGGAGTGACGCGCCGTTCGGGTGGTACAGGCCGACGCCGACCACGTTGTGATGGACGTGGTTCTTCTTCGCTTTGATGTTCTTGGAGACCGAGATCTCGAGGCCCGTCGGGCTGGTGTGGAATTCGTTTCGGATGACGCGAACGTTTTCGGACGCCTCGACCCAGAGTGCCGCGTCGAGGGCTCCGTACGAGAGGTTCTTTTTGACCAGTCCGTTGGCGGAGAGAGTCGGGAAGATCCCGACATGGTCGCAGTTGATGAACTCGTTGCCGATGATCTTGAAGCGTTCGGTATACCGCGTCCAAATCCCGTTCTGCGAGTAGCCCTCGACGGTGAACCCTTGGACCGTGACGCGCTGAACGTCTGGATCGCCGGGGTTCTCCGGCTCGATCAGAATGCCGCTGCTCTGTCCAGGGCCCGGCATGATGCGCACCTTCAAGTCGGGCAGCTTGCTCTTGGCGATGAGCTTCAGGGACTTCGTGATCCGTACCGAGGCGAAGCCGCCGTGGGTCTCCACGTAGGTGCCTGGCATGACGAAGATGGTAGAGCCCGGCGCAGCAGCGTCGACCGCGGCCTGGATCGATTCCCCGGGGTTCACGACGATGGGCGCCGCCTGTGCCATGCCGGGGGCCAGTGCGACTGCGCAACCCAGAACCAATGCTGCGACACTACCCAAAAGGGCTGATTTCATGAGGGCTTCTCCTGCCTTGATCGAAGGACTTTGGTGCAGAGTTTAGGAAAATTTGGAGACCGGCTAGGGTTATCTGGACGGCATGAGGGGAGTCAAGGCAGAACCGTTATCGTGTAGTGTCTCAGTTTGATTCGGGGGGAGAGTCAGGCGATGCGGAAAAGGGCGGCCCTGATTTCTTCCTCCACGGCTGGGCGTTCATCCAGCGGGGCGATGTGGAGCCGCGCTCCCCAG